>NZ_JBIUSS010000005.1:56480-383316 GCF_044741445.1 Kitasatospora sp. NPDC088160 | reverse complement strand
CGGTCCGATATCCGCTCACTCGCAGGCGCCTTGACCTGCCCCACCCTCGCCACACCACAACCAACGAGACACCGACCACAAAGTCACCGGCATTGAACCTAGGCCCGCCCGATGGAGTTACTGGAGATCGGGCCACGTCCGGTCCTCAGGTCCTACATCGCGAACGCCATCGCCGTCAGCCAACACGCGTTCACGAACCTGTGCGCCCTGACCACGACGAGGTCAGCTGGAGGCTGGACTGGGGTACCCCCGAACCGACCGCATTGGTGTCCCTGCTCCGCTAGCCTGCTTGGAGTGACGGACGCGACTTTCAACGCCCCGAGTGGCGCTCGGTACAGCGAGATCGCGGAGGATCTGGCGGTTCTTGGCCAGGCTTTCGGGCTGGGTGAGGTTCGGGAGTGCCGCTTCCTGTCGGACGGGCTGATGAACGGGAACTGGCGGCTGGATACGGCCGAGGGCTCGTTCGCGTTGAAGCGGATCATGGATGTGCCGCTGCCGCTGGCTCGCCGGAACCTGGCTGTGCTGGCGGAGCTGACCGACAACGGCCTGCCGGTGGGCAGGGCGCGGCTCTCCGTAGCCGGGGACGCAGTGGTCGAGGTCGCCGGCCGCGGGTACTGCCTGCTTCCGTGGATGGAGGGAAGCCATCTACCGGGCACGGCACTCTCGATCGGGCAGGCCGGTGACCTCGGCGTTCTCCTCGGTCGGATCCATCGGAGCTTGAACAGTGAGCGGCTGGCTGGCCTGCTGCCGCCGGGGCCGGAGCAGGTGACCGTCTCGGTGACCAAGCCCGCTTCGGCTCGCGGGGAGGCTGATCGGTTCCTGGCGTTGATCGCAGGCTTGAAGAACCGTACGGCGTTCGACGTCGAGGCGACTGCGGCGCTGGCTGAGCGCAAGGTGCTGCTGGAGAAGTACGGGCACGAGCGCCCGGCCGGCGAGGTGGCGGTCGGCCCGGCAGGGTGGACGCACGGTGACGTCCAGCACCGGAACGTGCTGTGGCAAGACGGCGAGATCGTCGGGGTGATCGACTGGGACCGGATCCGGGTGCGGCCGTTCGGCGAGGATGTCGCCCGCACCGCCACGGTGCAGTTCGGCGGTGAGGACGGCTTCCTCGACCTGGAGCGGACCTCCGCGTTCGTGGCCGGCTACCGGTCGGTGGTGCCACTCCCGGTGTCGGCCCTGGCGGACGCGGTCGAGCGGCTGTGGTGGAAGCGCATGTCGGACTACTGGCAGCTGGTCTTCCACTACGACCGCGACGACCACTCCTGCGACCACCTGTTCCTGCCCACCGAGCGCTTCCTGGCCTGGTGGACGGAGCGGCGCGAGGACGTGCAGGAGGCGTTCGAGGCCATGCCCTGAGTGGCACCCGGTCGCTACGCGCTGGCCGGTCACGGGCAGCGCGTAGGCAAGCCCAACGGGTTCCCGGAGGCCCTCCGGCTGCATCGGAGCGAGACTGTTCGTTGTGATCTTGCGCAGCGTTCACGGCCGGGCGGCTGGCTCCGGGGGAGGCATCTCGATACGGCGATTCACCGATGGCGATTCGGCAGAGGAGCTCACCCTGCTCCTGCACCGCGCGTATGCCGCCCATGCAGCGGCTGGCAGGGTCTTCTTCGCGTCGTACCAGTCCGTGCAGGACACGGCTACCCGGGCGGGGAGGGGTGAGTGCTGGCTCGCCTTCCGGGGTGCTGAGCTGGTCGGGTCGGTGACAGTGGCGGCGCCGTACACGGTGCCCACGGGGTATCCGGCACCATCCGACGCGGGCTCGTTCTGGCAGCTGGCGGTGGATCCCGTGTGTCAGGGGACGGGCCTCGGGCACCGGCTGCTGACCGTGGCGGAGGACCGCATCGTCGCTCTCGGGGCCGCAGAAGCGGTCATCGATACGTCGGCCGAGGCCACTGAGCTGGTCGCTTGGTACCGCCGCCGGGGGTACGTCCCTGTTGGGACGTGGCGGTGGGACGTGACCAACTACGAAAGCGTGGTCTTGCTGAAAGACCTTGCCGCAGCCGGACGAGAGCGGTGAGAACGCGCGGTCGGCACCTCCCCAGCTGGGAGGCACCGACCGCACGCGCCAGCGGCCGGCGCTACTGGCCGAGGGCTCGGGCAGCGTCCTGGGCTGCGATGGTGAGGGCCTCGTCGAGGGCCTCGGTGTGGCGTCCGCCGGCACTGGCGACGGGGCCCTTGCCGCCGGCTCCGCCACCGACCGTGCGGGCAGCCGGGATGAGGATCTGGCTAGCGTGGGTGCCGGTGTCGTGGAGGCTGCGGGTGATCGCGGCGGCGAGGAGGGCCTTGCCTCCGTGCTCGGTGCCGAGGACGACGACGGCGTGGTCGTCGCCCAGGAGGTCGGCGGTGCGGGTGGCCAGGGTGCGGAGCTCGTCGGGGCTGAGGCCGGTGAGCTTCTCGGTGACGATCCGGCCGCCGGGGACGATGCGGGCGGAGGCGGCGAGTTGTTGGGCGCGGGTGCGGAGCTCGGCGTCGCGGAGGCGGGCGAGTTCCTGTTGGGCGGTGGTGAGGGCGTCGAGGCGCTTGCGGAGGGTGTCGGGGGCGTCCTGGGGGCGGGTGCCGAGGAGGGTGGCCAGTTCTTCGAGGAGGCGGCGTTCGGTGTCGTGGTAGGTGAGGGCGTCGCGGCCGGTGAGGGCTTCGATGCGGCGGAGGTTGGAGCCGATGGAGGCTTCGCCGAGGATTCGGACGGGGCCGGCGCCCGCGCCGTGGGGGACGTGGGTGCCGCCGCAGAGTTCGCGGGAGAAGTCGCCGATGTCGACGATGCGGACGTGGTCGCCGTACTTCTCGCCGAACAGGGCGGTGGCTCCGGCGGCCTCGGCTTCGGAGCGGGTGGCGTGCCAGATGCGGACTTCGGGGTCGTCGAGGAGGTGGTCGTTGACGAGGGTCTCGATGGCGGCGAGCTGGGTGCGGTCGACGGCGGAGAAGTGGGCGAAGTCGAAGCGCAGGCGGCCGGCGTCGACGAGGGAGCCGTGCTGGCGGGCGTGGTCGCCGAGGGTGCGGCGGAGCATGGCGTGCAGGACGTGGGTGGCGGAGTGGGAGCGGGCGACGGCGTCGCGGCGCTGGCCGTCGACGAGGGCTTCGGCCTGCTCGCCGGTGCGGATCTCGCCTTCGCGGACGCGGACGGTGTGAACGTGGAAGCCTTCCAGGCCGAGCCTGGTGTCCAGGACCTCCAGGAGCGCGCCGCCGGTGGTTCGGATGGTGCCGGTGTCGCCGACCTGGCCGCCGGATTCGGCGTAGAACGGGCTGCGGTCCAGGACCAGTTCGACGGTCTCGTCTTGATCGGCGCCGGGCACGACGGTGCCGTCGGAGACGAGGCCGAGGACGGTGGCCTCGGTGTCGAGGCGGTCGTAGCCGGTGAAGTCGGTGCGGCCGTGGCGGGAGGACAGCTCGCGGTAGGCGTCCTGGCGGCGCAGGGCCTCGGCGGTCTTGGCCTTGCCGCCTGCCTTGGCACGCTTCTGCTGCTCGGCGAGCAGGGCGGTGAAGCGGTCCTCGTCGACGCTCAGGCCGGCGTCGCGGGCGGCCTCGATGGTCAGCTCGACGGGGAAGCCGTAGGTGTCGTGCAGTTCGAAGGCGGTCTCGCCGGTGAGGGTGGTGGTGCGGCCCTCGCGGCTGCGGGTGATGGCGGCGTTGAGTAGCCGGGTGCCTTGGGTGAGGGTGCGGGTGAAGGACTCCTCCTCGGCGGTGACGACCTGCTCGATGAGGGAGGCCTGGCCCACCAGTTCGGGCCAGACGTCGCCGAGGTTGGCGATGACGCTGGCGGTGGTCGGGGCGAGGACGGGCTGGTCGATGCCGAGCAGGCGGGCGTGGCGGATCGCGCGGCGCATCAGGCGGCGCAGGATGTAGCCGCGGCCGTCCTTGGCGGGCAGGACGCCGTCCGCGATCAGGTAGGCGATGGAGCGGGCGTGCTCGGCGACGACCTGGAAGGAGACCTTCTCCTCGCCGCTGCCCGGGTAGTCGCGTCCGGCAAGTTCCTGGACGGTGGTGAGGGTGGGCAGGAGCAGGTCGGTGCCGCAGACGTTCTCGACGTCCTGGAGGATCGCGGCGAGGCGGTCGAGGCCGAGGCCGGTGTCGATGCTCTGCCGGGCGAGGTCGCCCAGGATCGGGAAGGTGCCGTTGTCGTCGTCCTCGCCGCGCAGGGACTGCATGAAGACGAGGTTCCAGATCTCGACGTACCGCTCGCCGTCGACGGCCGGTCCGCCTTCGCGGCCGAAGGCCGGACCCCGGTCGTAGTTGAGCTCGGAAGAGGGGCCGCACGGGCCGGGGACGCCCATGTCCCAGAAGTTGTCCGCGCCGAGGCGCTGGATGCGCTCGGCGGGGACACCGATCCTGCGCCAGAGCTGTTCGGCCTCGTCGTCGTCCTGGTGGACGGTGATCCAGAGACGGTCCTTCTCCAAGTTGTAGCCCTGGGTAAGGAGTTCCCAGGCGTAGGCGATGGCGTCGGCCTTGAAGTAGTCGCCGAAGGAGAAGTTGCCCATCATCTCGAAGAACGTGGCGTGCCGGTTGGTGCGGCCAACGTTGTCGATGTCGGAGGTGCGGGCGCACTTCTGGATGGTGGTGGCGCGCGGGTAGTCCGGGGTGACCTCGCCCAGGAAGTAGGGCTTGAACTGGTTCATGCCGGCGTTGGCCAGCAGCAGGGTCGGGTCGGACGGGATGAGCGGGCTGGACGGGACGTGGCGGTGGCCGCGCGAGGTGAAGAAGTCCAGGAAGGTGGAACGGATCTGCGTCGAGCGCATGGCGGTATGGCCCTCACGGAAGAGTCGCGGAGAGAGGTGGGGTGATCACACGCCGAGCCGGGCCGAGAACGAGGACTGAGTGGTTCTCAGTTCTCCAGCTCGGCGCAGATAGCTCGCGCCCCCACGGTGTAGACCATGACTCCGGTATCCGTCGCTCTGAGGTGGCGCAGCCGATACGGGACGCAACGGTCCGCTGCGACTGCGCCACCAACAGTAGCGGGTCCGGGGTCAAGATCGCTTGGAGTTGTCCTCCTGTCGGCCGATGCCGACCAGGAGGGGCAGGACGAAGGCGGCGTGGTCGGCTCGGGGCATCACGAGGTGGGCTCCGGCCCGGGTGAGCGCTTCGGGGCCGGCGAAACCCCAGCCGGCGCCGACGGCGGTGACGCCCGCGGCGTGGGCAGCGTGGATGTCGGTCTCGGTGTCGCCGACGAAGATGCCCGCTCTCGGGGTGACGTCGAGCCGGTCGAGGGCGAGCAGTACGCCGTCGGGGGCGGGCTTGGGCTGGGCGTCCTCGTAGCAGACGACCGTGTCCAGCTGGTCGAGGATGTCCTGTGGCAGAAGCCAGTTGACCCGTTCGCGGCTTCGCAGGGTGACGACCCCGGTGCCGACTCCGGCCTCGCGGAGCGCGGCGAGGGTCTCGGCGACGTACGGGAACACCTCGGCGGTGAGGGTGGCGGTGGCGCTCGCCGCCGCCCAGCTGTCCTCGTTGATCGGCCCGTCCAGCCCGAGTTCGGAGAGGACGTACTCGCGAGGGGTGGTCGCGGCGGCGGGCGGGAGGTCCGCGACGGTGACGCGCCTACCGAGAGCGGAGGTCGCGTAGCCCGCCAGCGTGGCGAGTTGGGCGGCCCGGCTGTCGACGAGGACGCCGTCGAGGTCGAAGAGCACGGCCCGCTTCACGCGGCACCACCCGTCCGGGGCGCCGGCAGGTCGGCCTCGGTGAGCAGGGAGTGCAGGGTGACGCGGTGGTCGGCCAGCAGAGCCCGGCCGCCGAGTGGGCGTTCCAGGACGCACAGGGCGTGGGTGACCGGTCCGCCCACCATCCGCAGGATGCGTGCCATGTGGAGCAGTTGGCCGCCGGAGCGGACCACGTCGTCGACGAGCACGGTGCGGCGGCCGTCGATGGCGAGGCCCTCGACCTGGTGGCACGAGCCGTAGCTCTTGGGCTTGCGGCGTACGAAGACGGCGGGCAGGCCAGTGGCGGCGGACAGCGCCACGACGAGGGGGACGCCCCCGAGTTCGATGCCGGCGAGTACCTGGGCGTCGTCGGGGACGAGGTCGGCCAAGGCAGTGGCGGTGTCGCGCAGGAGCGCGGGGTCGGAGGCCATCCTGTACTCGTCGAAGTAGGCGTCGAGCTGGGTGCCGTTGGCGAGCGTGAACGGGGCGTCGACGCAGGCGGTTTCGGCGAGCCGGGCGGCGAGGCCGGCCGGCGGGGTGCGGGTGGTCATGCTTCTCCGATCGGGGCGGTGTCGAGCGTGGCGAGGTGGGCGCGGAAGGCGTCCGCGGACTCCGCGGTGGCGAGGAAGCCGAGCGGCCGGGTCGGGGTCTCGTACAGCCACCGCTCCTCGCGCAGGAAGGCGAGCAGACGAAGGGCTGCCGGTCCGGCGACACAGACCGGGACGGACCGGATGACGGTCGCGTAGTAGAGGGCGGCGGTCAGCTCGTGGAGGGTGCCGACACCGCCGCCCATGGCGACGATCAGGTCGGCGTGCTCCAGGTAGTGGTTGAGTCGTGCGCCAGGGTCGGGCAGGTGAACGGACAAGGTGGTGTGCGGGTTGAACCCGCCCCACTCGCCATGCTTGCCGATCAGCGTGACGGCGGTGACCGTGGCTCCCTGGCCTCCGGCTCCGCGGGCGGCGGCCTCCATCAGGCCGTTGTAGCCGCCGTGCAGGAGCTGGTACCCGGCCTGGGCCAAGCTCCGGCCGATCTCCTCGGCCAGTGCCTCCTCCTCGGCCAGTGCCTCCTCCTCGGCCGAGGCGGGGACGACACCGCCGAAGAAGACGGCGGTCAGGCCCTCGCGGGCCCGGCTGGCGGCCGGGCCCGCGAGGTGGAGTGCGTTCACACCAGCTCCTGGTAGGTGCGGTAGGCGGCGACAGCGTCGTGCAGGCCGTCGAGCGCCTGCGGGCAGGCCCGCTCCGTCAAGGCGAGCACCCGCTCGATCGCCTCGGTGACATCGGCCGCCTCCGGGATCGCCGGACCGCTGATCGCCGCATCCAGGTCACCCAGGCAGGCCCGGCCGATCGGGGTGACGGCGATCTCCTCGCGCAGCTGGTACCAGCCCCAGTACCGCGAGGCGGGGGCCAGGGCGGTCTTGATCAGGTCCTTCGTCGCGGTGTGCAGCCGGTGCCACTCGGAGTACGCCACGAACCGCTGGCCGCGCCGGATCCGCTTGTGCAGGAGCACGGCCAGCACCAGGTGCTCGATCAGCAGCTCGGTGCAGGAGCGCGGCCGGGCGGCGAAGGCGGCGACGAAGCTCTCGGCCGCCGCGATGTCCGCCACGTCGACCGGTCCGGGCCGGCGGTCGAGGAGGACTGCGGTGCTGACCATCGCCTGCAGCCGCGGGATCCGGGAGGCCGGTGCGACGTAGAGGTCGATCTGGTGAAGCTTCCCCTCGTCCGGGACGAGGAAGACCATCCCGACGCCACCGAGGTCGGCGACGATCGTGTCGCGCCAGCCGGGCAGCAGAGCGCCGGCCTCGACGGGCATCAGGGTGTCCAGCGCCTCGACGAAGGCCGGGAGTTGGACGTCGTGGACGCCGACGACGAAGTCGACGTCGGACAGGCGGTCGGCGGTGCCGTGGGCCAACGACCCGCGGACCATCAGGTGAGTCACCGACAGGGAGGTGGCCAGGATGTCGGCGAGCTTCGACAGCAGCGGCAGCTGTGCGGGCCGGTTGGCCTGGGTGATCGCCGCCAGTTGCAGGGTGGGCATGCGCTTCTTCCTTCCGGGCGTAGGCGCGGGCTGGGATCAGGCGGGGAGGGCGAGCAGGCGGCGCTTGGCGGTCTCCCAGCGCGTCGCGGCCTCCATGTCGCCGAGGAAGGTGTGCAGTTCGGCGATCAGGTCGTACGCCGTGCCCTCCGGCAGGGCGTAGGTGTAGAAGAGCCGCAGCAGCATCCGCTCGGCCGCCTCCGTGTAGCCGAGGGCGGCCATGTTGCGAGCGGCCTCCAGCCGCTCCGCGAGGACCGTCTGGTCGGCGACGGGCAACGGCTCCGCGACGGTCGGGCTCAGCATGGGGCGGCGGGCCAGGCGCTGGTAGGCGTCGTCGGCGTACACGTCGGCGATCAGGTGGATCCGGTCCGGGCCGAGCAGGTTGCACACCCCGTGGGCGTAGGTCGGGGTGAGCCGCCAGATCCGCCCGCCGGCCATGTGCACCTTGGTGCCACCGGTGACCAGGAACGCCGAGGTGTTGGTGTGCAGCGGGACGTGCAGCCGGTGCCGCTCGACCTGGTGGAGCTCGTCGTAGTCGCGGTGCTCCCAGAGGAAGGCGTTGCCCTCCAGGCGGGCCAGCCGCACCCACATGAAGTTCAGGCCGAGGTCGGCCAGGAACGCGGCGGTGGCCGGCATCCGCCCCAGCAGGTCGGTCGGGCGGGCGGCGCAGTCGCCGATCGTCACGTCGGCGGCGTCGCCGGAGGCGTTCATCAGCGAGGTGGTCCACCAGCCGCCGGACTGGTAGGCGCCGTACTCTGCCTTCCACGGCGCCTGGGCGGTCAAGGCCTCGTGGCGCATCCGCTCCAGATGGGCGGAGTCCACGGCGTCCAGCTGGGCGATCTGCCCGGCCAGAGCGGTCAGGGTACTGTCCATCGGTTCCCTCCCGGGCCGGCTCACGGCATGGCGAGCCGGAATACACGTGGTGCTGGATGGGGTTGATCGGGCGCCGGTCCCAGCGCCCTTGATCTCACGCTTCGCTGCCATCGATGCACAGACAGTGAAGCGGCGTTCAGGATGGCGGCGCCCGGTGCGGCACCGATACGACGCGGCTGCCGTCGCCATCCCGTCGCCCTGAGGGCGGCGAGGCCGGCGCCATGGCGGTGTGCGTCATGACTGCCGTCATGGCCACCGCCATCTGGTCCGGTACGGCCTCGAACGGGTTTCCTGTCGAGTGCCGATGGCTATCGTCAGAGCAGACGAACGGGGACGGAGATGATCCGCGATGGCTGAAACTCCCACACTCCTAAGGGTTTTGACGCTTCAGCGGCATTGGCAGGTCTACGAGACCTTCCGCCTCCGGTTCGAGGCGACGGCGAACTCGCTCGCCGAGCAGGAGCGCGACCCCCGACTCCGGGGCCTGTCGGTCTCCAAGCGGCAGTTCGAGCGCTGGTACGGCGGAGCGGTGAAGACCCGCCCCTACCCGGACCAGTGCCGGGTGCTGGAGGCCATGTTCGGCGTCGGCGTCGACCAACTCCTCGCGCCCGCACCGGCCGGCCCCGTGCACGCCGCCACCGCCTCGTTCGTCGTCCCGCCACCACGGCCGGCCCCTGTCCTCCTCCCACCCGAGCAAGCAGCGGCACCGCCTGTCGGTGGCCCGTCCAGCAGCGAACCCCGCTTCGACGCGGGCACCACGGAATTGGAAAGGCAGGTCATGATGGCGGCTCGTCGCGCACTTCGGTTCACCGCGATGGCGGAGGGCAGCAGTATCGGCTCGGAGACCCTGAGCCAGATCCACGACGAGGTACGGCGGTTGACCGCCGCCTACCCGAAGCTGGCACTGCCGACCCTGCTCGGCGACCTGGTCGAGGTCCAGGACCTCACCTTCCGACTGCTGGAGCACGGACGGGTCAAGCCGTTGCAGGCCCGGGAGCTGTACCTGCTCGCCGGGATCACCTCCGGCATGCTCGCCAAGGCCAGCCACGACCTCGGCAACCCGAGCGCCGCGATGATGCAGGCCCGCACTGCCTTCGTCTGCGCCGACAACGCAGACCACCACGCCATGCGCGCCTGGGTGCGCTCGCTCCAGTCGCTCATCTCCTACTGGGCCGGCCGCCCCGGCGAGGCCGCCGAGTACGCGGCTCTCGGGCAGAGCGTGGCCGGCGACGTCCGCGGCACCACCGGCGTCTGGCTGGCCTGCCTCTCCGCCCGCGCCCACTCCCTCCTCGGCGACGGTGAGGCCACCCGTGCGGCCATCCAGCGGGCTGAGGACGCCCGCGAGGCCGTCGAGCCCGACGACCTCGACGCCTTCGGCGGCATCATGACCTTCCCGGTGCCCCGCCAGCTGTACTACGTCGCCGAGGCCACCGTGCAGCTCGGCCAGGACGCCGCGCTCGGCGAGAACCAGTCCGAAGCGGCCGTCGCCGCCTACCGCAGTGCCTCCGAGGACGAGTGGGCCTTCGGCGACCAGGCCGGCGCCCAGACCGACCTCGCACTCGCCCGCATCGCCCGCGGCGAGATCGAAGGCGCCGCCGAGGCCGTCCGCCCCGTGCTCGACCTCCCCGTCGAGCAGCGGAACTTCGGCATCGTGAGCAGCGCGCAGCGCGTCCACGCCGCCCTGCGCGGCGACGGCCGCCGCAGCGGCAGCGGCGCGGCGGCCGGTCTGCGCGAGGAGATCGAGGCCTTCACCGCCACCCCGACCTCGGTCCTCGTCCGGTGACCCCGCGGATAGGCTCCGCAGCCATGACTCCAGTTCACCTGACCGGCCCCAACCTGGCACTGCGCGAGGTCGAACCCGAGGACACCGACGACCTCCTGGCCATCTACGGCGACCCCGAGGCCACCCGCCACCTCAGCTTCGAACCCCGCACCCGCGAGCAGGTCCAGGCGATCACGGACCGCTCCATCGCCTCCGCGCACGCCTCCCCGCGCGACGAGTACTGCCTCGCCGTCACCCTCTTCGACGAACACCGACTGATCGGCTACGCACGCCTGGCCACCGAGCCGCAGCAGGCCGCCACCATCGGCTTCGCCCTCCACCAGGCTGCATGGGGCAAGGGCCACGGCACCGAGACCGTCCACCTGCTGTGCGCCCTCGGCTTCAATGTCCTCGGCCTGCACCGCATCTGGGCCGCCCGCTCCCCGCTCAATGAAGCCTCCGCACGCACCCTCCTGCGCGCCGGCATGACCGAGGACGGCCGCATCCGCGACCACGTCTTCGTCCATGGCGCCTGGCGCGACTCGATCACCTACTCGATCCTGAAACACGAGTGGTCACCGATCGCCGGGTTGGGGACCGACGAAGCTGCCGAATCCGACGGCGGACACAGCCCGGGCAGGTGATCCCATGCTGCCCGAGCCGCACATCGTGATCCCCGGCATCGCGGGGTTCGCCCGCGGCTACGTGCCCGACCCGCCCGCGACCGATGACGGCAACACCTGGTTCGACGGCTTCTGCTGGCTGTACTGCGGCCAGCAGTGGACCCGTGTCTTGTGGATCGGCCCTGCTCACGTCGCCGGCGCCCAGGCGCCCATGTATGCCTGCGGGCCCTGCATCCGCGAACTCCAGGAACGGGTCTGGCGCTCGATCCTGCTGAACGACGAGCCGTCCTGCTCGACCCAGCCCACCCCGCAGGGCCAAGAACCCCGGGCAGCCGCAGGGCGCCCGGGGCGGCACCGCCGTTCGCGCTGGTCGCTGATCCCCCGGTAGCGCCGGCCGCCGGACGGACGCGCCAGTCAGCCGACCGGGACCAGGGTGCCGATGCCCAGCCCGGTCGGTCGCGCAGTACGCAGAGCTGCCCGGACGCGGGCCGCTCCGCCGCGAGCGACCGCTTCGTCTCCCCCGACGGCGAGCGTGCGCCCGCCGAGGCCCGCACAGGGGCGGCAGATACCCGGCTGCGGTATGGGGTCGTGGCACTCGGTGCACTCGGTGCACTCGGTGCACTCGGTGCACTCGGCGTACCGCGCCGCTGCGGGGCGGGCAGGGACCGGAACAGGCGGCATCTTGTGCTCCAGGCGGTAGCGGACCACCGCTGCTGCCGAGTGAAGCGGGACGGGAAGGCCGGGCAGCAGAGCCTGGGCGAGGTCAGCGTCGGTCGCGCCGCGCTCCAGCCACTGGGCGACCAGCGGGGCGAGCTTCCGGGCCTCGGCCTCACCAAGGCGCAGGCGCGGTTCGGGGCGGATCGCCCGGAAGAGCGTGGAGACCGCCGCACGAACCTGCTCGTCGGGCAGCAGGTCAGCGTCACCGACTTCCTGCTGATCTTTCTCCCTCCCGCCCGGCTCCTCCACCTCGTCGTCGGCCGCCTGGCCGCCGACGAGGTCGGCAGGGAGGGAGAGTTCTTTCACCAGGTCCTTTACAAGGGTGCCAGTACCGCCGGTGGTCGCTTCACCGGAGACCGGACGGGTGACACCCGGCACCGCCTTGAGCTGCGGGGTGTCGTAGACGTGGGTCTCGGTGATGATCGTGCCGTCCGGCATGCGGATCTTCTCGACCCGGTAGAAGCCGGCGTCGGCCAGCTCCTTCAGGGCCTTGCGGATCGCGCCTCGGCCCTGGGGACTGGTGTCGGCCATATGCCGACCGTCCTCGCGCCAGCCGTTGGGACGGGAGAGGAGGTCCGCGAGCAGGCCACGGGCGGTGTAGGAGAGCCGTCGGTACTGCAGGACGGCGTTGGGCAGCACGGTGAAGTTGCGCACGTGGGCGCTACGATGGACGCGCATCGGGAGGTTGAGACTCCTGTTGCCGGACCCCGGAGCGTTGGCGCGCTGCCGGGGTCGCCTATTTTCAGTTGGACCACGGAACGTAGCACACGCACCGGTCGAAGATCGACACGATCGGCGAGCGATCACAATCACACCCCTCCGGTCTCACCCGATCTCCAAACGACAGAAGTCCAGTCAGCACTCCCACCCTCCACAATCGCGCGGTTCGAATGGTTTGCAACGCAAAGGGTCTCTCAGTTTTTCGAAGGGAGTCTCATGGCCTTACTCATCACTCCAGGCCCATTTGATTCAATCTCTGTTTAGAACTTCTGTTCTAAACTCGAACGAAATGCCCCTTTAATCGATGAACAAGGTGCCAGTTCACCGAGCGAACAACTGTCGTGGACACCGTGGTTGATGATGTGTCAGACCATCTCGGTAGCTTCTACCCCGTGAAAGATGTGACAACTAAACTTCTCGACGAGCTGATGATCCTCAGCGGCTGCGGTGTTCGCGACCTCTACCAACGCGAAACCGAGCTCCCCGGCCATGACCACGAACTACTCCCCCTAGTGATCGCCTGCCTTCGCCGCATCACCAAGGGGGGCGCATGGAAGCGCTCACCCATGCAATACCAGGACAAGCTTCTCGATACGGCAGCCCTGGCCGAGACGCTTCTGAAGATCTCGAAAGACGTCCAGGACCGCATGGACTCAGTCGAGAGGAAAGCCACGCCCGTGATGGCCGCCTGCAAGGGTTATCTGGGAGAACAGCGAGGCGTGGTTTCCTACTGGTTCCACGAGGAGGAGAAGAAGATCCGTAAGGCGCGGACTTCACTGGCCGAGCTCACCCATCTGTGCTGGAAATCGCTGGAAGACTGGCACCAGGAGGCCATCCCGAAGGCACAGCGCTCAAGGAGCACGTCGCCGATCGAGCATCCAGACAAACTGGTTGAGCTCGACTCCGTGGTCACTCAGTCCGCGACACAGATGATCACGTTGCTTGAGAAACAACCCGCCGTCTTGTTCGAGCCTGGCGGGAGGGTCCCGGTCGCCGCGATCAAGAACCTCGCCCCCGCCGCTTTCGAACAGCTAGTGTCCGCCCTGTTGGAACGCGACGGCTTCACCGTGCACCAGGCTGTCGGCCGCTCCGGCGACAACGCCGCAGACTCCGTCGCTACCGGTCCCATGGGACTGCGCTACGCGGTGCAGGTGAAGCACACCAAGGGCAACCGCAACATCGGCCCCACCCCCGTGCGCGAGTTGGCCGGAACCCTTCGCAGGGTCCACGGATCCGACATCGCCGTGATCGTCACGAATGGCGGCTTCACTCGACACGCGGTGACCAACGCCGAACAGACCCGCGTGCTCCTCGTCGACCTGTTCCGGCTCGAGCGCTGGGCGGAACACGGCGAATCTTTAGTCGCCGTCCTGAGCAGTTGAGACGCCGCTTCGGAAGCTCGCTGCGAATCTTCTGGAGCAGATCCGTCTCGAGAGTTGCTCGTGGCATCGGTCCTGCTCTGTTCCCTTGGTGTCGACGTCGAGGGCGATCAACCGGTATGCGAGGGTGCGTGTTTCGGGCTTGAGGCGGCCACGGAAGCGGGGGCGGGAGGGTTTCCCGCCCCCGCTGGGCTGGTTACCGCTTGGGACGGTACAGCCCAGACACTGGCGGCGCCGGGGGCGTGGGCGGTGGACAGGGCCGCGCGGGTGCGCCGTTCGTCCGGAATGGCGATCGGCGCCGGGGCGGGTAGGCCGCGTCGCGGCGAATGCGCCAGGTGAGCACGGCAGCGGGCGAGTCCACGGTGGCCAGCTCGCGTCGTCCGGCCGCGTGGGCGAGCAGGGCGGTCGGGTCGTGGCCAGCCGCTTCGGCCTGGGCGAGCGTGGCGGCAAGGGCAGAGGCCTCGCGCCAGGCCGACCATCATCTGGCACGGATCTGGCACGACGGGGCCGGATTGGTCTAGACAACGCGAAAGGCCCAGGTCATGTGACCTGGGCCTTTACTGCTGGAGCGGGCGACGAGAATCGAACTCGCGCTCTAAGCTTGGGAAGCTCATGTTCTACCATTAAACTACGCCCGCCTGATGAGCCGTCAGAGACCGCTCAATCCAGTGTCACTGTACCCCATTCGCGACTGTGGTTGCACGGCCCGCCCGGGGAGTGGCGGGGCGGGCGGGGGTGGAGGGGGGCGTACTGTGTGGGCCGCGTACGAGTCCTCCGGCGGGTGGGTTCGGGGCGGCGAGCCACGGTGTGGAATGTCCGGAGCATCCCCTAATGTGACGCTGTCCCGGGGCGAGGTCCCGCGGGGCGCGATGAGTACGGGTGAGTACTGGGTTAGGGATGGGAAGGGGATCGATGGAGCAGCGCGCCGTCGTTCGTTGTGCCGAGGGGCACCTGTTCAGCACCACCACGTTCCCGATGCAGAACCTCGGTCCGGGCCGGCTCGGGCCCGGGCGGCTGATCCGCTGTCCGCAGTGCGGGCGGCTGAGGAGTTCGGTGCTGGCCGACGTGCGGGAGCTGTCGGCGCCGCAGCTGGACCGGGCGCTGCGGCTGGAGGCCGCGGAGTTCCTGGCCTGACGGTCGACGCGAGGACGGAACGGGCCCCGGGCGGATTCGTCCGGGGCCCTGTCGTGCACGTAACCTCGAAGCGTGCTGCTCTCTGACAAGGACATCCGGACCGAAATCGACCTGGGTCGGGTCGTCGTCGACCCGTTCGACCCGGCGATGATCCAGCCGTCGAGCATCGACGTGCGCCTCGACCGCTTCTTCCGCGTGTTCGAGAACCACCGCTACCCGCACATCGACCCCTCCGAGGAGCAGCCGGACCTGACCCGGCTGGTGGAGCCCGAGGGCGACGACGCGTTCATCCTGCACCCGGGCGAGTTCGTGCTGGCCTCGACGTACGAGGTCATCTCGCTGCCCGACGACGTGGCGTCCCGGCTGGAGGGCAAGTCGAGTCTGGGCCGGCTGGGCCTGCTGACGCACTCGACGGCCGGCTTCATCGACCCCGGTTTCAACGGTCACGTGACGCTGGAGCTGTCGAACGTCGCGACGCTGCCGATCAAGCTGTACCCGGGGATGAAGATCGGGCAGCTCTGTCTGTTCCGGCTCTCCTCGCCGTCGGAGCACCCGTACGGCTCGGAGCGGTACGGCTCGCGCTACCAGGGCCAGCGCGGCCCGACGCCGTCCCGTTCGTTCCTGAACTTCCACCGCACCGACGTCTGATCCGGGCGGAGCGCACGCAGTACGGGCGGCCGACCCTCGCCGATGACGGACGAGGGGCGGCCGCCCGTCGCGTTTCCCGGGTGCTCAGGCCCGCTTGGGGCGGGTGACGGCGACCAGTTCGGTGCCGTCCTCGGAGAGCCGCAGTTCGGTGCGGAGTTCGGCGAGTTCGCCGAGGTGGTGCAGGTGGGTGCCGCCGCAGAAGATCTGCGCGCCGCCCTCGGGCAGCTCGCAGTGCCACTGGCGGCGGGCGGTGAGCTCGGGGCCGGGGACCTCGATGCGGACCGGGGCGTCGGCGGCGACCCAGGCGGCGAGCCGGGCGTTGACGGCCTCGGTGAGGGCGGGCAGAGCGTCGACGAGGGCGGGGAGCTCGTCGGTGGCGTCCGCCGTGAAGCCCTTCTTCTTCAGCGACTTGCCGAGCCGGTAGGTGTCGGTGCTGGCCTCGGTGTCCATCACCGAGGTGGCCATCGCGAGGCTGTCGAAGTCGGGGTGGCCGAGGGCGTCGGAGCGGCCCGGGTCCTTGCGCCAGCGCGGCGCGAGGGCCTCGTTGAGGGCGAGGGCGAGCAGGTGGCAGCCGCTGTGCGAGGCGCTGAGGGCGGCCCGGCGGTCGGCGTCGACGGCGAGGACGGCGGTGCGCCCGACGAGGTCGCCGGGGTCGGTGTCGACGACGTGCAGGACCAGCCAGGACCACTCCTCGTCGCCGCGCCGGACCGGGATGTCGGCGCCGGCCAGCGGCGTTCCGCCGTCCGGGCCGACGGCGCCGGTGAGGCAGTCGACGACGTCCAGCTCGGTGCCGTCGACGGTGAGGGTGCCGAGGTCCGCGGGCTGGTCGGGCCAGGTGTGGTCGAGCGGGTGGAACGGGGTGGCCCCGGTCACGACGGCGTGCCGACCGTCCCCCAGCGGGTGCACCGCGATCACCGTCGACTCGCCGGTCACCGCCCCGGCCGGGAAGCTGACGTGCGTGGTGGGGAGGGTCATTCCTGGCTCCGGTGACGTGGAACGGGTGAGGGGGTGGGGGAGTGAGGGGGTGGGGGGTGAAGGCTGAGGGGGTGAAGAGGGTGGACGGGCCCCGGCCTGACCGGGATCCGTCCACCATTGTGCCCTCCGGCCGTCAGCCCAGGGTCGGCAGCTTGATCAGCACCAGCAGCGCGAGCAGTTGCACCGCCGAGGCGGCGGCCGCCTTGCCCCAGGGCAGGTCGTGCACCCGCCGGACCATGCTGGTCAGCAGGTACGCGCAGAACGCCCAGGTGGCCCATCCGGCGACCTGGACGACCGCGCTGCCCGAGGGCAGCACCAGGTCGAGCAGCAGCCGGGGCGCGTCCGTCAGCCAGCCGATCAGCGCGGCCAGGCCGACCGTCGACTTCCACGGGCCGTCCCCGCCGAGCTGGCGGGCCAGCGCGTAGGTGACGCCGCCGAAGACCGCTCCGGCCACGGCGAAGCCGATCGCGGCGGCGGCGATGCCGGTCAGCGCGACGGTGAAGGTCGAGTCGACGATGTCGTCGTGGGTCAGGCCGATGCCGAGCACCGCGAGCGCGCCGTACAGCATCGAGACGGTGAGGGCGGGCAGCCAGACCTGGTGGTCGCGGGCGCGGTCGAAGGTCGCGGTGGGGGCGCGGAAGATGCCGATGAGCAGTTCGCGCCAGTGCGGGCGGGGCCCGGCGACGTGCGGGGCGGACTGGCCGCCGGCCCGGTAGACGGTGACGTTGTCCTGGCCGTACGGCGGCTGCTGCTGCGGCCCGTAGCCGTCCTGGCCGTAGCCGTCGCCCTGCGGGTGTCCGCCCTGGTCGTAGCCCTGGTCGTAGCCCTCGGCGCCGTACCCCTCCTGTGGGTACCCGGGGTAGCCGGGGTGCCCGGGGTAGCCGGGGTGCCCGGGGTACTGGCCCTGGTCGTAGTACCCCTGGTGGGGCGGCTCCTGCGCGTACGGGTCGCCGGTCGGGAAGGCCCGGGTGCCGCCGGGCCGGTCGGCGGCGTACGGGTCGTAGCCGCCCTGCGGGCCCGGGGCGCCGGGGCCTCCGGGCGTGCCGTCGGGGCCGTCGGTCACGCCCCGGTGCGAGGTCGTGAAGTACTCCGGCCCGTCCGTCTGCCCGTGCCCCCCGGGCCCCGCCGGCGGCGGAGGGGGCGCCCACCCGCCGTGGGGGTCGGCGCCCTGCCCGCTGTCGTATCGATTACCAGCCACGCTCTGACGGTACCCGTCCGGCCCAATCCGCGTGGGGCCTGGACGGAGCCGGGGCCGGTTTGCAGCGAGCCTGAGACGAACGCGGCCGAAATCCCGCCGCCGACGGCGCCACCGCCGACCCGGCGACAACGGCCCGGCCCGGCGACAGCGGCCCGGCCCGGCGTCCTGCTACCGCTGCGCGCTGACCGAGGGCCCGTGCACCGCGGCGGCCGCGGCGGTGCCGGCCGGGCAGCCGCCCGGGCCGGCCGAGGTGCGGACCGCGCCGACCGGCAGCAGGGTGCCGCAGGCGATCCGGATGCCGTTCGGCAGCTCGTTGTCGGACTCGACGATCGCGCCGTCGCCGATCACCGCGCCGTCCAGCGCCGAGCGGGCGCCGACGGTGGCGAAGGCGCCCACGATGGAGTCCTTGACCAGGGTCTCCGGGCCGACCACCGCGCCCGGCAGGATCACGCTGCCCTCGACGATCGCGCCGGCCTCGACCACCGCGTTCGCGGAGACCACGGTGCCGCCGCTGAGCACCGCGCCGGGGTGGACGGTGGCGCCGGGCAGCAGCAGGGCGTCGCCGGTCGGGCCGGGGACGGCCGGGGAGTCGACCTTGCCGAGCACCAGGTCGGCCGAGCCGCGGACGAACGCGGCCGGGGTGCCGAGGTCGAGCCAGTACGAGGTGTCGACGACGCCGCGCAGCAGCGCGCCGGTGGCCAGCAGCTCGGGGAAGGTCTCGCGTTCGACGGACACCTCGCGGCCGGCCGGGATGCGGTCGATGACGGACCGGGTGAAGACGTAGCAGCCGGCGTTGATCTGGTCGGTGACGATCTGCTCGGGCGTCTCCGGCTTCTCCAGGAACTCCAGCACCCGCCCGTTCGCGTCGGTCGGGACGAGGCCGAAGGCGCGCGGGTCCTCGACCCGGGTGAGGTGCAGGGTGACGTCGGCCCCGGCGGCCACGTGGCCGTCGCGCAGGGCGGCGATGTCGACGCCGGAGAGGATGTCGCCGTTGAAGACCAGCACGGGCTCGTCGGGGCCGCAGGTCAGCCCGGTCGCCGCGTTGCGGATCGCGCCGCCGGTGCCCAGCGGCTCGCGTTCGGTCAGGTAGACCAGCTCGATGCCGTACGGGGTGCCGTCCTGGAAGTGGTCCTCGAAGACCTCGGCCAGGTAGGAGGTGGCCAGCACGACGCGGGTGACGCCGGCGGCGGCCGCGCGGGCCAGCTGGTGTGCGATGAAGGGGACGCCCGCCACCGGCAGCATGGGCTTGGGGGTGTGGGTGGTCAGCGGACGCAGTCGCGTGCCCTTACCACCGACCAGCATGATCGCCTCGGTCATGGTCTGCGCTGTTCCCCTTGTGCTCTGCGGCCCGGCCCGGCGGGCCGATACCTCCGTCGGTGGTCAGGACCCGTCCGGCCGTCCGGAACGGGTCGACCGGCGCGAGGCCGGTCTGCCGCCTACTGTATTTCCTCCCAACGGGCGGACACTCAGGCGGCCGTGCGATTGGCACCACTCCCCTACGGGTCCCGCCCCGGATCCGCCCCCGGTCCGGCCCGTCCCGGCCCCCCAAAAGCCAGGCCCGGCGGGCGCTCTCGCGGCGACCACCGGGCCGGGCAGTTGTAGCAGAACTGTCGAACAGAGGACGCTACGCGTCCACCGTCGCAGGCTCCTCGGCGGCGGCCGGCGGGGTCGCCCTCACCGAGTCGAGCAGCAGCTGGGCGACGTCGACCACCTTCAGGTGCTCCTTGGCGGCGCCCTCGTTCTTCTTGCCGTTGACCGAGTCGGAGAGCATCACCAGGCAGAACGGGCAGGCGGTGGAGACGATGTCCGGGTTGAGGGACAGCGCCTCGTCCACGCGCTCGGTGTTGATCCGCTTGCCGATGCGCTCCTCCATCCACATCCGGGCACCGCCGGCGCCGCAGCAGAAGCCGCGCTCCTTGTGCCGGTGCATCTCCTGCTGGCGCAGACCGGGGACCTTGTCCATGATCTCGCGCGGCGGGCTGTAGACCTTGTTGTGGCGGCCCAGGTAGCAGGGGTCGTGGTAGGTGATCAGGCCCTCGACCGGGTTGACCGGGACGAGCTTGCCCTCGTCGATCAGGTGCTGCAGCAGCTGGGTGTGGTGGATGACCTCGAAGTGGCCGCCCAGCTGCGGGTACTCGTTGGCGATGGTGTTGAAGCAGTGCGGGCAGGTGGCGACGATCCGCTTGACCGGCGCGTCCTCCAGGGCCGCGTTCAGCGTCTCGACGTTCTGCGCGCCGAGCATCTGGAAGAGGAACTCGTTGCCCAGCCGGCGGGCGGAGTCACCGGTGCAGGACTCCTCCTTGCCGAGGATGGCGAACTTCACGCCCGCGGTGTGCAGCAGCTCGGCGAAGGCCTTGGTGGTCTTCTTGGCGCGGTCCTCCAGGGCGCCGGCGCAGCCGACCCAGTAGAGGTACTCGACCTCGGCGGGGTCGATGTCCTCGCCGATCACCGGCACCTCGATGCCGGTCTCCTTCTTGAGCTCCTTGACCCAGTCCAGGCGGGCCTTGGTGGCCATGCCCCACGGGTTGCCCTTGTTCTCCAGGTTCTTGAGCATCGTCCCGGCCTCGGTCGGGAACGAGGACTCGATCATCACCTGGTAGCGGCGCATGTCGACGATGTGGTCGATGTGCTCGATGTCCACCGGGCACTGCTCGACGCAGGCGCCGCAGGTGGTGCAGGACCACAGGACATCCGGGTCGATGACGCCGTTCTCCTCGGCGGTGCCGATCAGCGGGCGCTCGGCCTCGGCCAGGGCGGCCGCCGGGACGTCCTTGAGCTGCTCGGCGGTGGCCTTCTCCTCGCCCTCCATGTCCTTGCCGCCACCGGCCAGCAGGTAGGGCGCCTTGCCGAAGGCGTGCTCGCGCAGGCCCATGATCAGCAGCTTCGGCGAGAGCGGCTTGCCGGTGTTCCAGGCCGGGCACTGCGACTGGCAGCGGCCGCACTCGGTGCAGGTGGAGAAGTCGAGGATGCCCTTCCAGGAGAAGTGCTCGACCTGGGAGACGCCGAACACGGCGTCGTCGGCCGGGTCCTCGAAGTCGATCGGCTGACCGCCGCTGGTCATCGGACGCAGGGCGCCGAGCGCGGTGCCGCCGTCCTCCTCGCGCTTGAAGTAGATGTTGAAGAAGCCGAGGAAGCGGTGCCAGGCCACGCCCATCGAGGGGTTGATGCCGATGGTGGTCGCCCACGCGAACGAGATGCAGATCTTCAGCATCGCGAAGAGGTAGATCAGGTTCTCCAGCGTGCCGTGCGACAGGCCGCTGAAGGCGGAGACCAGCGGGTACGAGACCAGGTGCTCGGGCCCGTACGAGTCGACGCCGTTGAGGGCGCCCTCCAGGGCGCGCAGCATCAGGATGCAGAGGCCGATGCCGAGGATCGTGTACTCGACGTAGAAGGCCTGCCAGGCGATCGAGCCGGCGAAGCGGGACTTGCGGCCGGACCGGGACGGCAGGCTGAGCAGCCGGATCACGATCAGCGTCGCGATGCCCAGCGTGGTGAGGGTGCCGACGAGCTCGACGAAGAGCTGCCAGAGCATCCAGTGGCCGATGATCGGCAGCGCGAACTCGGCGTCGAAGAGCTGGCCGAAGGCGTTGACGATGGTCAGCACCAGGCTGAAGAAGCCGACCGCGACGAACCAGTGGGCGATGCCCACGATCCCCCAGCGGTTCATCCGGGTGTGTCCGACGAACTCGACCGCGACGGTCTTCACCCGCTGGGCGGGCTGACCGAAGCGGGTGGGGTCCGGCTGGCCGGTCCGTACCACTTTGTAGATGTACAGCGCCGCACGGGCGGCGAGCGCGGTGCCGATCACGAACGTGACCAGCGAGATGACGATCGCTGCTAGCTGCATCGGCTCTCCGTCTCCTGCGGCTTGCTGTTGAGCGGTCTTTGAACGGTCTTGCGTGGAAGGGATTGTACTCGCCGGTAACTTTCCGGGCCGACGGCCCGGACATTACCGCCCACCACCAGTCCTCCAGAAGGTTCCCAAGCTATGGCGGCAGTCACGTGGCGCCACACGCGCCGCGGCCGGCGACCACGGCCACGACCAAGGCCACGGGAAGTCGCCGCGGCCGCGGGAAGGAGACCGCTCAGCAAAGTTGAGCGGCGGCGACTCATCCCTGTTGACGACACCCATCCGGTCATGCATCCTTGAGCCTGTAAAGCTCAACTCTTCCGTGGAGGTATTTACGATGGCACGCGCGGTCGGCATCGACCTCGGTACGACGAACTCGGTCGTCAGCGTTCTGGAGGGTGGCGAGCCCACCGTCATCACGAACGCCGAGGGCGCGCGGACCACGCCGTCCGTCGTCGCTTTCGCGAAGAACGGCGAGGTCCTGGTCGGCGAGGTGGCCAAGCGTCAGGCGGTCACCAACGTCGATCGCACCATTCGCTCGGTCAAGCGCCACATGGGCACCGGGTGGAAGATCAACCTGGACGGCAAGGACTTCAACCCGCAGCAGATCAGCGCCTTCGTGCTGCAGAAGCTGAAGCGGGACGCCGAGGCCTACCTGGGTGAGACCGTCACCGACGCCGTCATCACCGTTCCGGCGTACTTCTCCGACTCCGAGCGCCAGGCCACCAAGGAGGCCGGTGAGATCGCGGGCCTCAACGTCCTGCGCATCGTCAACGAGCCGACCGCGGCCGCCCTGGCCTACGGCCTCGACAAAGACGACCAGACCATCCTGGTCTTCGACCTCGGCGGCGGCACCTTCGACGTCTCCCTGCTGGAGATCGGCGACGGGGTCGTCGAGGTGAAGGCCACCAACGGTGACAACCACCTCGGTGGTGACGACTGGGACCAGAAGGTCGTCGACCACCTGGTCAAGGTCTTCCAGGCCGGCCACGGCGTCGACCTGTCCAAGGACAAGATGGCCCTGCAGCGTCTGCGCGAGGCCGCCGAGAAGGCCAAGATCGAGCTGTCCTCGTCCTCCGAGACCTCGATCAACCTGCCCTACATCACGGCCTCCGCCGAGGGCCCGCTGCACCTGGACGAGAAGCTCACCCGCGCCCAGTTCCAGCAGCTCACCTCCGACCTGCTGGAGCGCTGCAAGGTCCCGTTCCACAACGTGATCAAGGACGCCGGCATCTCGCTCTCCGAGATCGACCACGTCGTCCTGGTCGGCGGCTCGACCCGCATGCCCGCCGTCGCCGAGCTCGTCCGCGAGCTGACCGGCGGCAAGGACGCCAACAAGGGCGTCAACCCGGACGAGGTCGTCGCCATCGGCGCCGCGCTCCAGGCCGGTGTCCTCAAGGGCGAGGTCAAGGACGTCCTGCTGCTCGACGTCACCCCGCTGTCCCTCGGCATCGAGACCAAGGGCGGCATCATGACCAAGCTGATCGAGCGCAACACCACGATCCCGACCAAGCGCTCCGAGATCTTCACCACGGCCGAGGACAACCAGCCGTCCGTGCAGATCCAGGTCTACCAGGGCGAGCGCGAGATCGCGGCGTACAACAAGAAGCTGGGCATGTTCGAGCTGACCGGCCTGCCGCCGGCGCCGCGCGGCCTGCCGCAGATCGAGGTCACCTTCGACATCGATGCCAACGGCATCATGCACGTCGGCGCGAAGGACCTCGGCACCGGCAAGGAGCAGAAGATGACCGTCACCGGCGGCTCCGCGCTGCCGAAGGACGACATCGAGCGCATGATGCGCGAGGCCGAGCAGTACGCGGAGGAGGACCACAAGCGCCGCGAGTCCGTCGAGACCCGCAACTCCGCCGAGCAGCTCGTCTACTCGACCGAGAAGTTCATCGCCGACAACACCGACAAGCTCCCCGCCGACGTCAAGGCCGAGGTCGAGACCGCCATCGGCGAGCTCAAGGAGGCCCTGAAGGGCGAGGACATCGCGAAGATCCGCGAAGCCTCGGAGAAGGTCTCCACCACCGCGCAGAAGCTCGGCCAGGCGCTGTACGCCAACGCCGACGCCGCCGCCCCGGCCGGCGAGTCCACCCAGGCCAAGGACGACGACGTCGTCGACGCCGAGATCGTGGACGACGAGAAGCCCAAGGGCGGTGCGGCATGACGGACAAGCCGCAGGGCGGCAAGCCCGGCGACGACTCCGCCGCCGACGAGGCTGTGATCAAGGCCGCCGAGGAGGCCGCCGCAGCCGGCGCCGCCGACTCCGGCTCCGGTGCGGGCTCCGACGAACTCGCCACTGCCAAGCGGGAGTCGGCCGAGCGCACCGCCGACCTGCAGCGCCTGCAGGCCGAGTACCAGAACTACCGCAAGCGGGTCGAGCGCGACCGGCTGACGGTCCGCGAGATCGCGGTCTCCAACATCCTGGAGTCCCTGATCCCGGTGCTCGACGACATCGGCCGCGCCCGCGAGCACGGCGAGGTCACCGGCGGCTTCAAGTCCGTCGCCGAGTCCCTGGAGACGGTCGTCGCCAAGCTGGGCCTCCAGCAGTTCGGCAAGGAGGGCGAGCCCTTCGACCCGACCATGCACGAGGCGCTGATGCACAGCTACTCCTCGGACGTCACCGAGGACACCTGCGTGCAGATCCTCCAGCCCGGCTACCGCATCGGCGAGCGGATCATCCGCCCCGCCATGGTCGCCGTCGCGGAGCCCCAGCCGGGCACCCAGACCACGGCCGCGCCCGACGGCGAGGCGAAGTCCGGGGACGCGGACAAGTCCGACGGTGGTTCGGACAGCTGACAACCTGTGACAGCTGACAACCAGTGCGCTGCGGAGTCGTACGCCGGCCAGTACGGCGGCCGGCTCCGCAGCGCGCTGTCAACAGCGCCCGGTGAAGCGGCTGTTGACAGCGCAGCGACGATGGACATCGGGAGGTGGCGGCAGCTATGAGCAAGCGCAGCGAGCGAATCGTTGAAAAACGAATCGTTGAAAGGCGCGTGTTGCGCGGAGCGGCTGCCGAGCGGAGCGAGGTGGACGCATGAGTGGCAAGGACTACGTGGAGAAGGACTACTACAAGGTCCTCGGCGTGCCCAAGGACGCCACCGCCGCCGAGATCAAGAAGACCTACCGCAAGCTCGCGCGCGAGTTCCACCCGGACGCCAACAAGGGTGACGTCAAGGCCGAGGAACGCTTCAAGGACATCTCCGAGGCCTACGACGTCCTGTCCGACGAGAAGCGCCGCAAGGAGTACGACGAGGCCCGCAGCCTCTTCGCCAACGGCGGCTTCCGGGCCGGCGGACCCGGCCAGGGCAACGGCAGCTACAACTTCGACTTCGGCGACCTCTTCAGCGGCAGCCAGAACACCGGCAGCGGCGGGCTCGGCGACGTCTTCGGCGGGCTCTTCAACCGCGGCGGCGGCCGGCAGGCCCAGCCCCGGCGCGGCGCCGACGTCGAGACCGAGGTGACCCTCGCCTTCGACGAGGCTGTCGACGGTGCGACCGTCCCGCTGCGGATGACCAGCCAGGCCCCCTGCCGCAGCTGCAACGGCACCGGCGCCAAGTCCGGCACCACCCCGCGGGTCTGCCCGACCTGCGTCGGCGCCGGCACCGTCAGCCGCGGCCAGGGCGCGTTCGCGCTCTCCGAGCCGTGCAAGGACTGCCGCGGGCGCGGCATGATCGTCGACGACCCGTGCGTCGACTGCCACGGCAGCGGCCGGGCCAGCTCCGCCCACACCATGCAGGTCCGCATCCCGGCCGGCGTCCAGGACGCCCAGCGCATCCGGCTCAAGGGCAAGGGCGCCCAGGGCGAACGCGGCGGACAGCCCGGCGACCTCTACGTCACCGTGCACGTCGGCCCGCACCCCGTCTTCGGGCGCAAGGGGGACAACCTCACCGTCACCGTCCCCGTCACCTTCCCCGAGGCCACCCTCGGCGCCACCATCGAGGTGCCCACGCTGAACGGGCCCGCCGTGAAGCTGAAGCTGCCCCCCGGCAGCGCCAACGGCCTCACCATGCGCGCCCGCGGCAAGGGTGCCACCCGCAAGGACGGCACCCGCGGCGACCTCCTCGTCACCGTCGAGGTCGTGGTGCCGCGGCACGTCACCGGGGACGCGCTGAACGCCCTGGAGCAGTACCGCGAGGCCACCGCCTCCGACGACCCACGAGCCGCCCTGTTCCGGGCGGCGAAGGGAGCGTGACGACCAGATGATCCCCGACAGCCCCATCGGCCCCGGCATCGGTGAAGGCCTGCCCGGCATCGGCTCCGGCCTGCCCGGCGACGGCCGCCGCACCCGGCGGCCCACCGCCCCGCCGCAGTACGTCCTCACCGAGGACACCCCGGTGTACGTCATCTCCGTCGCCGCCGAGCTCTCCGGCCTGCACCCGCAGACCCTCCGCCAGTACGACCGCCTCGGTCTGGTCAGCCCCGACCGCACCGCCGGCCGGGGCCGCCGCTACTCCGCGCGCGACATCCAGCAGCTGCGCGAGGTCCAGCGGCTCTCCCAGGACGAGGGCATCAACCTGGCCGGCATCAAGCGGATCATCGAGCTGGAGAACCAGGTCACCGCGCTCCAGTCCCGCATCGGCGAACTGGTCGACTCCCTCGAAGGCGCCACCAGCGCCCTCCAGCAGCGCGAGGCCGCCGTCCACGCCTCCTACCGCCGCGACCTCGTCCCCTACCAGCCCCCCACCCAGTCCAGCGCCCTGGTCGTCTGGCGCCCCAAACGCTGAGACTTGGCTGAACACCTCCGGCCGCCGGCTCCCCTCCACCCGGGGGGTGCCGGCGGCTTGATCGTGGTGAGAGAGTGCTGTCGAACAAATCTGGCCGCCCTCACCGATGCCACCCGATCTGGCATGCTGCACTGCGATTCCGGTATTGGTGCCCGGCAGGTAGTGCAGACACGGCCACGGCAAGGAGCCCGCAGATGAGTGGACGAGAACAGCCCAGTACCGCCGCGATTGGGCCCTCCGTCCTCTCGAAAGAAGCGCGGGAGTTGTATCTGGCGGTCATCCGCGAGAACGGACGGCTTCCGAAGGACTCCGACCTCGCCAGGGCGGGCGGAGCCCAGGAGGAGTTGGTGGCCATAGGCCTTCTGGTCGCCGACACCGACGAGCCCGGTGTCCTCGTCGCGGTCGACCCCCAGCAGCTGTCCGAGAGCCTCTCCGTGACCTGGCAGCGCCAGGCGCTCGACCTGCTCACCCGCGCGTCGGCCCTCGCCACCGATCTCCACGACCTGACGGCCGCCTACCACTCACCGGAGCAGGCCGGCGGCGCGATCGAGTACGTGCGGGGGAAGGTGCTGATCAACCAGCGGGTGCAGCAGATCGTCGCCAGCGCCTCGGAGGAGATCCTCGCCGCCCAACCCGGCGGGCCGCGCCCGTCGGAGGCGCTCACCGGCATCCTCACCCGCGACCTCGAAGCCCTCCGCCTGGGCATCACGCTCAGGACGATCTACCACCCGAGCACCCGGTACCACGCTCCCACCAGGGAATACGTGGCCACGATAACCAAGGCCGGCGGGCGGTTCCGGACGCTGGAGGAGCCCTACACGCGATTGATCGTCATCGATCGCCGAATCGCGGTCATCCCCATCGCCGAGGACCTCAATCTGGCTGCCTTCGTGCACGATCGGGCCGTCATCAGCTACCTGATCAGCGAGATCTTCGAGCGGAACTGGAGCCGGGCGCTGGACTTCGACGGCGCGCGCGCCGTTCCGCAGCAGGTGGTCTCCGGGATGCGGCAGACGATCATCGACCTCATGCTCGAAGGCGTGAACCACCGGGTGATCGCCCGCAGACTCGGCATCAGTGAAAGGACGCTCGCGCGGCACCTGGCCGAGATGCGCGACGAGCACAATGTCGAGTCGCTCTTCCAACTCGGGTACGCATTGGCCAGGAACAGCGTTCCGACCGACTCCGACAGCTATCACTGACCAAGCGTCGCGGCGGTCTCAGTTCCAGATCGTGTCATTGGCCAGCGCCATGGTCTTCGGCGCTGCCGCATCGTGGGAAACCCCGATGTTCCAGATCGTGTCGTCGGCCGGACTCGAACCGCTGCTGATGAAAAGCGCCAGACCCACAACGACTGGAACCAGGACAAACCGCACCACCCGGCGTATCCGAGACATGGTGCCCCCTCTCTTTGTTTAAGACTTGACGCGGGTACCCAGCCATTGTTTCGAACAACCTGCCACATAATGCCGCAAGCCCATGCCGGAAGCCAGGGGGCCTGCTACCCCAGTGCGTCATCTCTCTGCCAGGCATCGAGATGACACCACGGCTCTGTGGACGGTGGCGACGGTCGACAGAGACGATCAGTGCACTCCCCAACCCCTCTCGCGGGAGGGGGAAGACGGGGACACCACAAACAACATGTCCATGACTAGTTCGTTTCGACCACAACGAATGCACAGCAGCATTCCGATAGTCACCACCCAACGGGGCGATCGGCCTGGTTGGCACCTATCCCCGGAGTCGACAATGAGTGAGCCCTACCTGCGAGAGCACGCCGGACAGACCCCCGAGGGCCGGCGTGCGCGTGTGTTCCTGGCCGCGCCGCTGATGCGGCTGACCGGGCCCGCGGACAGTGTGGTGACGCTCGCCAGCCGGACGCGGCTGACGACGCTCCGTACCACCCTGCTCCGCAGCGGTGCCGCCGTGTACAGCGCGCACCACAGTGATGCCTGGACCGTCGCCGGGCAGGCGCCGGAGCCCCGGGTGCCGTCCGACTTCCGGGCCCTGCAGTCCGCGGACCTCGTGTTCGCCTACGTCGGGGCGCCGCTGTCGGCCGGGGTGAGCCTGGAGCTGGGGTGGGCGTCGGCGCTGCGGAAGCCGATCGTCCTCCTCGTCGACGAGGCCATCACGCACAACCCGCTGATCGCCACCATCGAGCAGGTCGCCCCCGTCCTGCCGCTGGTCTTCGACGACACCTGGTCGCAGGAGGCCCTCAACCACACCGTGGAGACCGCGCTCGACTGGGCCGGCATGGCGCTGTCCCTGCGCGAGGGCTTCTGGACCGCCCCCGGTGAGCAGTTCAACGTCCCCCGGCAGCAGCCCCCCGTCGTCGGCCGGGCCGGCTACTGGCCGACCAGCGCCGCCACCGGCTGAACAGCGCTCACCCATCGGGCTCCCCCGTCCGGGCGCCCCGCAGCTGCCAGCCCAGCTGGAACAGCGTCTCCGCGTCGTGCAGTTCGCGCAGCCGGGCGATGTGGCCGGCCACCGTCCGCTCGCTGAGGCCGAGGCGGCCGGCGATGGCGCGCTGGGTGAGGCCCTGAGCGAGGAGCCGGCCGACCTGCTCGTGGGCCGTCGACTCGGGAGCGGACGCCTGGTCGGCGCTCCAGAGGAGGCGGCCCGAGCGGGCCCAGTCCCGTTCGAACACGGCCAGGAAGTGGTCGACGGTCGCCGGATCCTCGATGAAGGTCGCGCTCCGGAGGTCGTCGGCGGACTGGAGCACGGCGATCCGGCGGTCGAAGATGTGCAGGTGGCGGAACGGCTCGGCCAGGACCCGGAAGCGGGCGCCCAGTTCGGTGCCGCGGGCGGTGTGGTCGGCGGTCGCCTGGTCCCGGACGGCGCCGGGTGCGTAGATCACCCGGATCCGGCCGCCCCGGCCGCAGAACCGGCCGATCCGTTCCAGGGCCTCCTCCAGCTGGTGGGCGTGGCGGGGCCGGCCGGGCTGGGCGACGAGGATCTCCTGGCGACAGGCCGCCTCCACCTCGGTGAACCGCCGGATGACCGCGCCGAGGCCCTGGACGTGATGCACCGTACCGGCGCGGTCGGTCGGGCGCGGGGCCGTGTCGTAGGCCTTGGTCAGGTCGTCTAGGGCCTGCGGGAGTTGGGCGGCCTGGACGAGAAGCCGGGTGCCTTCGGCCCGGAGCTCGGCACTGATCCGGTCGCCGACCGTCCGCGGGTTGACGGCGGTGCAGACGTCGGATTCGGGCCGGGCGAGCAGCAGCCCGAGCGCGAGCAGGTGTTCCAGGGCCGGCCGGTCGGCGTCGGCCACCTCGGCCCGGTCGATCCAGCCGCCGCGCCGGAGGATGCGCAGGTACAGGTCGTGTGCGGCCTGGTCGGGCCGCTCGGCGCCGCGCCCGTGCATCACGGCACCCGCCGACGGGCGGCGTCGGCCGCCGACCGGAGCTGCCAGCCGAGTTGGAAGAGCGTCTCGGCGTCGTACAGTTCGCGCAGCCGGGCGATGTGGCCGGCCACCGTGCGTTCGCTCAGGCCGAGGCGGGTGGCGATGGCGCGCTGGGTGAGGCCCTGGGCGAGGAAACGGCCGACCTGGTCGGGCAGGGAATCGGCTGGTTCGGTGGCTTCCGGGCCACGGGACCAGCGGACCCGGGCGGCGCGCTGCCAGTCGCGTTCGAAGGCGTCGGCCATGAAGTCGACCACCACCGGGTCCTCGACGAAGGCCGCGCGGCTGTTGTCGGACGCGGCGGGGATGACGGCCACCTTCCGGTCGTAGATCAGGACCCGCCGGAACGGCTCGCCCAGCACCCGGTACCGGCAGCCGATCTCGGCGGACGCGGCGGCGAAGGCGGCGGTCGCCGGGTCTGCGGCCGCCGCCGGCTCGTAGATGCCCCGGACGGTGCCGCCGCGCTCGGCGAGCCGCCGCATCCGGTCGAGGGCGTCCGGGAGCCCCTCGACGGGCCGGGCACCGCCGGGCTGGGCGGACAGCATCTCCTGCGAGCACTCGGCGTCGAGTTGGGCCAGGCGCAGGCGGATCTGTTCGAAGCCGTGCACGTACGTGACATCGACGGAGCACTCGGGGTGGCGCGGCGTGACGTCGAAGGCCTGCGCCAACTCGGCGAACCGCTCGGGCGCTTCGTCCGCCCTGGCCAGCAGTTCGCCACCCACGGAACGCAGTTCGGACCCGATCCGGCCGATGACGACACGCGGGTTCACCGCGGCGTAGGCCGCGTCCTCGACCCTCGGGACGACCAGTCCGAGGTCGAGCAACCGCCCCAGGACCGGTTCGTCACCCGGAGTCAGGTCGGCCGCCCGGAGGATGCCGCCGTTGCCGACGACGGCGAGGTACAGCGCCCGGGCGGCGTCGTCGGGCAGGGGGGAGGTCGACGGATCGGTCATGGGGATCCCCCCGGAGCCGCCCGCCGAGGTGGACGAGGGTACGGGCGCGGGGCGGGCCGGGCGGCTGGGGCCCGCTCGGCGGGGCCGGGTTCATCGGTCATCGCGGGCGCCTCTCATCAGCCAGCCGAGTTGGAAGAGGGTCTGGGCGCCGTGGCGGTCGCGGAGGCGGGAGATGTGGGCGGCGACGGTGCGTTCGCTGAGGCCGAGGCGGGTGGCGACGGCGCGCTGGGTGAGGCCTCGGGCGAGGAGCCGGCCGACCCGGTCGGGGATGGTGCGGGTGGGGCCGAGGGCGGCGGAGGTTTCGGCGGTTTCGGCGCGGGCCCAGTCGCGTTCGAAGGCGCCGACCAGGAAGGTGATGGCGGCCGGGTCGGTGATGAAGGCGGCCGTGCTGTTGTCGTCGTTGGCGGAGATCACGGCGACGGTGCGGTCGAAGACGAGCAGCCGCTGGAACGGCTCGTCGAGGACACGGATGAGGGAGCCGTGCTGGGTGACCTCTTCGACGTAGGCGAGGGCGGGCGGGTCGGCGAGGGCGACGGGCTGGTAGATGGTGCGCAGGGAGCAGCCGCGCTGGAGCAGGTGGAGGTCCTGGAGGAGGGCGACTTGCAGGGTGCCGGCGGGGCGGTGGCCGGGTTGGGCGGCGAGGACTTCGGAGCGGCAGTCGGAGGCGAGCTGGGAGATCCGCTGGCGGATGTGGACGTGGCCCTCGACGTGGACGGCGCCGCCGGCCCGGCCGGAGGGCCGGGGCATCGCGTCGTAGGCGCGGGTGAGGCCGTCGAGGGCGCCCGGGAGGTTCTCCGCGCGGACCAGCAGCCTGGTCGCCTCGCTGCGGAGTTCGGCGCCCAGGCGGTCGGTGACGGAGCGCGGGCTGACGGCGGTGTAGCAGTGGTCCATCGGGTTGGCGATGAGCAGGCCGAGGTCGACGAGCTGCTGGAGCGCGGCCTGGCCGGTGTCCTGGGTGTCGGTGAACGGGATGCGGCCGCCCCGGGCGAGGATCGCCAGGTACAGCTGCCGGGCGGCCTCGTCGGGTTCCTCGCCCGGTGGCTGTCCGTGCTGCGGCGCGACCGCCGGTTCCGCCGTCACGTCGCACACTCCCTGCCGGATGCTTCTCCCTCGTCGCCGCGCCCGCGCCGTCGGGCGCGGGGCTCGGCGGTCACGGTACCGGGCTCGACGTCGGCCCCCGGGGCCCGGGTGCCGTCGCACTCCGGGGTGTCCTGGGGGCCGACGTCGCCACGCCCGTGCCCAGGCGCTTCCGTCGAGGCGGAGCAGCAACGCCTCGACGGCTCCGGTTCCGGGGGCCATCACCACACATGGCGCCCCGGCCGGCGCTCTTCCCCCCCGTTTCACGCGTGCGGGACGTTGCACCCGTGGTCAGTTCCGAAGAGCAAGTCGCCACCATCGGGCTGCGGTGCCCGGACGGCCTGGCGTGACTCCACCCTCACAGCGCGACGGCCGGTGAACAAGTGTCGCCCGAGTGCAGGTTCGCGCAATTGCAGCTATCTGCACGACGGGTACGGCGGGAGGGGTCGAGCGGCGGGCCGGGTTCCGGTAAAGGCCGAGGCCAGCGCGGTGCCCGGGTGGTCACCGCCCGTACGGTCGGTCGGCCGTGCGCGGTCGGGCCGCGGGTGCGGGTTCCTGCAACGGCGGCGTGCCGCGGGAGGAGTCAGGCACGCCCCAGCAGGCGTCCCCGGGCGAGCCCGGCGGCGGTCCCGCCGGCGGCGAGCACCCAGGCGGTGGCCAGCAGCAGGTAGAGCCCGGCGGCGATCGCGGTGAAGCCGCCGAACCCGGTGTGCCGGGCGAGCGCGGAGGCGCCGGTGACGCAGGTGCCGATCGGGAAGGTGTACGCCCACCAGGTCATCGCGAACGGCATGCCGGCCCGGCGGGCGCGCAGGTTGGCGGTGAGCGCGACGGCCAGCCAGAGCATCGCGACGCCGAGCACCGCGACGCCGTACAGCTCCGCGAAGGGGAGCATGGCGGGGGCCAGCGCGGGCAGCACCGGGCGGGCGGCGTCGGCGAGTTGGTGGACGGCGGTGACGGACTGGCCGAGCGGGCCGAGCACCAGGAACAGCGAGGGGGTGAGCACCAGGGTGGGCAGCTTGCTGTGGAACAGCCCGGTGAAGACCACCGGCAGCAGCACCAGGGTGGCCAGCAGGCCGATCCCGAAGAGGGCCCAGCAGGCGTACAGCATGGCCTGCTGCGGCAGCCCGGCCGGCAGGTGCGGGACGAGGGCCGGGCCGGTGGCGGAGGCGACCAGCGGGGCGACCACCGGCAGCAGCCAGGTCGGGTTGGCTTCCAGGGCGGAGACCGGGTGCCGGGTGATCATCAGGTACGGGATGCCGCCGGCGACGGCCAGCGCGTACAGGGTGCCGACGCCCCACAGCACGGCGTCGACGGCGACCGCGGGGCCGGTGCCGATCACCCGGGAGCCGAGCAGCAGGGTGCCGAGGCCGACCGAGAGCAGGGCCATCGGCGGGCAGCCGTAGAAGACGGCGGTGGCCGGGTTGTCCAGCAGCTGGGTGCGGGCGGCCTCGCGGTGCCGGGTGAGGTGGACCAGCCGGGCCGCGCCCAGCACCAGCAGGGCCGCGAGTCCGAGCGCCCACATCACCTCGCCGAAGCCGATCAGCCCCGGCAGCCGGAGCGGCAGGACGGCCGCGCCGTTGCCCAGGATCGCGGTGCCCATGACGGCGGCGTACCAGTTGGGGCCGAGCTGGGCGAGGTCGAGGCGGGCACCCAGCGAGGAACGGGAGGGGCGGGAGGAACGGGAGGGGCGGGTGAGCGGGCGGGCATCGGCCAGGGTGGACATGGTTCCACCGTGCCGCCCCGCGCCGGGCTCCGGTAGCGCCGCGGGTTCTATGAGGACATAGCCTGGACCTATGGCCCTCTCCCCCCGCGTCCCCGAGCTCGGCGCCCTGGAACTGCTGCTCGCGGTGGCCCGGCTGGGCAGCGTCGGGCGGGCCGCGGCCGAACTGGGCGTGAGCCAGCCGACCGCCAGTGCGCGGATCAAGGGCATGGAGCGGCAGATCGGCGTCCCGCTGCTGGAGCGCTCGCCCCGGGGCAGCCGGCCGACCGAGGCGGGTCGGCTGGTGGTCGAGTGGGCCGGGCACGTGGTGGAGGCGGCGCAGGCGCTGGACGCCGGGATCGACGCGCTGCGCGAGCGGCGGGACGCCAAGCTGCGGGTGGTGGCCAGCCTGACCGTCGCCGAGTACCTGATGCCGGGCTGGCTGCTGGCCCTGGCCGAGGCCAGTCCGGGCACGGCGGTGACGCTGCGGACGGCGAACTCGGCGGAGGTCGCCGGACACGTGCTGGCCGGGGACGCCGACCTCGGCTTCGTCGAGGGCCCGTCCACCCCGCCCGGGCTGGCCGGCGCGGTGGTGGCGGCGGACCGGCTGGTGGTCGTGGTGGCGCCCGGCCACCCGTGGGCGCGCCGCCGGGCGCCGCTGACCGGGCCGGAGCTGGCCGCCACCCCGCTGGTGCTGCGCGAGTCGGGCTCGGGCACCCGGGAGGTGCTGGAGATGGCGCTGGCGCCGTACGGGGGCACGGTGCGGCCCCGGCTGGAGCTGGCCTCGTCCACCGCGCTGAAGGCGGCGGCGATGACCGGGGCCGGGCCGGTCTGCCTGAGCGAGCTGGCGGTGATGGAGGAGTTGGCCGTCCGGCGGCTGGTGGCCGTGCCGCTGGCCGAGGGGCTGGACCTGCGACGGCCGCTGCGCGCGGTGTGGCCGGCCGGGCAGCGGCCGAGCGGGCCGGCCCGGGAGCTGCTGGGGCTGACCCGCCGGACGCCCCGCGCGCAGCGGCCGCCCCGGGCGGAACGGGTGGAACGCGCGGAACGGGCGTAAGAACTTGAGCGGAATAGACTCAACTTAGTGCATGCTGTACGTAGCAGTGTTGAAGGACGACGAGGGAGGACCCCCCAGCAGTGGACGCCAGCAAGTTCACCACCAAGACGCAGGACGCCCTGTCCGCCGCGATCCGGCAGGCGGGCGCGGCCGGGAACCCGGACGTCAAGCCGGTGCACATCCTGATCGCCCTGCTGGAGCAGCCCGAGGGCATCGCCCGGCCGCTGCTGGAGGCGGTCGGGGCGGACGTCACCCGGATCGACGCGGAGGCCCGCCGCCAGCTGGCCGCCCTGCCCAGCGCGATGGGCTCGACGGTCGCCGCGCCGCAGCTCTCCCGGGACACCCTCGCGGTGCTCACCGAGGCCGGCAAGCGCGCCGACGACCTGGACGACCAGTACGTCTCCACCGAGCACCTGATGGTCGGCCTGGCCGCCGAGGGCGGGCCGGTCGCCGAACTGCTGGCACGGCAGGGCGCGACGGCGAAGGACCTGCTCGCCGCGTTCAAGGACGTGCGCGGCAGCGGCCGGGTGACCTCTCCGGATCCGGAGGGCACCTACAAGGCGCTGGAGAAGTACGGCACCGACCTGACCCAGGCCGCCCGGGACGGCAAGCTCGACCCGGTGATCGGCCGGGACCAGGAGATCCGCCGGGTCGTCCAGGTACTCTCCCGCCGGACCAAGAACAACCCGGTGCTGATCGGCGAGCCGGGCGTCGGCAAGACCGCGGTGGTCGAGGGCCTGGCCCAGCGCATCGTCGCCGGCGACGTGCCGGAGTCGCTGCGCGGCAAGCGGCTGGTCGCGCTGGACCTCAGCGCGATGGTCGCGGGCGCCAAGTACCGCGGCGAGTTCGAGGAGCGGCTGAAGGCCGTCCTGAACGACATCAAGCAGAGCAACGGCCAGGTCGTCACCTTCATCGACGAGCTGCACACCATGGTCGGCGCGGGCGCCGGCGGCGACTCCGCGATGGACGCCGGCAACATGCTCAAGCCGATGCTGGCCCGCGGCGAGCTGCGGATGGTCGGCGCCACCACTCTGGACGAGTACCGCGAGCGGATCGAGAAGGACCCGGCCCTGGAGCGCCGCTTCCAGCAGGTGCTGGTCGGCGAGCCCAGCGTGGAGGACTCGATCGCCATCCTGCGCGGCCTCAAGGGCCGCTACGAGGCGCACCACAAGGTGCAGATCGCGGACGCCGCGCTGGTCGCCGCGGCCACCCTGTCCAACCGCTACATCACCTCCCGCTTCCTGCCCGACAAGGCGATCGACCTGGTCGACGAGGCGGCCTCCCGGCTGCGGATGGAGATCGACTCCTCCCCGGTCGAGATCGACGAACTCCAGCGCTCCGTCGACCGGTTGAGGATGGAGGAGCTGGCCCTGGAGAAGGAGTCGGACGCCGCCTCGATCGACCGGCTGGCCCGGCTGCGGCGCGATCTCGCCGACAAGAACGAGCAGTTGAGCGCCCTGACCGCGCGCTGGGAGCAGGAGAAGAAGAGCCTCAACCGGGTCGGCGAGCTCAAGGAGCGGCTGGACGACCTGCACGGCGCGCTCGAACGGGCCCAGCGTGACGGGGACTTCGAGCGAGCGTCGAAGCTGATGTACGCGGAGATCCCGGCCGCCGAGACGGAGCTCGCCGAAGCCCAGGAGCGGGCGGCCGACCAGGACGCCTCCGCCTCGATGGTGAAGGAGGAGGTCGGTCCGGACGACGTGGCCGACGTGGTCGCCTCCTGGACGGGCATCCCGGCCGGCCGCCTGCTGGAGGGCGAGAGCGCCAAACTCCTGCGCATGGAGGAGGAGTTGGGCCAGCGCCTGATCGGCCAGGCGGAGGCCGTGCGGGCGGTCTCGGACGCGGTGCGCCGCACCCGTTCCGGCATCGCCGACCCGGACCGCCCGACCGGCTCGTTCCTCTTCCTCGGCCCGACCGGCGTCGGCAAGACCGAACTCGCCAAGGCCCTGGCCGACTTCCTCTTCGACGACGAGCGGGCCATGGTCCGGATCGACATGAGCGAGTACGGCGAGAAGCACTCCGTCTCCCGCCTGGTCGGCGCCCCGCCCGGGTACATCGGCTACGAGGAGGGCGGCCAGCTCACCGAGGCGGTCCGCCGCCGCCCGTACAGCGTGGTGCTGCTGGACGAGGTGGAGAAGGCCCACCCGGAGGTCTTCGACGTCCTGCTCCAGGTGCTGGACGACGGCCGGCTCACCGACGGCCAGGGCCGCACGGTGGACTTCCGCAACGCGATCCTGATCCTCACCTCCAACCTGGGCTCCCAGTTCCTGGTCGACCCGGCCACCCCGGAGGACCGGAAGAAGGCCCTGGTGCTGGACTCCGTCCGGGCCGCGTTCAAGCCCGAGTTCCTCAACCGGCTGGACGACATCGTGGTCTTCGACCCGCTGGGCACCGCCGAGCTGAGCCGGATCGTCGACCTCCAGGTGGCCCGCCTCGGCGACCGGCTGCGGGAGCGGCGGCTCACCCTGGACGTCTCCGAGGCCGCCCGCGACTGGCTGGCCCTCACCGGCTACGACCCGGCGTACGGCGCCCGCCCGCTGCGCCGGCTGGTCCAGTCCGCGATCGGCGACCAGTTGGCCCGGGCCATCCTGTCCGGCCAGGTGCACGACGGGGACACCGTCCTGGTCGAGCGGGACGAGGAGGGCGACCGCCTCACCGTCCGCAGCCGCGGACCGCTGGAGAAGTAGCACCACCAGCCCGGGCCGCCCGCACGACAGCGCGGACGGCTCGGGCAACACCATTGCCGCACAGCACAGTTGACGGCCCACTCGACTACGGCCGCACCCCGCCGCACCCCGCCGGAGCCCCGGCAGCGACGGCCCTCCAACCGGACACGCTCCGTCACCATCACCGCTCGCGGCGGGCGTCGGAGCGCCCCGGACGAAGATCGACGCGTGGCCGGGTGCCCCTGTGAGGCAGGCCCCGGATGAGGCAGGATGGGAAGTGGAAAGGGCGGCCTCTCATTGCCGGCCACCACGTGCACTGAGGAAGAGGACCCCATGAGCATCGACCCGTCGTCCATCCCGTCGTTCGGCGCACCCCAGGGCGGCGGCCAGCCCGGCGACCAGGGGCGGCCGGCCGGCCCGCCGCCGATCATCGTCCCGGACCAGGGCCTGGTGGCCCAGCTGCTGGACCAGATGCAGCTCAAGCACGTCGTGGACGAGGAGGGCGACCTCACCGCTCCCTGGGAGGGCTTCCGCGTCTACTACATGTTCCGCGGCGAGCAGAAGGAGCTCTTCGCGGTGCGCGCCTTCTACGACCGCGCGTACCCGCTGGAGAAGAAGGGCGAGATCCTCGACCTCATCGACGAGTGGAACCGCGAGACCCTCTGGCCCAAGGTCTACACCCACACCCACGAGGACGGCGTGGTCCGCCTGATCGGCGAGGCCCAGATGATCGTCGGCACCGGCGTCAACCTGGACTACTTCGTCACCACCACCGCCAACTGGACCCAGGCCGCCGTCGGCTTCGAGCAGTGGATCGTCGAGCGCCTCGGCCTGCAGAACGAGATCGAGGGCGAGGACGGCGAGACCCCCGAGGGCACCAACGAGGCGTGACCCTGCCCGCCCCGCGAGCGCACGGCCCGACCACTTGGCCCCAGGTGGTCGGGCCGTCCTTGTCCCCGGCCCCCGGCTGACCCAGGATGGGGCCGACGACGACGCGTGAGGAGCCACCGATGGGCAACAGGCCGCTGCTGAACCGCCGACTGGCCGGCATGGGGACGACCATCTTCGCCGAGATGTCCGCCCTGGCCACGGCCACCGGCTCGATCAACCTCGGCCAGGGCTTCCCCGACACCGACGGCCCGGCCTCGGTGGCCCGGGCCGCTGCCGACGCCGTGCTGAACGGGCGCGGCAACCAGTACCCGCCCGGCCCCGGCATCCCCGAGCTGCGGCAGGCCATCGCCGAGCACCAGCAGCGCTTCCACGGACTCGGCTACGACCCGGACACCGAGGTGCTGGTCACCGCCGGCGCCACCGAGGCCATCGCCGCCACCCTGCTCGCCCTGCTGGAGCCGGGTGACGAGGTGATCGCCCTCGAACCCTTCTACGACTCCTACGCCGCCTGCATCGCGATGGCCGGCGCCACCCGCCGCCCGCTCACCCTGCGCGCCCCGGACTTCCGCCCCGACCTGGACGAACTGCGCGCCCTGATCACCCCGCGCACCCGCCTGCTGCTGATCAACACCCCGCACAACCCGACCGGCACCGTGCTCACCGCCGACGAGCTGGCCGCCATCGCCGCCCTCGCCGTCGAGCACGACCTGCTGGTCGTCACCGACGAGGTCTACGAGCACCTCGTCTTCGGCGCCACCCACCACCCGATCGCCGCCCTGCCCGGCATGCGCGAGCGCACCGTCTCCATCTCCTCCGCCGGCAAGACCTTCTCCTTCACCGGCTGGAAGGTCGGCTGGGTCACCGCGAACCCGGCCCTGGTCACGGCCGTCCGCACGGCCAAGCAGTACCTCACCTACGTCAGCGCCGGCCCCTTCCAGTACGCCGTCGCCGAGGCGCTGCGGCTGCCCGACAGCTACTTCGACGGCTTCCGCGCCGACCTGCTCCGCAAGCGCGACCTGCTGGTCGACGGGCTCACCGCGGCCGGCTTCCGGGTGTTCACCCCCGAGGGCACGTACTTCATCACCACCGACATCACCCCGCTCGGCGAGAAGGACGGCATCGAGTTCTGCCGCGCCCTGCCGGAGCGCTGCGGCGTCGTCGCCATCCCGAACGCCGTCTTCTACGACAACACCGAGGCCGGCCGCAGCCTGGTCCGCTTCACCTTCTGCAAGCAGGACTCCGTGCTGGAGGAAGCGGTGTCACGGCTCCAGCGCCGCTGAGCCGTCGCCCGGCCGCCGCCCGAGGCCGGACAGGTGGGCGTTCAGGATCGCCCGGGCCTCGGGTGCGGTGAGGCGGCCGACGAGGACGTGCGTGGTGAGCCCGTCGGCAAGGGCCAGCAGCGTCTTCGCCTCCCGGGCGGCGTCCGGCCCGGCCGCCGGCGACGCCTCGGCGATCAGCCGGGCGAACAGGCCCTCCAGGGCCGCGTAGTCGGCGTTCAGCGGGCCCGCCAGCCGCTCGTCGACGGCGGCCTGCGCGACGAAGGCCAGCCAGACCCGCGCCTGGGAGCGCTGTCCGTCGCCGAGCAGCGCCGCCTCGGCGGCCGCGTGTGCCAGGAGGGCGGCGGGCGAGGGCGCCGGGTCGTCGGCGGGGTACGCCCGGACCCGGGCGGTGATCCGCTCACCGACGTAGCCGAGGGCGAAGCGGAGCATCTCGTCCTTGGTGCGGAAGCAGCGCTGGACGGCGCCGGTCGACACCTGCGCGCGGTCGGCCACGTCGCGCAGGGTCACCCCTTCCAGGCCTCGTTCGTCGGCGAGCCGGCAGACGGCCTCGGCGATCCGCCGACGCCGGCCGTCGTGGTCCACCTGTCTGGGCACGGGCTCCGCCTCCGGTTTATTCGATGCACTCGTATCGGCTCCCAGGCTACGGTACCGATACGAGCGCATCGGAACGAGGAGGGGAGTACGTCATGCAGGACGCCCTGTGGCGACTGACGGCCACCGCGCAGGCGGCGGCGGTACGCGGCAAAGAGGTCTCGGCCGTCGAACTGCTCGACAGCCACCTGGAGCGGATCAGCGCGGTGAACCCGCAGGTGAACGCCGTCACCCAGGTCCTGGCGGAGCGCGCCCGGGTGCAGGCCCGGGAACTCGACCGGCGCCTGGCCGCGGGCGAGGACCCCGGCCCGCTGGCGGGCGTGCCGTTCACCGTGAAGGAGACCACCGCCATCGAGGGCGTGGCCACCACCTTCGGGGTGCCGCGCTTCCGCGACCTGGTGGCGCGGGCCGACGCTCCCCCGGTCGCCCGGCTGCGCGCGGCCGGGGCCGTGCCGATCGGGCACAGCAACATGCCCACCATGATCCTGGCCGGGATGCACACCCGCAGCGAGCTCTACGGCGACACCGCCAACCCGTGGGACCGCAGCCGCACCCCGGGCGGGAGCAGCGGCGGCGACGGCGCGGCCGTCGCGACCGGCCTGGCCGCGCTCGGGCTCGGCAACGACTCCGGCGCGTCCGTCCGCGTCCCGGCCGCGTTCTGCGGGGTCGCCGGGCTGAACCCGTCCAACGGCCGGTTCCCCGCCGACCACCGCGCGTTCGGGCCGCAGGACCCGGGGCCGGCCTCCCAGTGGCTGGTCTCCGACGGCCCGCTCGCCCGGAGCGTCGCCGACCTCCGGCTGGCCTACGATGTGCTGGCCGGCCCCGATCCGCGCGACCCGCGCGCCCTGCCCGTGCCGCGCTACGGCGAGCCGCTGCCCGGGCCGGTGAAGGTCGCGGTGGTGGCCGATCCGGGCGGCCACGGCGTCCACCCGACGGTCCGGGCCGCGGTCGAACGCGCGGCGGCGGCGCTGCGGGACGCCGGGTACGACGTGCGCGAGGTGGCGGACGTCCCGCGGCTCGACGAGGCCCTGGAGGTGTGCGACCGGATCACCATGACCGAGTTCGCACCCAAGTGGCCCGCCGTACGCCCCCTGCTCGGCCCGGGCGGCGACCGCTACATCGAGCTGACGATGGCCCGGACCCCGCCCGCGACCGCCGCCGAGCTCATGGAGCTGATGGGGAGCTGGCTGGGCATCCGCCGCTCCTGGGCCGAATTCCTGGACGAGTACCCGCTGCTGCTCGGACCGGTGTTCACCGAACCGCCGGTCGAACCGGGCATCGAGTCCCGGAACGCGGCCGGGTGGGAGCTGGTCCGCACGGCGATGCGGCTGTGCAAGGTGACCAGCTTCGCGGGGCTGCCCGCGGTGGCGGTGCCCACCGGCCTGGCCGACGGGCTGCCGACCGGGGTGCAGCTCGTCGGGCGGGCGTTCCGGGAGGACCTCTGCCTGGAGGCGGCCCAGGCGGTCGAGGACCGGCTCGGGGTGCTCGCGCCGATCGACCCCCGGCCGTGAGGGGAGCAATGATGGCCCGGCGAGTGGGCCCAGTTCTTCTCAACTCGCCTGACAGTCATGGTTGGTTGACGTCTGGTTGACGATTGAATGATGTCTGTGAGGCAATTCCTTCGGCCTCGACGGAATGCTCCGACCGCCCTGCCCGCCCGGTGCGTGCAGGGCGGCGGCGCACGAGGCGTGCACCCGGCGCACTACCAGCGTGCACGGCGCACGACCCGGTCGTAGGGGCGCGCGCTGTGCAGAGTCGCACACCGGGTCGATCAGAGCCGGGAAGCAGGTGTGCTCGAAACGGTGAATGCTTGACAAAGTTGGGTAAATCACCGGCGGACCCGGCGTATTCATGCTTCTCTGCTGCTGAATCTCCAGCCGGAATCCCTCCTTCCACGGTCGGCCGCGCCCAGGGCCGCACAGCCACGAACAGCCTCGCCATCGCCTAGGCCTACTCGGTGCTGCTCGGCGGGCGCGCACGGAGCTGAAACGCGGAGCCGAGCATGCTCACCACACTGCAGACCTCCTACACGGACACCCGCGCCGGTGACCTGGCCTGGTGCCTGGGCGGCGACCCGCTGCCCGCTCTCGCGGTCCGCGACCTGAGACTCGACGGAGGCGGCCACCCCACCGCGTCCGGCACCCTCCAGCTGCGACTGCTCGGCGCTTCGCACCAGGTGGTGATCGCCGCCGGCCCCGGCGAGTGCCTGGAGACCGTCGCCTGCCTGCCCGGCCGCCGCACCCCGCTGCCGGCCCGGGTGGCCAAGCAGGTCGGCGGCTGGGAGTACGAGTTCGCGGCCCGGATCGAGGCGCTGCCCCCGCACGACTTCGCGGCCCGCGCGCAGGAACTGCTGGCCCTGGTCGAGGGCCACCCGCGCGGCCTGGCCGGGGTGTTCCCGGGCGACCCGAGCGCCTTCACCGCGCTGGTCACCCAGGGCGGCGCCGACCGGCTGCTCTGGCGGACCTGGCACGCCTACCCGCAGGAGGGCCGGCTGGTCTGCACCCGCTCCTCGCTGGTGGTGTCCGGGGCATGACCGCCAGCCGTCCGAGCAGGGTCGCCGATCCCGCCATGGCCTATGAATCGTACGCAGGAACGATTCGTCAATCCGGCGTCCCACACTGTCCGTCGAATGGGCGCAGCTATCCGTCCCGAACGTCCCCTAGCGTTTGTTCGTGATCAACCATCCGGCCGGTCCACCCGCCCGCTCGCGAGTGGACCTCGACGACGGCGCCCCACCTCGGCCCGGGCGGAGCCTCGCCCCCCTGCCCGCCCGCCGTCGGTCCCGGCTGCGCTCCCACCCCCGGCTGGCCCGCCTCACCGTCCTGCTGGCCGCGTTCGTCTGCGCGGCCTGCGGACTCGTCTACGAACTCGAACTCGTGGCGCTCGGCGACTACCTGCTCGGGGACTCGGTCACCCAAACCTCCGTCGTGCTCTCCGTCATGGTGTTCGCGATGGGCCTCGGCTCGCTCCTCGCCAAACGCCTCACCCGGCAGCCCGCCACCGCCTTCGCCCTGGTCGAATGCGCCCTCGCGCTCACCGGCGGCCTCTCCGTCCTCGCGCTCTACTCCTGCTGGGCCTGGATCGGCCGCTACCAGGCCGCCATGGTCGGCCTCACCTGCCTCATCGGCATCCTCATCGGCGCCGAGATCCCGCTCCTGATGACCCTCATCCAGCGGATCCGGCGCGAGGACGCCGGCCGCGCCGCCGCCGACCTCTTCGCCGCCGACTACGTGGGCGCGCTGATCGGCGGCCTCGCCTTCCCCTTCCTCATCCTCCCCGGCCTCGGGCCCGGCGACGGCGCCCTCGTCACCGGCGCCGTCAACGCCGTCGCCGGAGCCGCCGTCGTGCTCTGGCTCTTCCGCGAGGAACCCGCCCCCCGGATACGGCTCCTGCTCTGGGGCGGCTGCGCGCTCGTCCTCGCCCTGCTCGCCGCGGCCGCCGCCGGCTCCGGTGCCATCGAACGCGCCGCCCGGCACGCCCTCTACGGTGCGCAGGTCCGCTTCGCCGCCCGCAGCCGCTCCCAGGAGATCGTGCTCACCGGCCCCACCGAAGGCCCGCTCCGGCTCTACCTGAACGGCCGCCTCACCGTCTGCGGACCGGACGAGTACCGCGGCAACGAGGCCCTGGTCCACCCGGCGATGGCCGCCGGCCCGGACGCCCGCGTCCTGCTCCTCGGCGGCGGCGACGGCCTCGCCCTGCGCGAGGTGCTCCGGCACCGCGGCGTCCGCTCCGTCCGGCTCGTCGACGCCGACCCCGCGCTCCCCCGGCTCGCCCGCACCGACCCCGGGCTCGCCGCCCTCACCGACCACTCCCTCGACGACCCCCGCGTCCACGCCACCGCCGCCGACCCGATGGCCTGGCTGCGCGGCGCCGCCACGGCCGACGGACCATACGACGTGGTGCTCGCCGACCTGCCCGCGCCCGCCGACGGCGGACCGGTCACCTTCCACTCCCAGGAGTTCTACGGCCTCGCCACCCGGCTGCTCTCCCCCGGCGGCCGCGTCGCCGTCCGGGCCGGCGGCGACCCGGACGGCCTCTGGCCGATCGAGTCCGGCCTGCGGACGGCGGGACTGCAGACCGTCCCGTACTCCGTCCAGGGCAGCGCCACCGCGAGCTGCCGCCCCGACCCGCCGGGCGCCGCCCAGACCTTCCTCCTCGCGGCCGCCGCCCGGCCCCCGCTCACCCTCGCCCCCGACGCCCCACCGCCCCGCGCCCTCACCCCCGACGGCCTCCGCGGCTCCGCCACCCGCCTCGCCGCCCTCCGCCCCGCCCACCCCCCGGCCGCCCTCACCCTGCTCGGCCCCCGCTGAGCCGGGGGCGCGGGGCTGGACACCGGTGGTCCGGGGAAGTCGGGTGGCGGTGGGTGGGGACCGGGCGGGGTTGGGTCGGTAGGCTCCCTGACATGGAGCATGAGGTTGTCGTCCCGATGCCCGCCGAGTTGGTGCGGCAGGCCTTGCAGGATCCGGCTCTGCTGGCCCGTAGCGTGCCGGGGCTGAGCACCGAGCCGGCCGCGGTCGGCGGTGGGCCGGCGGAGGAGATCGGCGGCCGGCTGAAGCTGCGGATCGGCGGCTCCACCATCACGTACAGGGGCGTGCTGTCCCTGATCGAGGGGCGCGAGGGCGTGCTGACCGTGTTCGCCGAGGGCCAGGAGGCCCGTGGCAGCGGCGAGGCGACCGCCACCGTCCGGGTCAGCGTCGCGGACGGCGCCGAGGACGGTACCGCGGTGGTCCGCTTCACCGGCGACCTGAGCGCCACCGGCCGGCTCACCGAGTTCGACGAGGAGACCCTCGACGCCGCCGGCCGCCGTCTGCTGGACCGGTTCGCCACCGCGCTCGCCTCCCCGGACGCCGAGCCGGAGAGCGAGAGCGACGGCGACGGCGACGGCGACGGCGACGGCGACGGCGAGAGCGACACGGAGACCGGTGGCGAGGCCGGGGCCGAGGGCGGGACCGAGACCGACGCCGGCGTGGTGTTCATCGAGGAGCACCAGGACCAGCCCGGCGACGACCTCGACGACGACCTGTCCGACCTGATCGCCTTCTCCGACGCCGACGCCGAGCGCTTCGGCCTGCCCACCGGCGGCGGCGACGGGGACGGGCCCGAGGAGGGCGTCGCCGAGGAGCTCCCCGCCGAGCCGCTCTTCGAGTACGAGGAGGGGCCGGCGGGCGGCGGCCCGGTGCGCCGCAGCATCGTCGGCCGGTCGGCCGAGGAGGTGGACCACGCGCCGCCGCGCGGGCGGTACGCCCCGGCGCTGCCGGCCCGTAGTGCCCGGGCCCGGGCGGCGTCCCGCTGGGGCGGCGAGGCCGGCGGGATCGTGGTGCCGGGTTCGGGCGGCCGCAGCGCGGTGCCGTGGGTGATCGGCGGCGGGGTCGCGCTGCTGGGTGGCGCCGTGGTGCTGGTCAGGGCCTTGCGTCGGCGCTGACCGGCGGGAGAGGGCCTAGACTGGACGCTCATGAGCAACGACCGCGACGCCCTGCTGGCACAGATCAAGGACAAGGCCGTCGTACACGGCAAGGTCACCCTTTCCTCCGGCAAGGAGGCCGACTACTACGTCGACCTGCGCCGGATCACGCTGGACGGCCAGGCCGCCCCGCTGGTCGGCCGGGTGATGCTGGACGCGACCTCGCACCTGGAGTACGACGCCGTCGGCGGTCTGACCCTGGGCGCCGACCCGGTGGCCGCCGCGATGCTGCACGCCGCCGCCGCGCGCGGGCGTGAGCTGGACGCCTTCGTGGTCCGCAAGGCGGGCAAGGCGCACGGCCTCCAGCGCCGGATCGAGGGCCCGGAGGTCAAGGGCCGCCGGGTGCTGGCGGTCGAGGACACCTCCACCACCGGTGGCTCGGTGCTGACCGCCGTCGAGGCGCTGCGCGAGGCGGGTGCCGAGGTGGTCGGCGTCGCGGTGATCGTGGAGCGCGGCGGCGCGGCCGCGGTCGAGGCGCAGGGCCTGCCGTACGTGACCGCCTACACCCTGGACGACCTGGGCCTCTGAGCCCGGCCGGACCTGACAGCACGAGGGGCCGGGTCCTGTTTCACGTGAAACGTGAGACGGGACCCGGCCCCTTCGCGTGTCGTGCGCGAAGCCCCGGTGCTCAGCCGCGCCGGTGGCGGCCGCCGCTCTGCACGGCGTCGGCCTCGGCGTTCTCCACGGCGCCGCCGGCCTTCCGCTTCTTGCGCTCGCGCAGGACCTCGATCAGGATCGGCGAGATCGAGAGCAGGACGATCAGCAGCACCGCCGGGATCAGGTACTTGTCGATCACCGGGGCGAGCGCGTCGCCGAAGAAGTAGCCGATCAGCAGCATGGACTCGGTCCAGAGCACGCCGCCGATGACGTTCCACAGGAAGAACGTCCGGGCGGGCATCTCCAGGGTGCCCGCGACCGGGTTGAGGAAGGTCCGGACGATCGGCATGAAGCGGGCCAGCACCACGGCCTTGCCGGGCCCGAACTTGTTGAAGTACTCCTCCGCCTTCATCACGTACTCGCGGCGGAAGATCTTCGACTCGGGCTTGTCGAACATCTTCGGCCCGACCTTGACCCCGATCAGGTGCCCGAGCTGGGCCCCCGCGACCGCGGCCACCGGGGCGCCGACGAGCAGGACGGCGATCGGCAGCTTGGCGCCGTCGCCGAGCACCGACGAGGCGGCGTTCGACGCCGCGACGCCGGCGATGATCAGCAGTGAGTCACCCGGGAAGAAGAAGCCGACCAGCAGGCCGGTCTCCGCGAAGATGATCGCGATCAGCCCGATGGCGCCGAGGGACGAGATCAGTGATTTGGCGTCGAGCAGGTTGACGGCCAGCTGGTTGTAGTCCACGGCCGCAGGATAGCGGGCCGTCCTGTACGGAGGCTTCGCCCGGCAGGTGTATCCGGTGTCCGCCGAACGTCGCAGGAGCGGGCCGTCCGCGTCGGCGGCGGCGACGGTCCGACTGGCGGGCTCCTGCTGACCTGCGGGCACGAGTCTGGGAGGATGGCACGGGCGTCCGGTCCGCAGCGGCACACCACCCTCATTGCCGTACCGCGGAGGTCGCTCGAACCTTGGTGCCGGAGAGCCACACCGCAGCGCCGCGCGTCGGCGGCCGGCACGGAGTCGTACCGAAGGCGTACACAGCGTCGGACAGCACCGTCCGTACGCCGCAACCCGACAGGAGCGGATCGCATGCCCATCGCAACTCCCGAGGTCTACAACGAGATGCTGGACCGGGCCAAGGCGGGCAAGTTCGCCTACCCGGCCATCAACGTCACCTCGTCGCAGACCCTGCACGCCGCACTGCGTGGTTTCGCCGAGGCCGAGAGCGACGGCATCATCCAGATCTCGACCGGTGGCGCGGAGTTCCTGGGCGGCCAGCACAACAAGGACATGGTGACCGGCGCCGTGGCGCTGGCCGAGTTCGCGCACATCGTCGCCGCCAAGTACGACATCACCGTCGCGCTGCACACCGACCACTGCCCGAAGGACAAGCTGGACGGCTACGTCCGCCCGCTGCTGGCGGTCTCCGCCGAGCGCGTGGCCAAGGGCCAGAACCCGCTGTTCCAGTCGCACATGTGGGACGGCTCGGCCGAGACCCTCGCCGACAACCTGGCGATCGCCCAGGAGCTGCTGGCCCAGGCCGCCGCCGCCAAGATCATCCTTGAGGTCGAGATCACCCCGACCGGCGGCGAGGAGGACGGCGTCACCCACGAGATCAACGACGAGCTGTACACCACCGTCAACGACGCCGTGCGCACCGCCGAGGCGCTGGGCCTGGGCGAGAAGGGCCGCTACCTGCTGGCCGCCTCGTTCGGCAACGTGCACGGCGTCTACAAGCCGGGCAACGTCGTGCTGAAGCCGGAGCTGCTGCGCGAGCTGCAGGACGCGATCGGCAAGCAGTACGGCAAGACCGACCCGTTCGACTTCGTCTTCCACGGCGGTTCCGGCTCGACCGCGGCGGAGATCGCCACCGCGCTGGAGAACGGCGTCGTGAAGATGAACCTGGACACCGACACCCAGTACGCCTTCACCCGCCCGGTCGTGGACCACATGTTCCGCAACTACGACGGTGTGCTGAAGGTCGACGGCGAGGTCGGCAAGAAGAACACCTACGACCCGCGCACCTGGGGCAAGCTCGCCGAGGCGGGCATGGCCGCCCGTGTGCTGGAGGCCGCCCAGCAGCTGCGCTCGGCCGGCAACCGTCTGAAGTGAGCCCGGCGGCCGGGCTGAGCCCGGCCACGGCGTGAACGCGGGTGCGCCCCCGGTGGACTTCACCGGGGGCGCATCCGTGTGTGGGTCTGCTGCCTCAGCAGCCGTGCGGGTCTACTGCTTCAGCTCCGCGTACGCCTCCGCGCTGCTGTCCTTCAGGAACTGCCAGCAGCGGGCCTCCTCCTCGGTCTCCTTGATCGCGCCGGCCGCCCGTGCGAGCCCGGCCAGGCAGCGCAGGAAGCCGCGGTTGCCGCGGTGCTCCCACGGCACGGGGCCGTGGCCCTTCCAGCCGTTGCGGCGCAGCGCGTCCAGGCCGCGGTGGTAGCCGGTGCGGGCGTAGGCGTAGGACTCGACGTAGCGGCCGGCCGCGTAGGCGTCGTCGGCGAGCATCGCCCAGGCGAGGCAGAAGGTCGGGAAGTCGGCGGCCACCTGGGTGGGTGAGGCCGATTCCTCCGCCAGCATGCGGTAGGGCTGCTCGTCCTCCGGGAGAAGGGTCGGATCGGGGCCGTCGAGAAGATTCCGGTGAATCGCCATGCAGGCAGTCTGCCATCCGGGACGCCAGGGTCAACCGCCGTCCCGGGATCGGCGGCGGCCGCCGGGCGCCTGCATACCCGGTATGTGGACATTCACCCGTTCGCCATGTCAGGGTGTCGATCATGCCCGCAGCCAGATCCGCCGCCAGGAGCGGCAGTGCCCGCGGCCGCCGACGCCGACGGCCGCCGCGCCGGCTCGGGCCCGGCATGCTCGCGGCGCTGGTCACGGCGGTGGCGGTGCTGGGCGGTACGGCGGTCGTGCTGACCCGCTCCTCCGACGCGCCCGACGGCGGGCCGACCGCCCAGGCGCGGATCGCCCCGCCGACCGATCAGGCTCCCTCGCCCGCCGGCCCGACGCCGACCCCGACGCCGACCGACACCCCGAGCGAGCCCCCCGCCCCGTCCTCGACACCCACCCCCACCACGCCCACCACGCCCGACCCCGGCCCGGCCAAGGGCGCGGGCACCTTCAGCATCGCCGCCGCCACCGCCCAGCCGGTCGGACGCGGCACCGTGCGCCGCTACCGGGTGGAGGTCGAGGACGGCATAGGCATCGACGCCGGCGCCGCCGCCGCCCAGATCCACGGCTTCCTCGGCGACAGGCGCGGCTGGACCAACGACCGCAGGAACGGCTTCCAGCTGGTCGCCGGCGGCGGGTACGACTTCACCGTGAAGATCGCCTCGCCGGCCACCGTGGACCGGATCTGCGGCGCCTCCGGCCTGGACACCCACGGCGAGGTGAACTGCAACGTCGGCAACCAGGTGCTCGTCAACTCCAAGCGCTGGAACACCGGTTCACCGCAGTTCAGCGGCCCGCTCGACGAGTACCGGGCGCTGATCATCAACCACGAGGTCGGCCACCGGATAGGCCACGGGCACGAGACCTGCCCCGGCCCGGGCAAGCCGGCGCCCGCGATGATGCAGCAGATCTACGGACTCAAGGGCTGCGAGCCCAACGCCTGGCCGTACTCGGAGAACGGCACCTACCTCAGCGGGCCGTCGGTGCCGTAGGACGCCCCCCGAAGCGCGGCTACCCGAGCACCGGCAGGTACTCCCGCAGGTCGCTGCGCTCGCCGGAGGCGGAGACCGCCGCCGCGTCCACCGCGGCGGCCCAGTCGGCCCGGCCGGTGGCCAGCCGGATCCAGGTCAGCGGGTCGGTCTCGACCACGTTCGGCGGGGTGCCCCGGGTGTGCCGGGGGCCCTCGACGGCCTGCACGACGGCGTACGGCGGGATCCGCAGCTCGACCGCGCCGCCCGGCGCGCGGTCGGCGAAGGCGTCGGCCAGCAGCCGGGTGACGGCGGCGACGGCCTGGCGGTCGTGCGGGAAGCCGTCGAGGCCGAGCGCGGCGGCCAGGTCGTCGGCGTGCACGACGGTCTCCACCAGCCTGGTCACCAGCATGTCGGCGAGTGTCATCGAGCCCAGCCGGATCTCGAACCGCCGTACCGGGTCGGCGGCTTCGGGCCGGTCCAGCAGACCGGTCAGCGCGTCCGCCGCCCGGCTGAAGGCCTGCGCCACCGAGGCCGCGTCCCCGCCGAAGTCGCCCGCGGCCCTCGCCCGGGCCTGCTCGTCGAGCAGCGGCGCGACCGTGCCGACCGCGGCCACCCACCCCGGCAGGTCCAACGGTGCCCGCCCCTCCAGCGGATCGTCGAGGTGCTCGGGGACGAAGTCGAGCTGGACGGCGAGGTGCGCGATCAGCTCGCGGACCGTCCACTCCCCCAGCCTGGTCGGCCGGGCCAACCACTGCTCGGCGTCCGGGCGTTCACACAGCTGCCGGACGGCGTCGCGCAGCGCGCCGGTCTGCGCCGCGAGCGCGGTGCGCACCTTCTGCGGCTGGTAGGTACGGGGCTTGGGGGGCATGGCCCCCAACATACGCCGAGGGGCGGACAGCCCCGCACACGCCGAGGGGCGGACGGCCCCGTCGGACCGTCCGCCCCTCGAACCGCGCGGGTCAGGCGAGCAGAGCCTCGATGACGCCGGTGTGGGCGTCCTTCAGCTCGGCCAGCGAGACGGTGAACTGGCCCTGGACGTCCAGGGATTCGCCGTCCACGACACCGATGCGGGTGGCCGGCAGGCCGCGCGCGGTGCACATGTCGTTGAACCGGAGCTCCTCGCTGCGCGGCACCGCCACGACAGCGCGGCCGGCCGACTCGGAGAACAGGAACACGAACGGGTCCGCGCCCTCGGGCACGATGATCCGCGCGCCGTGGCCGCCCTTGAGGCAGCTCTCCACGAGCGCCTGGCCGAGGCCGCCGTCGGAGAGGTCGTGCGCGGCGTCGATCATGCCGTCGCGCGAGGCGGCGATCAGGATGTCGCCGAGCAGCCGCTCGCGCTCCAGGTCGACCTTGGGCGGCAGACCGCCGAGGTGGTCGTGGACCACCTGCGACCAGGCCGAGCCGCCGAGCTCGTCCGCGGTGTCGCCGAGCAGGTAGAGCAGCTGCCCCTCCTCGGCGAAGGCGACCGGGGTGCGCCGGGTGACGTCGTCGATGACGCCGAGCACCGCGACCACCGGGGTCGGGTGGATGGCGACCTCGCCGGTCTGGTTGTACAGCGAGACGTTGCCGCCGGTGACCGGGGTGCCGAGCACCAGGCAGGCGTCGGCCAGGCCGCGGGTGGCCTCGGCGAACTGCCACATCACGTCCGGGTCCTCGGGGGAGCCGAAGTTGAGGCAGTCGGAGATCGCGAGCGGCTTGGCGCCGCCGGCCGCGACGTTGCGGTAGGCCTCGGCGAGGGCCAGCTGGGCGCCGGTGTACGGGTCCAGCTTGGTGTAGCGGCCGTTGCCGTCGGTGGCGACCGAGACGCCGAGGTTGGTCTCCTCGTCGATCCGGATCATGCCCGAGTCCTCGCCGACCGAGAGCACGGTGTTGCCGAGCACGTAGCGGTCGTACTGGTCGGTGATCCAGGACTTGGAGGCCTGGTTCGGGGAGCCGGCGACCTTCAGCAGGTCGGCCTTGAGGCCCTCGCCGGTGGTCGGGCGGGCCAGCCGCTCGCCGGTGGGGGCGTCGGCCTGCAGCGCGTCCTGCCAGCTCGGGCGGGCGTACGGGCGCTGGTAGGTCGGGCCCTCGTGGGCGACGGTGCGCGGCGGCACGTCGACGACGAGTTCGCCGTGCCAGAAGATCTCCAGGCGCTCGCCGTCGGTCACCTCACCGATGACGGTGGCGATGACGTCCCACTTCTCGCAGATCTCCAGGAAGCGGTCGACCTTGCCGGGCTCGACGATGGCGCACATGCGCTCCTGCGACTCGCTCATGAGGATCTCCTCGGGCGAGAGCGTGTTGTCGCGCAGCGGCACGGTGTCCAGCTCGACCCGCATGCCGCCGGAGCCGGCGCTCGCCAGCTCCGAGGTCGCGCAGGACAGGCCCGCGCCGCCCAGGTCCTGGATGCCCTTGACGAGCTTCTCCCGGAAGATCTCCAGGGTGCACTCGATCAGGAGCTTCTCCTGGAACGGGTCGCCGACCTGGACGGCCGGACGCTTGGTCGGCTTGGTGTCGTCGAAGGTCTCGGAGGCGAGCACGGAGACGCCGCCGATGCCGTCGCCGCCGGTGCGGGCTCCGTACAGGATGACCTTGTTGCCGGCGCCGGAGGCCTGCGCGAGGTGGATGTCCTCGTGCTTCATGACGCCCACGCACAGCGCGTTGACCAGCGGGTTGCCCTGGTAGCAGGAGTCGAAGACGACCTCGCCGCCGATGTTCGGCAGGCCCAGGCAGTTGCCGTAGCCGCCGATGCCCGCGACGATCCCGGGCAGCACGCGCCGGGTGTCCGGGTGGTCGGCCGCGCCGAACCGCAGCGGGTCCATCACGGCGACCGGGCGGGCGCCCATCGCCAGGATGTCGCGCACGATGCCGCCGATGCCGGTGGCCGCGCCCTGGTAGGGCTCGATGTACGACGGGTGGTTGTGCGACTCGACCTTGAAGGTCACGGCGTAGCCCTGGCCGACGTCGACCACACCGGCGTTCTCGCCGATGCCGACGAGCATCGCGTCCGAGTCGGGCTTCTTGTCGCCGAACTGCTTCAGGTGGACCTTGCTGCTCTTGTACGAACAGTGCTCCGACCACATGACCGAGTACATCGCGAGTTCGGCGCCGGTCGGGCGGCGGCCGAGAATCTCGCGGATGCGCGCGTACTCGTCCTCCTTGAGCCCGAGTTCGGCCCAGGGCTGGGCGACGTCCGGGGTCTGCTCGGCGTTCTTGACGGTGTCGAGGCTCATCAGGCGTTCACCAGCTGCTTCAGGACGGAAGTGAAGAAGCCCAGGCCCTCGACGGTCGGACCGGTGAGCGGCTCCACGGCGTGCTCCGGGTGCGGCATCAGGCCGACGACATTGCCGGCGGCGTTGGTGATGCCGGCGATGTCGCGGTACGAACCGTTCGGGTTACCGCATCCGTCAGCGGCATCGCCGCGGGCCACGTAACGTGCCACCACCCGGCCCTCCGCCTCCAGTTGGTCCAGGACGCGCTCCTCGGCGACGAACCGGCCCTCGCCGTTCTTCAGCGGAACGACGATTTCCTGGCCCGCCGAGTAATCCCGGGTCCAGGCGGTACCGGTGTTCTCGATGCGCAGCTTCTGGTCGCGGCAGACGAAGTGCAGCGAGTCGTTGCGGGTGAGCGCGCCGGGCAGCAGGTGCGATTCGCAGAGCACCTGGAAGCCGTTGCAGATACCGAGGACCGGCATTCCCAGCTTCGCCTGCTCGATGACGGTGTCCATCACGGGCGAGAAGCGGGAGATCGCGCCGCAGCGCAGATAGTCGCCGTAACTGAATCCGCCCGGCAGGACGACGGCGTCGACCTGGTGGAGATCCTTGTCACGGTGCCAGAGCGCGACCGGCTCGGCGCCGGCCAGGCGGACCGCGCGCTGGGCGTCACGGTCGTCGAGGGAGCCGGGGAAAGTGACGACGCCGACGCGGGTGGTCACTTCGCCGCCTCCTCGACGCGGACGGTGAAGTCCTCGATCACGGTGTTGGCGAGAAAGGTCTCGGCGGCTTCGCGGATACGGGCGAGCGCGGCGTCGTCGACCGGGCCCTCCACTTCCAGCTCGAAACGCTTGCCCTGGCGGACGTCGGCGATCCCGGTGAATCCGAGACGGGGCAGTGCACGCTGCACCGCCTGGCCCTGGGGGTCGAGGATCTCCGGCTTGAGCATGACGTCGACTACGACGCGTGCCACTGGCACTCCCGGTGGTGTCTTCGGTGAGGCGGGGGAACTCCAGACTACCGGGGGTTTCGGGCGGGATTGCTGGCCGGGGCAGGCGACGCGCGTAGACTCGAGACCCTTACGCGGCAAGGGATCCAAGCCCGTGAACCCCCGGCGGGGCCGCGCGGTTTCCACGGATTCGACCCCCGGAACGAGAACACCCGAAGAACACCCGAATACGGCACTCCGGGACAGATCGACCCGTCCCGCACTCCGGTATCCGGCACTCCGGCGAAGACACGTGAATATCCGGAAAAGAATGCCGGACTCTTCGATTTCGACCCCCTTCGGGTGCAGAATAGGGCCACCTGTCGCGGCAAGTGCTGCGTATCCGGCGGGCCACCAGGCCTGCCCGTATGCGCTTGCGCGAGTGGGTGCACATCAGGCCCCCGGACGCACCCCGCGGACCGGCGGCCGAATTGCCCGAGAGGATTGACACCCATGGCTCAGCGTGTAGTTGTCACGCTCTCCGACGACCTGGACGGCGGCGCCGCGGCGGAAACCGTCCACTTCGGCGTCGACGGGAAGTCGTACGAGATCGACCTGTCCGTGGACAACGCGGAAAAGCTGCGGGAGGCCCTCGCTCCGTTCGTCGCGGCCGGCCGCCGCCAGAGCCGCACCGGAAAGTCCTTCCGCCGCACCGCGCTCACCCCGGACCCGGCCGCGGTGCGCGCCTGGGCCCTGTCGCGCGGCATGGAGCTGCCGGCCCGCGGACGCATCCCCAAGCACGTGTACGAGCAGTTCGCCGAGGCGAACTGACCGCCCCGGGCACCCCGGTCGCCCCGCCCGCCTGGACCGAAAGGGTGGGGCGACCACCCCGAACGATGCTGTAGAGTAATCCTCGTCGCCGCAACGGAGAGATCCGGAGAGGCGGCGGGTGCCCCACCAGGCACCGTGCGGACGTGGCTCAGTTGGTAGAGCATCACCTTGCCAAGGTGAGGGTCGCGAGTTCGAATCTCGTCGTCCGCTCGCAGTGCGCGAGCACAGCACAACTCCATAGTAAGACCTGCGGACGTGGCTCAGTTGGTAGAGCATCACCTTGCCAAGGTGAGGGTCGCGAGTTCGAATCTCGTCGTCCGCTCCAGAACGAAAGGCTCCCTCGATCGAGGGGGCCTTTCGGCATTCCCGTTCCACGCCGATCCCGGCCCATGACATTTGTCATCGCCGACCCGTGGATCTCCACCGCCGGCTCATGACGGCGCGCACTGCCCGCCCGGCCGGGGAGGCGGAAGGCTTGAGCCATGGAAACGAGCCAGCCCCTCCGCCCCGGCGACAGCGTGATCGAGGTCACCGACCTGCACCGCCACTACGGCACCGGCACCACCGGCTACCACGCCGTCCGCGGCGTCGACCTGACCGTCGGCCGCGGTGAGCTGTTCGCCCTGCTCGGCACCAACGGGGCGGGCAAGACCTCCGCCATGGAGCTCATCGAGGGCCTGGCCGCCCCCACCGGCGGCACCGTCCGGGTGCTCGGCCACGACCCCCACCGGGAGCGCGCCGCCGTCCGCCCGCGGATCGGCATCATGCTCCAGGAGGGCGGCTTCCCCGGCGACCTCACCATCGCCGAGACCGGCCGCAGCTGGGCCGGCATGACCAGCGGCGCCCGCCCGGTCGACGAGGCCCTGGAGCTGGTCGGCCTCGGCCACCGCCGCGACGTCCGGGTCAAGCAGCTGTCCGGCGGCGAGCGGCGCCGGCTCGACCTCGCGATGGCCCTGCTCGGCCGCCCCGAGGTGCTCTTCCTGGACGAGCCCAGCACCGGCCTCGACCCCGAGGCGCGCGCCGCCGTCTGGCGGCTGGTCCGCGAACTGCGCGCCCAGGGCACCACCGTGCTGCTCACCACGCACTACCTGGAGGAGGCCGAGGAGCTCGCCGACCGGCTGGCCATCATGCACGGCGGCCGGGTCGTCACCACCGGAACCGTCGCCGAGGTGATCGCCGGCCGGCCCTCCCGGATCAGCTTCGAACTCCCCGAGTTCACCGGGACGGCGCTGCCGGTCCTCGCCGGGGCCGAGATCACCGTCGACGGCCGCAAGGTCACCGTGCAGACCGGCGGCCTCCAGCGCACCCTCTTCGAACTGCTCGGCTGGGCCCAGCAGCACGGGATCGCGCTCGGCTCCCTGGACGCCCGCAGCGCCTCACTGGAGGAGGCCTTCCTCGCCATCGCCTCCGAGGCCGCCCACCAGGCCCCGCCCCAGTCGCCCGCCGCCCCCACCGCCCGCCGCCGCCTGATCGGATCCGCCCGATGACCACCGCCACCGCCGCCAAGACCGCCGCCGGCCCGCAGAGCACCACCGCCCGCCGGCTGCTCTCCCTCGGCCGCGCCGAGGCCACCCTGCTGCTGCGCAACCGGGCCGCCCTGTTCACCGCGCTGCTGCTGCCGCTGCTGCTGATCGCCGGCCGGCACAACATGCTCAAGCAGCAGGCCGAGTCCCACCCCGGACTGGACGTCGACACGCTGCTGATCACCGGCACCATCGGCGGCGTCCTCGCCTTCGTCGTCTACTACAACCTGACCGCCGCGTACGTCGCCCGCCGCAACGAGCTGGTGCTCAAGCGGCTGCGCACCGGCGAGGCCCGGGACATCGAGATCCTGGCCGGCACGGCGGTGCCCTCGGTGAGCCTCGCCCTGATGATGTGCGCCGTGGTCGGCGTCGGCGCCGCCGTCCTTCTCAAGCTCAGCACGCCGGTGAACCCGCTGCTGCTGGCCGTCGGGCTGGTCCTGAGCATCGCCGTCTTCATCGCACTGGCCGCCGTCTCCAGCGCCTTCACCAAGACCGTCGAGACCGCCGGCATCACCACCCTCCCGGTGCTGCTGGTCTCCCAGTTCGGCTCCGGCCTGCTCATCCCGCTGGAGATCATGCCCCCCGGGCTGGCCGACTTCTGCCGCCTGCTGCCCACCACCCCGGCCTTCCAGCTGATCCGGATCGGCTGGACCGGCAGCGACGGCTCGGCCGCCGCCACCGGCTTCGCCGGCACCTGGTCCACCGCCGCCCCGCACCTGGTGACCGGCGCCGTCTGGCTCGGCCTGGCGGTCTGGGGCGCGGTGCGCTACTTCCGCTGGGAGTCGCGCCGCTGACGCCCCCGGCGGGCACCCTCTCCGGAAGTGCGAAGGTCAGACCCCCGTTCCGCCTCTGATATGAAGGTAGCGACACGATCTTGATCGAAACGGGGAGCGATTCGATGGCCGTCCAGGGGCCGGTCCGCAGATGGAAGGGCTTCGGCAAGCCCCAACGCGCCGAGCTGTACTTCCGCTGGTCGCTCTACATGGTGGCCTGGTGCATCGTTCCGGTGAACCTGGTGCTCAGCGCCTCCTCCGTCACGAACATCGACCGGTCGGTCGACGCCGTCCGGGTCACCGTGGTCGTCTCGCTCGCCTCCACCCTGCTCTGCCTCCGGGCGTTCCGCACCTCGCTCGACCACTACCTGCACCGCCCCACCGAGCACCTGCGCTGGCTGATCGTCAACAGCGCACTCTCGGTCGCCGGTTCCTGGGCCGTCCTGCTGCTGGGCCCGTCCTCCGCCGAACCCGGGCGGCCCGGAGGGACGCCGTTCACCGCGGCGATCGCCATCGCCATGCTGTGCGCCGCCATCGGCCCGATCAGCGTGGGCCTGCCCCTGCGCCAGGTCTTCGCCGCCGGACTCGGCCTGATCCTGCTGATCGCCCCGGCGATGCTGCTGGCCGGGATGAGCCCCGCCACCACGGCCGGACTGGCGGTCGGGGCGGCGATCAGCCTGACCTTCCTCGTCGGCACCTGCCGCAGCTTCGCCTGGGTGACCGCGATCATCTGGGAGCTGGAGACCGCCCGCGAGGCCCAGTCCCGGCTGGCCGTCGCCGAGGAGCGGCTGCGGTTCTCCCGCGACCTGCACGACGTGATGGGCCGCAACCTCACCACCATCGCGCTCAAGAGCGAACTCGCCGTCCAGTTCGCCCGCCGCGGGCGCCCGGAGGCCGCCGACCAGATGGCCGAGGTGCAGCGGATCGCCCAGGAGTCGCAACGCGAGGTCCGGGACGTCATCCGCGGCTACCGCACCGCCGACCTGCACGCCGAGGCGATCGGCGCCCGCGCGGTGCTGCGCAGCGCCGACGTCGCCTGCGAGATCGACCTCGGCGAGAACGCCGACCAACTGCCGCCGCCGATCCAGTCGGTGCTCGGCTGGGTGATCCGCGAGGCCACCACCAACGTGCTGCGGCACAGCGAGGCCGCCCACTGCCTGATCCGGCTGAACCTCCAGGACGGCCGCGCCGTCCTGGAGCTGGAGAATGACGGGGTGCCCGCCGTCCCGCTCCCCTCGCTGGGCGGCGGCACCGGACTGCGCGGCCTGCGCGAACGGCTGGCCGCCCACGACGGCGAGCTGACCATCCCCGAGGCCGCCCAGGGCACCTTCCGGATGCTCGCCGCCGTCCCGCTCTGACCCGCACCCACCGACGGAGGACCGCCCGATGACCGACCCCGCACCCGTGCGCGTCCTGCTCGCCGACGACGAGCACCTGATCCGGGGCGCGCTGGCCGCGCTGCTCTCCCTGGAGGAGGACATCACCGTGGTCGCCGAGGCCGGCTCCGGCCCGGAGGCGCTGGCGATGGCGCAGGCCCACCGCCCGGACGTCGCGGTGCTGGACCTCCAGATGCCCGGCAAGGACGGCATCGAGGTGGCCACCGAACTGCGCCGGCTGCTGCCGGACTGCCGCTGCATGATCGTCACCGGCCACGGCCGCCCCGGCTACCTCAAGCGGGCGCTGGAGGTCGGGGTGCGCGGCTTCCTGCCGAAGACCGTCTCGGCGGCCGACCTGGCCGGCATCATCCGGACCGTCCGGGCCGGCGGCCGGTACGTGGACCCGGAGCTGGCCGCGGACGCGATCAGCGCGGGCGAGACCCCGCTCACCCCGCGCGAGACGGACGTCCTGGAGCTGGCCGCCGACGGCACCTCGATCACCGAGATCGCCGAACGGGCGGCGCTGTCCCCCGGCACCGTCCGCAACTACCTGTCCTCGGCGGCCGGGAAGCTGGGCGCCGAGAACCGGCACGCGGCGGTGCGGATCGCCCGCGAGCACGGCTGGATCTAGGTCCGAACACGGGCACGGCTCGCGGGCGGCCGGGCGTCAGGCCCAGGCGGTGCCGGTCAGCCGCTCGTACACCTCGATGTACTTGGCGCGGGTCTGCTCGACCAGCTCGGCCGGCAGCTCCGGCGGCGGCTGCTCGCTGTAGCGGTCCCAGCCGGAGGCCGGGGAGACCAGCCAGTCGCGGATCAGCTGCTTGTCGAAGGACGGCTGCGAGCGGCCGGGCCGCCACTCGTCGGCCGGCCAGTACCGGGAGGAGTCCGGGGTGAGCACCTCGTCGCCGATCAGCAGCTCGCCGTCCAGCAGGCCGAACTCGAACTTGGTGTCGGCCAGGATGATGCCGCGGTCGCGGGCGATGTCCCGGGCCCGGCCGTAGACGTCCAGGGTGGTGCGGCGCAGCTGGGCGGCCAGGTCGGCGCCGATCCGGCGGGCGGTCTCCTCGTAGGAGACGTTCTCGTCGTGCTCGCCGACCTCGGCCTTGAGCGCCGGGGTGTAGATCGGGGCGGGCAGCTCGGAGCTGTTCTCCAGGCCCTCCGGCAGGGCGATGCCGCAGACCGTGCGGTTCTCCTGGTACTCGGCCAGGCCGGAGCCGGCCAGGTAGCCGCGGGCGACCGCCTCGACCGGGACCATGTCCAGGCTGCGGCAGATCAGCGTGCGGCCCTTCCAGTCGGCGGGGGCGCCGGACGGGACCTCGGTGGAGATCACGTGGTTGGGGACGATGTCGGCGATCCGCTCGAACCACCACAGGGACAGCTGGGTGAGGACGCGACCCTTGTCGGGGATCTCGTTCGGCAGCACCCAGTCGTGGGCGGACATCCGGTCGCTGGCGACCATGACCAGCTCGCCCGACTCGGTCCGGTAGAGGTCGCGCACCTTGCCGGTGTGCAGGTGGACCAGGCCGGGCACCTGGACCGGCTCGGGCTTGGTGACAAATCCGCTCAAGGTGTCTCAGTCCTCAGGGGTCGTTCGCGGGCGTGGGGCGCGCGAAAGGGGAGGTCACTGCCCCCGCAGTCTTTCACGAACCCCCGAGGCCCCGTTTCTGGCCGAGGGCGGCCCCGTTCCGGGTGAGGGAGGCCCGGCCGAAGGAGGCCTCGTTCTTGCCGAGGCGGTCGAGCAGGTTGGCGGTGGCCCGCTGGATCCGCTCGTCGGTGAGGCCGGGGCGGCCCAGTGCGGGCGACCAGGCGAAGGTGCCGGCCGCGAACACGTACGCGCCGCTGGGCGCCCGGTACAGCGAGGTCTCCTGGTAGCGGGTCCGGCCGGCGAGGTCCTGGTACGGCGAGTGTGCGAGCAGCACCCGCTCGGTGTGCTCGGGCAGCGCCACCTTGGGGTAGTAGCGGTCGGCTTCGCCGGCGACCAGGCCGGGCAGTTCGTCGCCCTCCTGCAGGCCGGTGCCGTCCCAGAGCCAGTGCGCGGTGTGCCGGGCGATCAGCGGGACGGGCGCGGCGACCCGGCCCGAGTACTGCAGGCCGAGCACCTGCTGCTCGGGCTCGCCGGCGTCCCGCCACAGCGCGCTGGCCGAACCGGGCACCCCGGCGGCCGGGCTGCCCGGCTGGACCTTCTGCCGTTTGCGGCAGTTGAGCAGCCGGTTGGGTTCGCCGGAGGCGGCGGCGGTCAGCTCGACCCGCCAGTACATGGTGTTGGCGGACAGGAACACCAGCGAGGTGCCGTCGTCCCTGGCCTGCTCGACGGCCCGGCGCATCGGCTCGGACCAGTACTCGTCGTGGCCCGGGAAGATCAGCGCCCGGTGCCGCCCCGGGTCGACCAGGCCCGCGTGCAGGTCGGTGGCGGTGGCGTAGGAGAGGTCGTAGCCGTAGCGCTCGGCCCAGCGGATGAAGTCGTACGCGTGGCCGACGTGCAGCGGCAGCCCGGCGGTGGCGTGCGGGCGGTCGAAGGAGACCGTGACGGCCGCCTCCGGTTCGCCGACCAGGCCGCCCCGGCCGTCCCAGGCGTGGTAGAGGCTGGCGCCGCTGCGGCCGTCCTCGGGGAACAGGTTGTAGGCCTGCCAGGTCACGTCCGGGACCACCAGGAGCAGTTCGGCGGCGTGCTCCCGGTCCTCGAAGTCCCGGACGGTGAACGGGATGTGGCTGCGGTGCAGCATGTCCGCGGTGGTCAGCACGGCGACGTACGCGCCGGGCTTCCAGTGCACCGGGATCTGCAACCGCCAGGAGTGCCACCAGTGGTGGCAGGAGACCGTCCGCTCGACCACCAGCGGGGCGGGCTGGGCCAGCCCGGCGATCAGCGGGCTGGACGTCATGTGGCGGGCGCCGTCGCCGCCGTAGTGGCCGATCCGCCAGACGTCCACGGTGAACTCGCGGGGCGGGTTGACGGTGACCCGGAAGTCCACCGAACCGCCGGGGCGGATCACCCCGGCCGAGGCGAAGCCCTTGATCTGCTGGTCCACGTCGTTGGCGCTCTGCGGGGTACCGACCGGCGGCTTGGGCCGGGCGCCGGCCGCCAGCGGCCGCTGGCCGGGCGCGTCCACCGAGACGTACCAGGGGACAGCGCCCTCGGCGCCGGCCAGGTACTGGTCCGGGCTGCGCAGCCAGGGCAGTGGGCCCTGGCCGAAGGGGTCGGAGACGCTGTAAGCGTGCGTTCCGGACTCCCAGCGGCGGTTGAGTTCCGTGCCCACGCGCCCCTCCCAGGTGCACTTCCGCCCGGTTGGCACGTGCCCCCCGGATGTGCGTGCGGTCTAATACACCACAGAGTGCTGGCGCTCCGTCACCCTGCGGTCGCAATTGGTGCCGGGAATCTCACGCCCTCCCCCGGCCGGGCCTCCGGCCTGCGGAGACGGCCGCCCGCCGGTCGGTTTGGGGGCGCGCGCCGGAGCGCCGAGCGCCGCCTGTCCGGCTCACAACCGGACGGGTTTCTCCAGACGGACGTCGGCGGCGTCCAGCCAGGCCCGCAGCGGGCCGTCCTGGCCCTGTTCGACGGCCTGGGCGACCGGCCCGGCCAGGTCGGTGCGGCGGATCCCGCCCAGCAGCAGCACCGGACCGTCCAGCCAGTCCAGGCCGGGCGCGCCGCCCGCGGTGTCGACGGCGGCGCAGCAGACCATCGCGGTGACGTGGTCGACCAGCAGGTCACGGCCGCTGCGGGCGGTTTCGAGCAGCGGGGCCGGGGCGGTGGTGCGGGCCAGCTGGGCGGCCAGCGCGGCGGCCAGCTGCTCCCCCTCGCCCTCGGCGAGCCGGACCAGCAGCCGGGTGAGCGTCGGGGAGCCGGGGCGGGCCTGGGGGGCGAGCCGGTCCAGGGCGGTCTGGAGGGCGGCGGCGCGGGCCCGCCAGCCGGCGTCCACCACGTCGGCCGGGTAGTCGGTCCACTCCAGCTCGTGCCAGCCTCCGGCGGCCGGGCTGCCGAAGAACAGCTCGGCGGCGAGCCGGGAGACCGCCCGGTCGACGGTGCCGGGCTCCTCCAGCAGGTCGCAGGCGGGACGGTCGCCGAGCCGGGTGCCGTAGCCGTCGGCCAGGCGGTCGCGCCGGGACAGCTCGGTGAGGGCGGAGACGACACCGGCGTTGAGGTGGGCGGGGTGGCGGCCGAGCCGCCAGGCGGGCAGCGCGACCCGGGTGAGCAGCCGGTCCCAGCCCGCGTAGGCCAGGCCGACCTGCTCCTGGGCGGCGATCCGCAGGCCGTAGTCGACCGTCCTGGCCTGCTCGGAGGCCCAGCTCGCCACGGAGCGCTCCAACTCGGCGGCGTGGCCTCGGCAGGCGCCGAGCAGCCGGCGGGTGATCCCGCGGGTGATCCGCTCGGCGAGCGCGGCCGGACCGCGGCGGGGCGGCCGGGGCGGGCCCGCCAGGGTGCCGCCGCCGAGGCCGGGGGCGGCACCCTCGCCGGAGTCCAGGCTGGCGTCCAGGCTGCGCAGGAAGCGGCGGGCGGCGGCGATCTCCGGGTCGGCGGAGGCGGCGGTGCCGGCCACCACGGGGGCGAGCAGGGCGCGCAGTTCGCCGGCCCGCATCCACCACAGGAACGGCGAGCCGATCACCAGGACCGGGCCCGGCGGCTCGGGGTGCGCCCGGAACGGGCGGGCCCGCCGCACCGGGGGCACGTCCTCCAGCCAGCTGTCGCAGTCCGGGGTGAGGGCCACGGTGGAGGGCGCGGGCACGTCCAGCCGGTCGGCGAGTTCGTCGATCAGCCGGTACAGCTCGGGTGCCTCGGCGCGTTTCAGCGGAACGGCCGGGGTCCGGGGCGGGACGGCCCGGTGGTAGGCGCGGGCGGTCAGCCCGGCCACCAGGAGCGTCAGCGCGGCCACCGCGCAGACCACCCAGCGGGCGGCGTCCCACCCGACGGCGTCGGAGGAGCCGGGTGCGCCGATCCGCCCGGTGAACCGGCCCGCGAGCAGGACCACCGCGACGGCGGCGGGCATGGCGGCGGCGGCCAGGGCGAGACCACGGACCCGCAGGACCGCCTGGGCGTGAGCGCGCGCGGTGTCGACTGCGGCCATACGGTGCGGCACCCCCTTCGGAGCCCTCGGGCGCCCGGCGACGGGCCCTGAGCCGACTCGAAACGATCAGTTCCGACCGGGAAGCGGAGGCGTCCGATCCCCGGTAGTGCATGCTGTGTGGCGCTTCTGCCATGTTCGACGCACCGGCCCGAGTGGGTGTTCCGGATCGCCCCGATTTCCACTCGTCCCGGTGACACCGCCCGGATTCCGGACGGTCACGACCGGTCCGGTGCGAAGCACCCGGGCACCCGCCCGGCCGGACGCCGTCCAGCATCCCCCCGTGGGAACACCGCTACCCGGCGGCGACCCCGGCGCACGGCCACGTCGCACTGCGATCCAGCGCACCATAAGGCCGGGCGCCCGGCTACGTCAGCCGGATGCGGGTGCTGTCACCCGATGGGCTGGAATCCGGCCGCCGAACGGTGCGCCGGCCCCCGGAGTCACTCCCGCCCCGGAAACGCCGCAGGGCGCTGCGTCCATGGGGGGAAATCCCACGGCGCGCGGCGCCCTGCGGGCGGAGGCGGGGCAGGCCCTACTCGGTGGCTGCCTTCAGGGCGATGTCGGTGCGGTGCTGGCCGCCCTTGAGGGCGATCCGGTCCACGGCGGCGTACGCGCGGTCGCGCGCCTCCACCAGGTCGGCGCCGGTCGCGGTGACCGACAGGACGCGGCCGCCGGCGCTCAGCACCCGGCCGTCCTCGTCGGCCCTGGTACCGGCGTGCAGGACGAACGCGGTGCCGTCGGCCTCGGCCTCGGCCAGGCCCTCGATCGGGTCACCGGTGCGCGGCGCGGCCGGGTAGCCCTCGGAGGCGACGACCACGGTGACGGCCGCGCCCTCGTCCCAGCGCAGCGGCTCCAGCTGGTCCAGGGTGCCGGTGGCGGCGGCCAGCAGGACGGCGGCCAGCGGGGTGCGCAGCCGGGCCAGCACGACCTGGGTCTCCGGGTCGCCGAAGCGGGCGTTGAACTCGATCACCCGGGTACCGCGCGAGGTGAGCGCGAGGCCCGCGTAGAGCAGGCCGGAGAACTCGGTGCCCCGGCGGCGCAGCTCGTCGACGGTCGGCTGCAGGACGCTCCGCTGGACCTCCTCGACCAGCCCGGCGGGCGCCCACGGCAGCGGCGAGTAGGCACCCATGCCACCGGTGTTGGGGCCCTCGTCGCCGTCCAGCGCGCGCTTGAAGTCCTGCGCGGGCTGGAGCGGGACGACGGTGGTGCCGTCGGTGATCGCGAACAGCGACACCTCGGGGCCGTCCAGGTACTCCTCGATGACCACGCGCTCGCAGGAGGCGGCGTGCGCCAGCGCGGCCGCGCGGTCGGAGGTGACCACCACACCCTTGCCGGCGGCCAGGCCGTCGTCCTTGACCACGTACGGCGCGCCGAAGGCGTCCAGCGCCTCGGCGGCCTCGGCCGGGGTGGTGCAGACGTAGGAGCGGGCGGTGGGCACGCCGGCCCCGGCCATCACGTCCTTGGCGAAGGCCTTGGAGCCTTCCAGTCGGGCGGCTTCGGCGGACGGGCCGAACACCGGGATGCCGGCCGCGCGCACGGCGTCGGAGACGCCCGCGACCAGCGGGGCCTCCGGGCCGACGACGACCAGGGCGGCGCCGAGCCGCACGGCCAGGTCGGCGACCTGCGCGCCGTTCAGCTGGTCGACCGGGTGGACCGTCGCCACCTGTGCGATCCCGGCGTTGCCCGGGGCACAGTGCAGCTCGGAGACGGCGGGATCTTGGGACAGAGAGCGGCACAGGGCGTGTTCGCGGGCGCCGCCGCCGATGACGAGGACCTTCACGCTTGGCAAGGGTAGTCGGTGGCCAGTTCCGGCCGCTCTCCGGTCCCGTCCGATCCTCCAGTCGGGGCGGTCCGTACGCCGAGGATGTCGGAGAAACCTCCAACTCGGACCGGCTCGGTGCGCACCGGGTGCCCGAGTCAGGACGGCGGGTCACCGGCCCCTCCCTCGGACGGGTGAAATCTCGCCGACCCCCGCATCCCTTCCACCCCGGGTTCCGGTGGCCGAATCCGGTAACGATCACCGGGGAAGCGACCCCATGGTCAGCCATTTGGCGGTAAGAAGTGCTGTTGGACAACCAACGGCAGACGTCGCGTCAGCCGATGGACCGCCAGACCCAGCAGTCCGCCCGCCACAGGGAGCCCCACAGGTGAGCCAGCCGGAAATGCAGCCCGAGGAGAGTGCCTGGGGCAAGGAGATCGGCGAGGAGGACCCGCCCGCCGCGACCATCGCCCGCCAGGCGTCCACCCGCCGACGGACCGATCTGAGCACTCGACAGTTCCCGCTCGGGGACTGGGGCGAGCCGGCCGAGCGCCTGGAGGAGCTGTACCGCTGGTCCGAGGAGCGGGCGGTCGAGGCGATCGAGTGGTACCGCAAGGACCGGATCTGGAAGCGCCGCTGGGCGCGCCTGCTGCGGTTCGGCACGGCCGGCTTCGCGGTGGGCGGGGTGACCGCGCCGCTGGTCGACCTGACCGGCGCAGTCTCACACGGCACCAGCTGGGGCTACGTCGGCCTGGCGCTCGCCGCCGCCTGCCACGGCACCGACCGGGTGTTCGGCCTCACCTCCGGCTGGATGCGTGACGTCAGCACCGCGCAGGCGCTGCAACGCCGGCTGGAGGCCTTCCAGTTCGACTGGGCGTCGGAGTGCGTGCGCGAGGTGCTCGGCCCGACCGAGGGCACCGCGGGCGAAGCCGCCGAGCGCTGCCTCGGCGTGCTGCGCCGGTTCTGCGAGGACGTCTCGGACATGGTCCGCACCGAGACCTCGGAGTGGATGCTGGAGTTCCGCGCGTCCATGACCCAGCTGCCCACCCAGGCCCCGGGCACCTGGGGCGGGCGCAGCGAGAGCGGGGTGGGCGCCCAGGTGCGGGTGCTGCCGCCGCCGGGCACCCGGCCCACCATGCCGCGCCAGCGGCCGCCGGAGGGGCCGCTGCGGTAGCGGGCGGGAAGGCGGGCCGCCTGCCGTGGCGGGCGGGCCGGTGCGGCGGGCGGACGCGGCGGGAGGGTACGGCGCCCGGGCAGACGCGGCGCCCGGGCGGATGCGGCGGGCGACGCCTCGGGCAAAAGGCTGCCGGACGCCTCAGGCGAAGACCACCATCGAGCCCTGGGCGAGGCTGCGGGTCGCCGCCGCGTACAGGCCCGCCCAGGCGTGCCGCTCGCGGGCGAAGGGGTGCAGGTCGTCCAGCGGCGGCCCGAACGGCTGCTCCAGGCCGGTCGGGCCGAGCGGCCGGGTCGGGTCCGGCGGGTTGAGCGGGTCGAGGCCCAGCGCCGGGGCGACGGCCTGCAGTTCGCGCAGCAGCCCGTGGCTGGAGCCGAGCGGACCGCCGGAGGCGAGCAGCGCGTCGTCCACCAGCGGCGCCGGGAACTCTATCGGCACGTAGGCGCCCGCGTGGTCGAAGTGCCAGACCAGGTGCGACTGTTCGGCACTGCTCTCGAACATCTCCAGCAGCTGCTCGTAGTCGCCGCCGAGCGAGTCCACCGGCGTGATGTCCAGCCCGGTGAGGCCCAGCAGGTAGGCACGGCGCAGGAAGTGCAGCGAGTCGTAGTCGAAGGCGGCTATCGGCTCGACCGCCCCGCTCAGCCCCGGGACGTACTGGTAGACCGGCACCTCTGGCAGCCCGCGGGAGGCCAACACCGCGTTGTAGAGGGCGAGATCGTCCCTGAAGGGATTGTCGGGGCTGTGGCTCAGCACGTCCACGAGCGGGACGAGCCAGAGGTCGCAGGCCATGGCCGGCAGTTCCTCTCCGGGCGACGGGGTCGCCCGCAGGGCGGGACGACGACGGGGGCGGGGTCGGTACCCGGACGGCCGTTGTGCGGGACGCCCGGTTCGACGACCGCCCACCCTACCGGCCCGGGGCCGGGCGCGGGTCGGGCCGTCCCTGCGGTGCGTCCGGGGGCGGTTCGGGCAGCCGCCGGCCGAACCGGCCGTACGGCACCGAGCGCGGCTGCGGCACCAGGCCGAGGCCCAGCCCGAGTTCGCGGCCGAGCTCCCGGCCGACCTCCTCGCCCGGCCGGCGCCGGCCCCTCCCGACCTGGTCGAACGCCTGGCCAGGGGCCAGTTCGGCCGCCACCGGCGGGGCTTCGGCGGACGGGGCCGGCGGCACGGGCGCGCCGTCCAGGAGCCCGCCGCCACCGGGCTCGCCGTCCAGGGGTTCGCTATTCAGGGGATCGCTATTCAGAGGATCGCCGTCCAGGGGTTCGGTGAGCAGCCCCAGCACCGTCACCGACTCCAGCGGCCGCCCGGCCAGCCCGGCCAGCAGCCGGGCGGTGTACAGGTTGTACTCGCAGATGATCCGGTGCGCGCCGACCAGGTCCCGCGCGCCGATGGCGTCGACCAGGTCGAGGTGGCGGTCCCAGCAGACCTCGGCCAGAACGGGCAGCTCCCGCAGGTAGGGCGCGGCGAACATCCACGACTGCACCCGCAGCCAGTCCAGGTAGTCGCCGATCCGGCGGTTGCCGATCAGCGCGGCGACCTCCTGCCAGAACCGGCGGTCGCAGCCCACCATCACGTCCAGGTTCCCGGCCCGGGCGGCCCGGACCGCCGCGTCGGCCCGGCGGCGCAGCGAGGGCAGCCTGGCGAGGTCCGGCAGCGCCCTGCGTGCGGAGAACTGGCGGTAGTAGCTGTCGGTGACCAGCACCCGGGACTCGAAGATCTCCAGGAAGTCGTCCCAGCCCAGCTCGGGCACGGTGAACCCGCGGTGGTGCTCGGCCCGCAACAGCCCCTGCGCACCGAGGTCGACCAGCGCCTCACGGGCCGGGGTCGCCGAGACGCCGTACAGCTCGGCGATCTCCTTGACGGTGAAGTTGCGGCCGGCCGCCAACCGGCCGGCCATCATCTCCTCGCGCAGCGCACCGGCGATCTGCTCGCGCAGGCTGTTGCGCTGGATGACGGGACGGGTGTCGCCTGCGCCGTTGCCGGGCATGCGCGCAACCTCCTGGGGCGGGCCGATCAGGCCGCCCCTCGGCGGACCGGCCAACGAGCGGCGGGGAACACGACGAGTGCTCATCTTCTCAAACCCGCCCCGAGAAGGTACAAACCAACCCCCCGGAGGCCCCGGCGCCCCCGGACTCCCCCGCCCGGACCGGGCCGGGGCGGGCCAGGATCAGCGCTGGACCGGCGCGGGGATCCCCAGCAGGCGGTCCCGCAGCACCGGGAACTCCTCGCGGGCCTTGCCCACCTCGGCCGGATCGAACTCGACGGTCAGCACCTGCTCCTCCGTGCCGGCCTCGGCCAGCACCCGGCCCCACGGGTCCACCACGATGCTGTGCCCGGCCTGCTCGACCCCGGCGTGCGTCCCGGCCGTGTTGCAGGCCAGCACGAACGCCTGCTCCTCCACCGCGCGCGCCCGCGCCAGCAGCGTCCAGTGCTCGCGCCGCCGGGCCGGCCAGGCCGCCGGAACCACCAGCAGCTGCGCGCCGGCGTCCAGCAGCGCCCGGAACAGCTCCGGGAAGCGCAGGTCGTAGCAGGTGGCCAGGCCCAGGGTGGCGAAGTCGGTGGCCGCGGTGACGATCTCCTGCCCGGCGCCCATCACCACCGCCTCGCCGCTGTCGAAACCGAAGCGGTGGATCTTGCGGTAGGTGTGCACCAGCTCGCCGTCCGGGGCGAACAGCAGCGAGGTGTTGTAGATCGGCCCGTCCGGGTCGCGCTCGACGATCGAACCGGCGTGCAGCCAGACCCCGGCCGCCCGCGCGGCCGCCGCCATCGCGTCCGAAGTGGGACCGTCCAGCGTCTCGGCGCCGTCCGACCACAGGTCGTAGGCGAAGCCGCCGAGCGGCCACAGCTCCGGCAGGACCACCAGGTCCGCGCCCTGCTGTGCCCGGACCAGCGCGGCGGCCCGGGCCCGCCGTTCGGCGGGCGGCTCGGCGTCGGAGACCCCGAGTTGGATCAATGAAGCGCGCACAGTACCACCGTCCACGGCAAGAGACCTACGATCGTCACCCGAAAGCGCTGCCCAGCTGTCTCCCGGCAGCGTAACGTGCGGTTAGCGTGTGCGCCTGGAAGCCGGACCATCCCGGCCGACCGGGGAGGCCGGGCGCAGAGGGCAAGGAAGCTGACGGAGGGCCGGAGATTCCCGTGACGGACAACCAGACCGTGCAGGCTTACACGGAGGCGTGGGCCCAGAGCATCGAGTCCATATCGGAGCTGGTCGCCCCCCTCCCCGAGGGCTCCTGGAACCGGGCCACCGAATGCCCCGGCTGGTCGGTCCGGGACGTCGTCTCGCACATCATCGCGGTCGAGTCCGAACTCCTCGGCGACCCCCGCCCGATCCACTCCCTGCCGCGTGACCTTCGCCACGTCACCACCGACTTCGCCCGCTACATCGAACTGCCGGTCGACAAGCGCCGCTGCCACACCGCTCTGGAGATGACCAGCGAGCTGGAGTACACGATCATCCGCCGCTCCCGGGCACTGCGGAACGCCAAGCAGACACCCCTGGAGCCGGTGCGCTGGCCGGCCGGCCCGAACAGCCGCGACGTGCCGTACCACGAGCTGCTGCGCCTGCGGGCCTTCGACGTCTGGGTGCACGAGCAGGACCTGCGCCGGGCCCTGGACACCCCCGGCAACCTCGACTCCCCGGCCGCCCTGATCGCCCGGGACGTCCTGCTCGGGCTGCTGCCCAAGGCCGTCGCCCACCGGGCCGGCGCCCCGGCCGGAACGGCCATGGTCCTGGACGTCACCGGCCGCGTGGAGTTCCTGCGCACCGTCCGGGTCGACTCGACCGGCCGCGGCACCGTCGACGAGTCGATCAGCCTGGCCCCCGACGTCCAGCTCACCATGGACTGGGAGACCTACCTCCGACTCGCCTGCGGCCGCGGCCGCCCCGGCCCGGTCACCATCGACGGCGACAAGGAACTCGCCGAACGCGTCCTGTCCGCCTTCGCGGTCACCATCTGACCCCAGCCACCCCACAGCGCACGCCACCCGGCGTACACGCACGAGTGCGCGCCGGGTGCCGAGTCATGGGCCGGCGTAATCCGCCCGACGCCGTCAAGAGGTTGGAGACCCACCAGCACCGCACCGTCGACCTGTGGTCGGTAACCATCGCCAAAAGCGATGGTTACGACGTTTCAGCAGGTCAGAAACCCTACGCCCCCGCCGCCTCAACCTTCCGGCACAGGTCCAGGAACTCGCCGACCACGTCCTGCCCGCCTTCGCGGTCACCATCTGACCCCAGCCACCCCGCAGCGCACGCCACCCGGCGTACACGCACGAGTGCGCGCCGGGTCGGCACCACTCGTGCATCCATCCGTCAATCCAGCACCAGCACCTCACCCGTTCGACCTCGTTGTTCTGGGCGCTCCCGCCACCACCCGGAAGAAGGAGGGGCGTCCCCATGGACGACGAACAGCAACAGATGGTCCTGGTCCGGTCGAGCTTCCCGGTCACGGGGCAACCGATCAGAGTCGTGATGATCGACGGACAACCGTGGTTCGTCACGGCGGACGTGTGCCGAGTCCTGGGTCGAGGAAACCCGACAGATACCGTCAAGGTGCTGGAACACCATCAGCACCGTGTCGTCGACCTACGGTCGGTAACCCTTGTTCGGAACAAGGGTTACCGGATTCCTACAGGTCAGAAAGCCTATCGTCGAGGGAATCCACTACTCGGCGTGGTGAGCGAGGCAGGTCTATACGGCCTCCTCATGCGGTCGGACAAAGGCACGGCCCGACCGTTCCGAGAATGGGTTACCGACGAGCTGATCCCCTCCATCCGCCGTGGGGACACCGACATCCCCACCCAACAGCGGCGGATGGCTGAGACCCTGGCAGAGGCGATCGGACAACAGGTACGGATCGTCGCCGAGATCGACCACGAGGACTGGCCCGGCCTGACCGTCCACTCGGACGGAACGGTCCACTGCCAGCACGGCGAGATGGTCCTCCACCTGCCGAGCCGGGAAGAGGACAGCGGACCACCGTTCGGCGCCTACTTCGCCTGCCCGGGCGAAGAACGAGTCGGAATCCGGGCCAGCCGAATCGTCCCCGGCTGCCCCAAACTGAAGCTCGTGGACCTGATCCGCATGCGGCGCGAAGCCGCCGAGCAGCCGACCCGACCAGGGGCACATCCGACTCGCACACCGATGATGCCGCCGGAGGGCACGGTGCTCTGTGTGATCGACCGGGTCCAGCTCTACGGACGGCCGCCAGAGATCACCGAGGTGCTCCGGGGCATCGGGCTGTAGCGGCGGGAAACCATCACCCAAAGCAATAGTTTCGACGCCCTTCGCAGGTCAGAGCCCCTTATCCTCCGCCGCGACCTTGCGGCGCAGGCGCAGGATCATCACGGTGCCGACCGCCAGCGGGACGTACTGCCAGCAGAACGCCCAGCGGAAGGCGTCGGCCGAGTAGGAGTCGGTGCCGGCCGGGGAGAGGCCGTCCAGGAGGACGCCGATGCCGAAGAGGGTGATCATCGTGCCGATGAAGCCGCCCATGTTGACGATCCCGGAGGCGGTGCCGAGGCGCTCCACCGGGTTGCTGGCGCGGGCGTAGTCGAGGCCGACCAGTGAGGCCGGGCCGTTGCTGCCCATCACCACGATGATGGCGGACAGCAGCCAGATCGGCGGGTGTCCGCCGGGCCAGGCCAGGACCAGCGCCCAGCCGAGGGCGGTGGCCGTGATGACGGTGAGGACGATCGGCATCCGGGCCCGCGCCGAGACGGAGAGCACCCGGCCGAACAGGAAGCCGAAGGCCATGTTGCTGAGCACCAGCAGGGTCAGCAGTCCGCCGGCCGCGGCCCGGGAGAGGCCCTGCGCCTCCACCAGGTAGGGCAGGCCCCAGAGCAGGCCGAAGGCGTTGCCGGGGAACTGGGTGGTGAAGTGCACCCAGAGCCCGAGCCGGGTGCCCGGTTCGCGCCAGCACGCGCGGACCTGCCGGCCGACGTTCGGCCGCGGCGCGGGCGGGTGTTCGACCGGCCGTACGGCCGCCGCCGGCGCCTCCTTGAGGAAGAGCGCGACCAGCGCGAAGACCGCGACGCCGAGCAGGGCGATCGCGGTGAAGGTGGGCGTCCAGCCCTCGCGGTGCAGGGCCTGTGCGAGCACCACGGTGGTGATCAGGTTGCCGCCCATTCCGGCGAGGCCGGTCAGCTGGGCCACGAACGGGTTCCGGGCGGCGGGGAACCACCGGGCGGCGAGCCGCAGCACGCTGATGAAGGTCATCGCGTCGCCGCAGCCGAGCACCGCCCGGGAGGCCAGCGCCGGGGCGAAGGAGGAGCTGAACGCGAAGGCCAGTTGGCCGAAGCTCAGCAGGACGACGCCGAGCAGCAGCACCCGGCGCGGCCCGATCCGGTCGACGAGCAGGCCGACCGGTATCTGCATGGCCGCGTAGACCAGCACCTGGAGGATCGAGAAGGTGGAGAGCGCGGAGGCGCCGATGCCGAAGCGGTCGGCGGCGTCCAGTCCGGCCACGCCGAGGCTGGTGCGGTGGATCACCGCGAGGATGTAGACGCTGACGCCGATGGACCAGGCCAGCCAGGCCGCGCGCCCGCCGGGCGGGGACGGTGCGGGGGCGGCGGACGGCGTCGGGGCGACCGGCGGCGTCGGGTCGGCGGTTCGGGGAGCGGGGACGGACAGGGGTGCGGCTGAGCGGGCGGGCTCCACGGTCATAGTGCGACCAGACTAGTCATCCCATGATGGGACGCCCAGTGCGGGGTGCGGTCGATCGTCCACGGACCACGGACTCCACGGACCACGGACTCCACGGGGCGCGGACTCCACGGATTCCGCGGACCGGGCGTCAGCCGGTCACCGTCCAGGACACCGACCGGGTCATGTAGCGGTCCCGGAAGGCCTCGTCCCGCACCCAGTCGGTGGTGTCCCGGACGGTCGCCGTGACGGTGGCCGTCCGGCCCGGGGCCAGGTTCAGCTGGTCGGTGTCCAGCCAGGAGCCGTCGGCGGCCTGCGGCGTCACCGCGACGCCGTCCACCTTCCACTCGACCTTCAGCTGTCGCGGGCCGGTCAGCGGCACCGGCCGGACGTTCAGCCGGGGCCGCCCGCTCACCTCGCCGGGCGGCGGCGACGGGGTGTCGGTGGGCCGGATCCTGCGGTACAGCTCCTCCATGATCGCCTCGCGCGACGGCAGGTTGTAGGCGCTGCCCAGGGTGCGCATCACCGAGTCGGGGGTGGGCCGGTAGAGGCCGTTGGCGCTGCGGTAGGCGCCGACCGTCCCGGCGCCGTCCGGGGACTCCGCGCCCAGCCAGCGCCACCACTTGGTCTGCTTCTTGCGCATGTCGTCGGCGTCGAGGGTGGCGAGGTTCGGGTACTCGGCGTCGTCCGGGGCGCTGTCGTACTCGTCGCCGAGGTCCCCCACGGTGTGGCCGATCTCGTGCTGGATGATCCGCCCGGCGTCCGGGCTGCCGCCGGCCAGGGTGGTCACCCCGGTACCACCGGCGCCGCCGTACTCGGTGGAGTTGGCCAGGGCTATCAGGTACTGCGGCCCGGAGCTGTCGCCCGCGTACCGGGCGGTGGCGGCCTCGTCGGCGCAGAGCAGCCGGGCGGTGCCCTCGCACCAGAAGTGCATGCCGAGCGGGGTGGCGGGGTTGCGGCCGCGGCTCTCGGTCTCGGCTATCCCGGAGACCGGGGAGACCACTTCGACCCGCCGTATGTTGAAGAACCCCTGGTAGGTGCGGAACGGCTCGATGGCCATCAGCGCGTGCCAGGCCCGGTCGACCTGCTGTCGGAACAGGTCCTGTTCGGCGGCCGTGTAGCCGTCGCCGAGCAGGACCAGGGTGATCCGGTTGGCCGGGTCCCCGGTGCGGCGTATGTCGACGGTGGGCGCGGCCGTGACGGGCCGGCGGTCGGCGCGCTGTGCGCTGTGCGGCGGGACCGCCCGGTCGGCGGGGGCGCCCGGCCCGATCACGCCGAACGGCGAGGGGCCGACCAGCTCCAGGGCGGCGGGGAGTACGGCGGTGGACACCAGCACGAGCGCGGCCAGACTCCGAACGAGACGGCCAGGGTTGCCAGGTGGCATGCGGGTGCGTCCTCGGGGTTCCGGTCACCCGGCGTAGCCCGGGTGGTGGAGCGAAGACGTACCCGGACGGGTGTGTCACCCCTACCGCGCGCCGAAAAAGTCACCGACCTGGCCGAATGACCCTCACCACACCAGTCATCCCAATGACTGGAATCTGGCCGATGACAGGCCCCTCGTCAGCGCCTGCGGAGGTTCAGCACCAGGTGGGTGCCGAGGCCGAACAGCAGGCCCCAGAAGGCCGAGCCGATCCCGAACAGGCTCATCCCCGAGGCGCTGGCCAGGAAGGTCACCACCGCCGCGTCCCGCCCCCGCTCGTCCGCCACCGCCGCCGCCAGGCTGCCCTGCAGCGAGGCCAGCAGGGCGACCCCGGCGATCACCGCGATCAGTTCCTTCGGCAGGCCGGTGAACAGGCTCACCAGCACCCCGCCGAAGCTGCCCACCAGCACGTACAGCACGCCCGAGGACATCCCCGCGACGTAGCGGCGGCGCGGGTCGGGGTGGCTCTCCGGGCCGGAGCAGATCGCCGCCGTGATCGCCGCCAGGTTCACCCCCGGCGAGCCGAACGGCGCCAGCAGCAGCGACACCACACCGGTCGACCCGATCAGCAGCCGGTCGTCCGCCCGGTAGCCGAAGGCTCGCATCACCCCGAGGCCCGGTGCGTTCTGCGAGGCCAGCACCACGATCGTGAGTGGCAGCGCCAGCCCCACCGTGGCCGCCCAGGAGAACGCCGGCACGGTGAACACCGGCCGGGTCGGCCCGCCCGAGCCCAGGTGCAGCGGGAGTCCGACGGTCAGCGCCGCCAGCGCCCCGCCCACCAGCAGCGCCACCGGGACGGCGTACCGCGGGGCCAGCCGCTTGGCCAGCAGGAAGGCCGCGAGGCTGCCCACCACCAGCACCGGCGCGCCGTGCACGGCGCCGAAGATCCCGGCGCCGAAGGAGAACAGGATGCCCGCCAGCATCGCGTTGACGATCCCGGTCGGCACCGCCGCGATCAGCCGGCCGAACCAGCCGGTGACCCCGAAGAGCGTCACCACCACCGCGCTCACCAGGAACGCCCCCACCGCCTCCCGGTACGGGTACGCGCCCAGGCTGGTCACCAGCAGCGCGGCGCCCGGGGTGGACCAGGCGGTGATCACCGGGGTCCTGGTCCACCAGCTCAGCGCGAAGCCGCTCAGCCCGCTGCCGATGGCCACCGCCCAGATCCAGGACGCCGTGTGCGCCGCGTCCAGCCGCCCGGCGGACGCCGCCGCGAGCACCACCACCAGCGGACCCGAGAACGACACCGCGATGCAGACCAACCCCGCCAGCAGCGCCGGCCCCGACACGTCCCGCCGCAGCGACCGGCGCTCCCCGCCCCCGCCCGGCACCGTCTCCGGTCGGACCGTCAGCTCTTCAGTCATTCCGGAAGTATCCCGAACGCCGCGCCGGGGGCTCACGGAAAAGTCTTTGAAACCACCTGCAACCCCCGGCGAGGATGCACGTCTGTACGGATGAAGGCACGGGGGCGCGACCGGCGGGGCCGGGGCGCTTCCGCCCCACCCGGAGCGGGCCCGTCGTCCTCGCCCAGCCACGCCGTCAGACCCATGACCCCGGGGAGTCACGTCATGCGCGCGTCCGTCATCGGCTGGTCCTGATCGCCGCCCGCCGGCCTCGCCCCCAGCGACGGCCGACGGGCGGGCAGAAGCGGAGGGGCCTTCCCCCACACGGCGGTGTGGGGGAAGGCCCCTCCGTGGCTTCCCGTTCGTGACGTCCCGGGCCGTCAGCCCCAGGTGATCAGGCGCTTCGGGCGCTCCAGCAGCGCGGCCACGTCGGCCAGCACCTTGGAGCCCAACTCCCCGTCCACCAGGCGGTGGTCGAAGGAGAGCGCCAGCGCGGTCACCTGACGCGGGACGACCTTGCCCTTGTGCACCCACGGCATGTCCCGGATCGCGCCGACGGCGAGGATCGCGGCCTCGCCGGGGTTGAGGATCGGGGTGCCGGTGTCGACGCCGAAGACGCCGACGTTGGTGATGGTGATGGTCCCGCCCTGCATGTCGCCCGGCGAGGTCTTGCCCTGGCGGGCGGTGTCGATCAGCTCGCCCAGCGAGACGGCGAGGCCCGTGAGGGTCTTGCCGCCGGCGTCCTTGATGTTGGGGACGATCAGGCCGCGCGGGGTGGCCGCGGCGATGCCGAGGTTCACCTGGCCCTTGATGACGATCTCCTGGGCCGCCTCGTCCCACTGCGCGTTGATCTCGGGGTGCCGCTTGACCGCGGTGAGCAGCGCCTTGGCGACCAGCAGCAGCGGGCTGATCCGGACGTCCCGGCCCAACTCGCCGCTCTCCTTGAGCCGGCGGACGAACTTCATCGTGCGGGTCACGTCGACCTGGACGAACTCGGTGACGTGCGGGGCGGTGAAGGCCGAGGCCACCATCGCCTGCGCGGTCGCCTTGCGGACGCCCTTGATCGGCACCCGGACGTCGCCCGCCACGGTGACCGGCGCCGGCACCGCCGCCGCGACCGGCCCGGCCTCGACCGGCGCCGCCGGGGCGGCCTGCGCGGTGGCCAGGGCGGACGCGTGGGCGTGCACGTCCTCGCGGGTGATCACGCCGTCCCGGCCGGTCGGGACGACCGCGCGCAGGTCGATGCCGAGGTCCTTGGCCAGTTTGCGCACCGGCGGCTTGGCCAACGGCCGCTCCCCGGCGGGCTGTTCGGCCAGGACGGACGAGGCGGGCGCGGCCGACACGACCGGAGCGGCCGGCACGACGGGCGCGGCCGGCACGACGGGCGCGGCCGGAGCCGGCGTCGCGGTGACGGTCTTCGTGGTCGTGCGCCGGGCCCGGCGCTGGGCGGTGCCGGTGCGCGGGCCGTAGCCGACCAGCACCTCGCGCCGCTCGGGCTCGGCCGGTTCGGCCGGCGCGGCGGCGGCGACGGGTGCAACAGCAGCAGCGGCGACAGGAGCCGCGGCCCCGGCCTCCCCGGCGACCGCGACCGAGATGATCACGGTGCCGACGTCGACCGTCGCGCCCGCGGGGAAGAAGAGCTGATCGACGACCCCGTTGAACGGGATCGGCAGCTCCACCGCCGCCTTGGCGGTCTCCACCTCGCACACGACCTGCCCGTCGGTGACGGTGTCACCCGGCTTGACGTACCAGCTGAGGATTTCGGCCTCGGTCAGGCCCTCGCCCACATCGGGCATCTTGAACTCGCGGAGCGAGCGAACTTCGGTGGTCATCTTCGCTCCCCCGGATCAGTACGCGAGTGCGCGGTCGACGGCGTCGAGCACGCGGTCCAGGTCGGGGAGGAAGGCCTCCTCGACGCGGGACGGCGGATACGGCGCGTGGTAGCCGCCGACCCGCAGGACGGGCGCCTCCAGGTGGTAGAAGCACCGTTCGGTGAGCCGGGCGGCCAGTTCGGCACCCATGCCCAGGAAGACCGGCGCCTCGTGCACCACGACGGCCCGCCCGGTGCGCTTGACCGACTCCTCCAGGGTGGTGAAGTCCACCGGGGAGAGCGAGCGCAGGTCGACGACCTCCAGTCGGCGGCCGTCCTCCTCGGCGGCCGCGGCGGCCTCCAGGCAGACCTTGACCATCGGGCCGTAGGCGAGCAGCGTGGCATCGGTGCCGGAGCGCACGATCCGGGCGTCGTGCAGTCCGAGGTCGGCGGCGTCGCCGACCTCGCCCTTGTCCCAGTACCGGCGCTTGGGCTCCAGGAAGACCACCGGGTCGTCCGAGGCGATGGCCTGCCGCAGCATCCAGTGCGCGTCGTGCGCGTTGGACGGGCTGACCACGCGCAGGCCCGCGGTGTGCGCGAAGTACGCCTCGTGCGACTCGCTGTGGTGCTCGACCGCGCCGATGCCGCCCGCGAAGGGGATGCGGATGGTGACCGGGAGCTTGATGTTCCCGAGCGCGCGGGCGTGCATCTTGGCCAGCTGGGAGACGATCTGGTCGAAGGCCGGGTAGACGAAGCCGTCGAACTGGATCTCCACCACCGGGCGGTAGCCGCGCAGCGCCAGGCCGATCGCGGTGCCGACGATGCCGGACTCGGCGAGCGGGGTGTCGATCACCCGTCCCTCGCCGAAGTCCTTCTGCAGGCCGTCGGTGATCCGGAAGACGCCGCCGAGCTTGCCGATGTCCTCGCCCATCAGGACGGTCTTCGGGTCGCTCTCCAGCGACTTGCGCAGCGCGCCGTTGAGCGCCTTGGCAATGCTGAGCTGACCGGCCATCAGAGGTTCTCCCCCGCCTCGAAGGAGGCCGCGTACTGGACGTACTCGGCCCGTTCCTCATCGACCAGCGCGTGCGGCTCGCTGTACACGTGGTCGAAGATCAGGGTCGGGTCCGGGTCGGGCATGCCGCGCACGCCCTCGCGCACCCGCAGCCCCAGCCGCTCGCTCTCGGCGTCGATCGCGGTGAAGAACTCCTCGTCGGCCAGGCCCTCCTTCTCCAGGAGGGCGCGGAGCCGGGCGATCGGGTCCTTGGCCTTCCAGGCCTCGGTCTCCTCGGTGGGCCGGTAGCGGGTGGGGTCGTCGGAGGTGGTGTGCGCGCCCATCCGGTAGGTGAACGCCTCGATCAGCACCGGGCCGTTGCCGCTGCGGGCGTGGTCGAGCGCCCAGCGGGTGACGGCCAGGCAGGCCAGCACGTCGTTGCCGTCGACCCGGACGCCGGGGAAGCCGAAGCCGGAGGCGCGGCGGTACAGCGGGATCTTGGTCTGGGTGGTGGTGGGCTCTGAGATCGCCCACTGGTTGTTCTGGCAGAAGAACACCACGGGCGCGTTGTAGACCGAGGCGAAGGTGAAGGCCTCGTTGACGTCGCCCTGGCTGGAGGCGCCGTCGCCGAAGTAGGCGATGACCGCGTCGTCGGTGCCGTCCTTGCTGATGCCCATCGCGTAGCCGGTGGCGTGCAGGGCCTGCGCGCCGATCACGATGGTGTACAGGTGGAAGTTCTTCTCGTTCGGGTCCCAGCCGCCGTGGTTCACGCCCCGGAACATGCCGAGCAGGTTGAGCGGGTCGACGTCGCGGCACCAGGCGACACCGTGCTCGCGGTAGGTGGGGAAGGCGTAGTCGCCGGTGCGCATGGCACGGCCGGAGCCGACCTGGGCGGCCTCCTGGCCGAGCAGCGAGGCCCACAGGCCCAGCTCGCCCTGGCGCTGGAGTGCGGTGGCCTCGCCGTCGAACCGGCGGACCAGCACCAGGTCGCGGTAGAGGGCGCGCAGCTCCTCCGGGGTGGTGGTGAGCGGGTAGTCCGGGTGCTCGACCCGTTCGCCTTCCGGGGTGAGCAGCTGTACGAGCTCCGGCTGGGCGTCCTTCCCCGTGGCGCGGAGGGTGTCAGGGACGCCGGGGGCCGCCTTCTTGCGGGCCCTCGCCGTGCTTTTGACGGTCACGTTCACTCCTCGGTCTGTCCGGCCGCCCGGGGTCGCCGGTGACCGGTCCGGTCACCGCCTCGCGGGGCGCGCGTGGGTGTGCGCTCCTACTGCGGGGCAGGTGGTGATCCTGTTCCGACGGCGTCCCTCACGAGAACGTTACCCAGCGTCCGCCCTTGGCGCGCTTGCGCTAGGACGTCCTACTTGTTCAGGGCTTACAACCCCGAGGGTGCCGCGGGCAGCGCGCCGTCGGAAGGGTGGGGGTGACGGACCGCGTGACGCAGCTCTCAATTCGGGCGCCTTCAGGACACCAGCGCACGTTATCCGGGCGCGAGCCCGTACGTAAGGGGGTTCTCGGTATCGGTTTCGGACCGCCCCGGCCGGACCGCCTGACTGCGGCACCAGGGACGATAGGTCTTCCGTACGGTGATATGGGAGGCTTTGGACGTGACTGATAACGGACAAATCAGGGTTTTCCTGCTCGACGATCACGAGGTTGTCCGGCGGGGCGTGCACGACCTGCTCTCGGTCGAGGACGACATCGAGGTGGTCGGCGAGGCCGGCACCGCCGCCGAGGCGCTCACCCGGATCCCGGCGGTCCACCCCGACGTCGCGGTGCTCGACGTCCGGCTGCCGGACGGCAACGGGGTCGAGGTCTGCCGGGAGATCCGGTCCCGGCTGCCGGAGATCAAGTGCCTGATGCTGACCTCGTTCTCGGACGACGAGGCGCTGTTCGACTCGATCATGGCGGGCGCGTCCGGCTACGTCCTGAAGGCGATCCGCGGCACCGACCTGATCACCGCCGTCCGGGACGTCGCGGCCGGCAAGTCGCTGCTCGACCAGGTCGCCACCAGCCGGGTGCTGGCCCGGCTGCGCGACGGCGGCGAGAAGGAGGACGAGCGGCTGGCGCAACTCACCAAGCAGGAGCGCCGGATCCTCGATCTGATCGGCGAGGGGATGACCAACCGTCAGATCGGCAACGAGTTGCATCTGGCCGAGAAGACGGTGAAGAACTACGTCTCCAGTCTGCTCGCCAAGATGGGAATGGAGCGACGCACCCAGGCGGCGGCCTTCGTGGCGCGGCACCAGGCGGACCAGCAGCACTGATCAGAACAGCAATCACAGAACTGACGACTTGTCAAGGGCCCCCGCACGGGGGCCCTAACCTCTGGCTGTGACTTTCAGCCAGACCCTCTCCTGTTCCCCGGCCCGCCCCGACCTCTCCGCGCCGCCGATAGGGACCCTCAGTCCGCCCGTCCCGCGCGCCGCACTCGCCGAGGTCCTGGGCCGCTATCGGGTGGGGGGACTGCTGACCGCCGAACCGGTCGCCGAAGGCCTGCTGAACCGCGGGTACCGGGTCACCACCGAGACCGGCGCGTACTTCCTGAAGTGCTACGTCGACGCCGCCACCGCCAGCCGCCCGAAGATCGTCGCCCACCACCGGGCGATGGCCGGGCTCCAGGCCCTCGGACTGCCCGTCGCACCCCCGCTGACCTGCGCCGAACGAGCCGGCACGGTGGCCGGCTACGGCGGCCGGCTGTTCGCGCTGTTCCCCTGGGTGGATGGCCGACACCGGCACGGTACCGACCTCTCCCCGCCGCAGTGCGACGCGCTCGGCGCGCTGCTCGGCCGACTGCACGGCGCGCTCGACGACGTGTGCGCCCCCTTCGAACAGCCCCCCGGCTACCGCACCGCCGACCCCCTCGACAGCGCCGACCTCGCCCGCGACCTGCGGCGCCACGCCCGCGCCCACCGCCCGTACGGCGACCTGGACGCGCTGGTCGAACGGAGGCTCACCGAAAGGCTGGAACTGCTCGCCGAACACGCCCACCGCCGCCCCGCCCCGCAGACCGCCCCGCCCACCGGCTGGACCCACGGCGACTTCCACGGACTCAACCTGCTGTACGGCGACGGCCCCGACGGCGGCCCGGTCGCGGCCGTCCTGGACTGGGACAAGCTCGGCCCACAGCCGCGCGCCGAGGAGGCCGTCCGCGCCGCCACGTTGCTCTTCAACGACCGGGCGTCCGGCACCCTCGACCTGGTGCGGGTCCGCCACTACTCGCAGTCCTACCGGGCCACCGGAGCCGCCACCGCCGAACACCTGGCCGCCGCCGTCCACCGGGTCTGGTGGGAGCGGCTGAACGACTTCTGGATGCTCCAGTGGCGCTACCAGCGGGCCGACCACCGGGCCGACCCGCTCTACCCCGCCTCGGCCGGCCAGTTGACGTGGTGGTGCCAGGAGTACGAACAGGTCCTGGACGCCTTCGCCAACTGACCGGTGTCAGCGCGGCCCGATCAGGGCGTCGCCGGCGGCTGGGTCGCGGGCGGCTGGGTCGCCGGCGGGTTCGACTTGGTCGCCGGCGGCTGCGTGGCCGCCCCCGTGCTGCCGCCGCTTCCCGTGCTCGGGGTGGTCGGCGCCGTGCTGGGCGTGCCGGGCGCCGTGGTGGGCGGCTGCGTGTGGCTGGGGGTCTGGCTGGGCGACGCGGGCGTCGAGTGCTTGCCCGAACCCGGCGACGGCGACATGTTGTTGTTGCCGTTGTTGTTGCCGTTGTTGTTGCCGCCGCTGCCGCCGTTGTTGTAGCCGCCGCCGTTGCTGCCGTTCTCGGTCGGCTGCGTCGGGCGCCGGCTGCCGGTGTTGGACGCGGGCGGGCTCTGCGAGCCGCTCTGGGGCGGCGTGCTGGGCTCGGTCGTGCTGACCGCCGGGAGCGGCGTCGGCGGCACGGTGTGCGAGTTCCCGGGTTCGTTGCCGCTGAACGCGAACGCCATGCCGACCCCGGCCGCGAGCAGCACGGCCGCGGCGCCGGCCACCCAGGCCCACGGCCCGCGCCGGCGGCCGGAGCCGCCGTCGTCGTCGCCGCCACCGCCGCCGTAGGGGCCGCCGGCCCCCGGGTAGGGCGTCGACGGGGTGTGCGGGCCGCCCGGGCCCCCCATCCCCTGGTAGGGCAGCACCGAGGTCTGGTCGCCGGGGCCGATCGCGCCGAAGGCCGCGGTGGCCGCGGTCTGGTCGGGCCGGATCACCTGGGTGGCGTCGGTGTTCCCCTGCCCCGCAGCGGCCAGCCCGGCCGTGGTGCCGGCCCAGCCCGCGCCGCCCGCGCCGTGCATCTCGCGCAGCGCGTGCTGGACGTGCGCGCGGAACTCGTCGGCGTCCTGGAAGCGGTCGTCCGGGTTCTTGGCCAGCGAGCGCAGCACCAGCTGGTCCAGCCCGACCGGCACCCGGCCGTTGGCCTGCGAGGGCGGCACCGGCATGTCCTGGACGTGCTGGTAGACCACCGAGAGCGGGGTGTCGCCGGTGAACGGCGGGCGCAGCGCCAGCAGTTCGTACAGCATGCAGCCGGCCGCGTACAGGTCGGAGCGGTGGTCGACGGGCTTGCCGAGGGCCTGCTCGGGCGAGAGGTACTGCGGGGTGCCCATGACCATGCCGGTCTGGGTCATGGTGCTGGCCGTGCCGGTCAGCGCCCGGGCGATACCGAAGTCCATCACCTTGACGGCGCCCGCGGTCGTGATGATCACGTTGGCGGGCTTGATGTCCCGGTGGACGATGCCGTTGCGGTGGCTGTACGCCAGCGCCTCCAGCACCCCGGCGATGATGATCAGTGCCTGGTCGACCGGCGGCGCGTCCTCGTCCACCAGCAGCTCGCGGACGGTCCGGCCCTCGACCAGCTCCATCACGATGTACGGCGTGGACTCGTCCCCGGCGTACTCCTCGCCGGTGTCGTAGACCGCGACGATCGAGTGGTGGTTGAGCCCCGCGACGGCGTGTGCCTCGCGGGTGAACCGCAGCCGGGCGATGTCGTCCTGGGCCAGCTCGCCGCGGAGCAGCTTGACCGCGACCGTCCGTCCCAGCCGTACGTCCTCGGCCGCGAACACCTCGGCCATGCCGCCGCGGCCGAGCCGGTAGGTCAGCCGGTAGCGGCCGTCGCCGACCGTGCCCAGCGGCGCGGCCGTACCGCGGCCGGGGGTCTGCGGGCCGCCGGGCCCGACCGGGGGAAACGCGCTGGTCGCGGCGTCGCTGCCGGGTCCGGGCATCCTCGGCGTCCCGCCGGTCCGGCCGTCAGCTCCGGCACCCGTTCCGTCATCCGGCTGCTGCGTCTGTGCCATCGCTCCTCGCCCCGGGCGTTCGCTCGGATCGCGGTGCCCTGTCGCTTCGTATCCCCGAACGCTACCGCCTCCGGCGCGGGCCCGTGGCACGCCCGAACCGGCCGGAAAGCGTCAGAGCAGGCCATTCCGGTCGACCGGAAGGTCAACCACCAGCACCACTGCGGGCCGCTCACCGGTGGTGTGCCCGGTCTTGGTCTTCGACTTGTTGTCCTGCGCCTTGTTGACCACGATCGCGATGATGATGCCGGCCAGCACGAGCACGCCGACGATGATCACGATGACGACCGCGGCCGTCGAGCAGCCGCCGCCGCTGGGCGCCTTCGGCTGCTGGTACGGCGGCATCGGCTGCGGCGGCGGGGTGTGCGCCCGCTGCGGCGGGGCCTGCTGGAGGTACTGGGGGTGCGGCGTGTGCGGCCCTTGTGGACGCGGCGGCTGGAAGGCCGGCGGCGGGGTCCGGTACTGCGGCTGCTGCGGCGGCGGAGGCTGCTGGAGGTACTGGGGGTGCGGGGTCTGCGGCCCCTGTGGACGCGGCGGCTGGAAGGCCGGCGGCGGGGTCCGGTACTGCGGCTGCTGCGGCGGCGGAGGCTGCTGCGGAGACTGCTGGAGGTACTGGGGGTGCGGGGTCTGCGGGGTCTGCGGCGCCGCGTGCACCGAGCGCGGGCCCTCGTTGATCACCAGCGGCGTACTGGCCTGCAACGGGTGCCCGCTGCCGCCGCCCTTCGCGGCCGCGATCAGCCGCTCCGCCTCGTCCCGCATCGCCGCCGCGCTCTGGAACCGGTGCGCCGGGTCCTTGCGCAGCGCCTGGGCGACGAAGGCGTCCACCGCCGGGGTGACCGACCGGTTGAGGGTGGACGGCGCCGGCGGCTCCTCCTGGACGTGCTTGTAGGCGATCGAGAACGCCGAGTCGCCGTCGAAGACCAGCTGCCCGGTGAGCATCTCGAAGAGCATCACGCCGACCGAGTAGAGGTCGGAGCGGGCGTCCACCGGCTTGCCGAGCGCCTGCTCGGGCGACAGGTACTGCGGGGTGCCGACCACCATGCCGGTCTGCGTCATCGACGTGGCGCCCGGTTCCAGCGCCCGGGCGATGCCGAAGTCCATGACCTTGACGTTGCCCTTGCGATCGAACATGACGTTGCCGGGCTTGATGTCGCGGTGCACCAGGGACATGTCGTGCGAGGCCTCCAGCGCGTTCAGCACGCCGACGACGACCCGCAGGGCCTCCTCGGTCGGCATCGCGCCGTACTGGGCGACCGCCTCGTTGATCGCCTCGCGCAGGCCCTTGCCGTCGACCAGCTGCATGACGATGTACGGGGTGCTGGAGCCGTCCGGCGCGACGTCCTCGCCGCTGTCGTACACCGTGACGATGTTCGGGTGCTCCAGCCGGGCCACCGCCTGCGCCTCGCGGCGGAACCGCTCCTTGAACGAGGCGTCCCGGCCCAGCTCGTTGTGCATGCTCTTCAGCGCGACCTGCCGGTCCAGCACGCTGTCGTACGCGAGGTGCACCGAGGCCATGCCGCCCTCGCCCAGCAGCCGCTGCAGCACATAGCGGCCGTTGCCCAGGGAGGAGCCCCCGACCGCCGCGTTGCCGTGCTCGCTCATGGTCCTCTGCTCCCCCTCGGCGCGGCCGTGGCGCCGCGACCGTGACGTTCGGTCTCGTCCGTGCGTGGTGGGCCGGGCCCGCGGGCCTGGCGGACCCCTGCCGCGGCGGTGCGACCGGCCTGCGACAGGGGTCAGGGTACCGGCTGACGCCGACGGTGATCGGTCCAGGGCCGGTCCTGCCCCCGGACCGCCGGGGCGCCCTCCGGCGGCGCCCCGGCCCGGGGCGGACCGTCGTGGTACGTCCGGTGTCGGCGGCCCGTTACAGGTACGGGCCGGAGCGGATGCCGCGGCCCTGGCCCGGCTCGTCCTCGTCCGGCTCGCCGCCGTGCAGACCGGGCGGCAGCGCCCGCCGCATCTGCTCCAGCTGGGCCCGCGCCGCCATCTGCTGGGCGAACAGCGCGGTCTGGATCCCGTGGAACAGGCCCTCCAGCCAGCCGACCAGCTGGGCCTGGGCGATCCGCAGCTCCGCCTCGGTCGGAATGCTGTCCTCGGTGAAGGGCAGCGACAGCCGTTCCAGCTCGGCGACCAGCTCGGGGGCCAGACCGAGCTCCAGCTCCTTGATCGAGCTGGCGTGGATGTCCTTCAGCCGGGCCCGGCTGGCCTCGTCGAGGGGCGCCGCCCGGACCTCCTCCAGCAGCTGCTTGATCATGCTGCCGATGCGCATGACCTTCGCGGGCTGCTCGACCATCTCGGTCACCGGGAGCTCCCGCGGCAGGTCGCCCTCGTCCTCGTCCCCCGCCGAGCCGGCGAACCCCTGGCCCACGGGCAGCCCGTCCGGTCCGACGATCAGCACCTTCTGGCCGTCCTGCGACTGCCCGCCCGCGGCCTGGAATGGCTGCTGAAACGAGCGCTCGTTCATCGGATTCGTCATGAACAACATTCTCTCTCACTGGGGTTGGTCGGGCGGAAGCCCCCGTACAACCGCCGTCCTGAGCCACCGCTGACGACGGTACGCCCCCGGGCGCCGCCCCGGAATCCGTACGGATACTCAGCTCCCGGCCCGCCCCGGCCCCCCTGGGGCGTGCACACACCCCTCACGGAACCTACCCCGCCGCCGCCCCCACCCCGCGGCTCACCCCCGGCGCAGCCGCAACCCGATCAACCCCAGGCCGCAGCCGATCAACCCCAGCCCCGCGCCCAGCGGGAACTGGACGGTCGAGGCGTCCCGCCAGCGGGCGGGCAGGACGGCGGGGACGGCGGCGGCGACGGCTTGGGCGGCCGCGGTGGCGGCGTCCGGTGCGGCGTCGGCGCCGGGAGCCGCCGCGTCCGGGGTGCCCTGGTCGGCCTCGGGCTGGTCCCCCGCACCGGCCTGCCCGGTGCTCCGGTCAGGAACCTGGTCGGGGTTCTGCTCGGGAACCTGCGCAGGGTTCTGCTCGGGGTTCTGCTCGGGAGCCCGCTCCGGCGCCCGCTCCGGGGCGCTGTCGGCGCGCTCGGGCGCCCACACCGCCCAGCGCCGGTAGACCCCGTCGCCCCGGCCGGGGCGCGGGTGCCGCGGCGGCCCGACCGCCGGAACGGCCGCTGGCTCCGGCCTGCCCACGGCGGCGGGCTCAGCGGTGAACGGGGACGGCGACGCCGCCGCCGGCCCGACGGCGGCGGCCGCCGAAGCGGCGGCCAGCGGGAGCGTGAGCCCGAGCACGGCCGCCGCGATCAGTCGCTGGGCCCGGCCCGGGCCGGTACGGCGGGTACGGCGGGTACGACGGTGGTGCGGCGCGGCGGGCAGCGGCCCGAGGAGGTGCGTTGGTGCGGCCACGGTCGGAGGTCCTTCCGACGGCCGACCGCGCGCGGCGGGGTCGGCGGCGGGACAGCTCCGAACCAGCCTCACACAATCCGACGATCAGGGCATTTCGGACGTCCCGCCTCGGGCCGCAGGCCCTCGGACCAGGATCAGGCCCGCAGCACGACCTTGCCGACCTGCTCCCCCGCCTCCAGCACCCGGTGCCCGTCGCCGGCGTCGGTCAGCGGCAGCACCCGGTCGATCACCGGCTTCACCACCCCGGACTCCACCAGCGGCCACACGTGCTCGCGCACCGCCGCCACGATCGCCGCCTTCTCCGCCAACGGGCGCCCGCGCAGATTGGTGGCGATCACCGCGGCGCGCTTGCGCAGCAGCGCGTTGAGGTCGAGCTCGCCCTTCACGCCGCCCTGCAGCCCGATGATCACCAGCCGCCCGTTGACGGCCAGCGCGTCCACGTTCCGCTGCAGGTACTTGGCGCCCATGATGTCCAGGATCACGTCCACCCCGGCCCCGCCGGTGGCCTCCTTGAGCACCTCGACGAAGTCCTGCTCGCGGTAGTCGATCGCGATGTCGGCACCGAGTTCGACGCACCGGGCCAGCTTCCCGGCGCTGCCCGCGGTCACCGCGACCCGCGCGCCCACCGCCTTGGCCAGCTGGATCGCCATGGTCCCGATGCCGCTCGCGCCGCCGTGCAGCAGCACCGTCTCGCCGGGCCGCAGGTGGGCGGTGAGGAACACGTTGGACCACACCGTGCAGGCGACCTCGGGCAGCGCGGCGGCCTCCTCGAAGCCCAGGCCCTTGGGCAGCGGCAGCAGCTGCCCGGTCGGCACCGCGACGAGCTGCGCGTACCCGCCGCCGGACAGCAGCGCGCACACCTCGTCGCCGACCGCCCAGCCGGACACGCCCGGGCCGAGGGCGACGATCCGCCCGGCGCACTCCAGCCCGGGGTAGGGCGAGGCGCCGGGCGGCGGGTTGTAGTTGCCCTGCCGCTGGAGCAGGTCGGCGCGGTTGACGGCGGTGGCCGCCACCTCGACCAGGACCTCGCCCTCGCCGGGCACCGGGTCGGGCACCTCCGCCCACACGAGTGCCTCGGGACCACCGGGTACGGGAATCGTCATCGCATGCATGCCCCGAACCTACTGCGCGTCATGGCGAGGAGCGGGCAAGGCCCGCGTCAGCCGGTCGACTTGATCACGATCACCCGGTCGGTGAGCTGGAGCACGGCGGCCTCGGGCTCGGTGTAGTTGAGCACCCGCCGGCCGCGGACCACCGCGACCACCAGGTCCTCGCACGCGCGCGGGCTGTGCCCGGCCTCGGCCCGGGTGACGGGGCGCTCGACCACGTCCAGGCCGTTGCCGTAGGTGAGCAGGTCCTCCATCACCGCGCCGGCGTGCGGGCTGAGCATCGACAGGCCGAGCAGCCGCCCGGCCGAACTGGAGCTGGTCACGACGACGTCGGCGCCGCTCTGCCGCAGCAGCGGGGCGTTCTCGTCCTCCCGGACGGCCGCGACCACGGTGGCGCCCTTGTTCAGCTGGCGCGCCGTCAGCGTGACCAGGACGGCGGTGTCGTCCCGTTCCGGCGCGACCACGACCCGGGCGGCGGTGGGCACCTCGGCCCGCAGCAGCGTGTCGGTGCGGGTGGCGTCGCCGACCACGCCGACCAGCCCGTGCCGGGCGGCCTGGTCGATCACCTTGCGCTGCGGGTCGACGACGACGATCTCGTCCTTCTTCACGCCCTGCCCGAGCAGGGTGTCGACGGCGCTGCGGCCCTTGGTGCCGTACCCGATGACGACGGTGTGCTCGCGCACGGTGGACCTCCAGCGGTTCAACCGCCACTGCTGGCGGGTTCGTTCGGTGAGCACCTCCAGCGTGGTCCCGACCAGGATGATCAGGAACACCACGCGCAGCGGGGTGATCACGAAGATGTTGGTGAGCCGGGCGCCGTCGCTGTACGGGGTGATGTCGCCGTACCCGGTGGTGGACAGCGTCACGGTGGCGTAGTACGCCGCGTCCAGGAAGCTGACCCCGTCGCCCGCGTTGTCGTTGTAACCGTCCCGGTCGACGTAGACGATCAGCGTCGTGGCGACCAGGACGGCGAGCGCCAGCAGCAGCCGGGAGCCGACCTGCCGGAGGGCCGGCGCGCTCCGCCGGGCGGGCAGCACGATCCCGGCGTCCGACCACGGCTCGGTCCCCGGGGCGGGCGCACCCCGCAGCCTGCTCATGCGGCCACCTCCCCGCTGTCGTGGGGCGCGCACGCCCCGGTGGGCCCGTTCACGGCGCCTCCAGCAGTTCGACGGGTTCGCCGGCCGCCGCGCCGCCGGGCGGGACCACGGCCAGCGCCTCGGCCCGGGCGAGGCCGCGCAGCATCGCGGGCCCGTCGAAGGCGAGCGGGACGACGCCGTCGGCGGTGTGCCGGACGGGCAGCAGCCGGGTGTCCACCGGGTGCCCGGGCAGGCCGACGGCGGTGGGTGCGAGGGCCGGGGTGACGGCGGACCGCCCGCTGCGGGCGTGCAGCAGCGGCAGGGCGAGGGTGACCGTCCCGGCGACGGCGGCCAGCGGGTTGCCGGGCAGGCCCACCAGGTGCCGCCCGCCCGGAAGCCCACCCGGAAGCCCACCCGGAAGCCCGGCTGGGTCCCCGCCCGGAAGCCCGCTCCGGGCGGGGCCGGCCGACGGGCATGCGGCCGACGGGAGTTCGGCCAGCAGCATCGGGTGTCCGGGGCGGACGGCCACGCCGTCCACCAGCAGCCGGGCCCCGGCCTCGGCGAGGGCCCGGTGCAGGAAGTCGACCGGGCCGGCCGCCGTTCCGCCGGTGGTGACCACGATGTCGGCGGTGGAGTGCCGCAGCGCGTCCCGGAGCAGCCCGAAGTCGTCCCGGACGGACCGCACTTCGGCCACCTCGGCACCGGCCGCCCGCAGCCAGGGCGGCAGCAGCGGCCCGAGCGCGTCCCGGACCAGGCCCGGACCTGGGACGCCCGAGGCGAGCAACTCATCGCCGAGGACGAGCAGTTCGACCACGGGGCGACGGCGCACGGCGAGCCGGTCGTGACCGCAGGCGGCGGCCAGGCCGAGCACGGCCGGGCCGACCAGGGCGCCACCGGGCAGCAACGCCTCGCCGCGGCGGCACTCCTGGCCGCGCGGACGGACGTCCTGACCGGTGGTCAGCGATTGGTGGCCGCAGTCGTACAGCAGCGTGCCGTCCGCGCGGCCGTGCTCACGGCGCAGGACGGCGGTGGCGCCGGGCGGCAGTTGGGCGCCGGTGGCGATCTCGACGGCGGCGCCGTCGGCCAGCGGCGCGGACGCGGCCCGGCCGGCCAGCACCCGCCCGGCGACCCGCCAGGGGCCCGGCCCGGCGACCGCCCAGCCGTCCATCGCGGAGGTGTCGAAGGCGGGCAGGTCGGTCAGCGCGGTGAGCGGCTCGGCGAGGGTGCGGCCGAGCGCCTCGGCGAGCGGCAGCCCGACCGCCGGCAGCGGACGCAGCCCGGCCCGGCGGGCGGCCTCGCGGGCCTGCGCCCAGCTCAGCACGCCGGGGCCGGTCGGCGGGGCGGCCACGGTGGTCTGGCCGACGGCGCTCACGGCTCGCCCGGCCCGGCGTCGGCGCTCCAGCGCTCGGCGAGCGCGGCGGTCCGCCGGGCGGCCTCGGCCACGGCCTCCGGCCCGCCGCCCTGCTGGGCGGCCGCGTAGCCGATCAGAAAGGCGGTCAGCGGCGCGGCCGGGCGGGCCACCCCGTGCGCCACCACCCGGGCGAGGTCGAGCAGTCCCCGGACGTCGACGTCCAGGTCGATGCCCAGGTCGGCCCTGACCTCGGCGATCCAGTCTTCCAGCGTGCGCTCCATGCGCCCATGCTGCCTGATCGGCGGTTTCCCCGGAGTGTTCGCCCCGTGTGCGGCGCGCGTCGTTTCCCGCACGGACACCCGCGCGGGCCGTGAACACGGACCCGGAGGGCGCCCCTACGACCGGTCGCGCTCCCGGGCCTGTTCGAGGTCCTCCCAGGTGTCGCAGTCGTAGGCGACGTTGTCGGTGTCGGCCACCAACTGCCGGGCGAGACCGCCGGTGAGGCGGCGCAGCGGGAGACCGGCCGGATCGCCGAGGGCGGCCAGCGCGGTGCGCAGCGGGGCGGTGCGGTAGGCGGCGGCGAGCGGCTGGTCGCGCCCGCCGGCGTCGACCAGGACGGCGGCGTCGACGGCCGGGCCTGCCTCGGCGAGGGCGGTGACCAGCCGGTCGACGGTCCGCCGGTCCAGGAACGGCAGGTCGGCGGCGAGCAGCAGCACGGTCGGCGCGGTGACCAGGTCGAGTCCGGCGGCGACGGCGGCGACCGGCCCACCGCCCGGCGGCTGCTCCCTGGTCCAGCGGACGCCGGTGCGCGCGGTCGGCCGGCCGGGGCCGACCACGACGGTGGTGCGGGCGCCCGCGCAGGCCGCGAGCACCCGGTCGAGCAGGGTGGTCTCGCCCACGGTCAGCCCGGGTTTGTCGGCCCCGCCGAGGCGACGGGCGCCCCCGCCGGCCGGGACGATCACGTCGTAGGGCGTCATGCGGCCAGTATCCGCCCTACTCGGCTCCGCCCGTCCCGCGCTCCGGGGACTCCGTGGACTCCTCGGGCTCCTCGACGAGCTCGTCCTCGACGATCTCCGCCTCGATGATGTCGTCCTCGACGATCTCCGCCTCGACGATCTCGCCCCCTCGCGCCGCCCGGGCGGTGTTGGCGGCGGCACCCAGTTCCAGGATGGCCGGCAGCGTCAGCTCCCCGTACCGCTCGTTCATCGCGGTGACCAGTGCCTCCGGGTCGTGCGGGTGCTCGGCCAGCAGCCGGTCGAAGTCCTGGAGGTACTCGCCGGTGAAGGCGAGCACCCGGGCGGCGTCGTCGCCCTGGTCGGGGGCGCGGTGGCCGGCGATGACCCGGTCCACGCCGAGGTCGGCGATCCGGCCGAGGTTGTGGCCCCAGGTGGTGCGCTGGGCCGGGGTGGTGTCGGCGGTCCAGACGTGGGTGCCGTTGTAGGCGAAGTCCCCGGCGATCACCGTCCGGATGCTCGGCACGTGGACGACCGTCGAGTCGCCGCAGTCGGCCTGGCCGAGCAGCAGCACGGGGATGACCTGGCGGTCGAGCATGAGCGGCTGCGGCAGCAGCGGGGCGGGGATCAGCGGGTGGTCCGGGATGTCGTCGCCGTAGACCGGCTTCCACTGGGCGACCTTGGCGGCGGCGGTGCGCCGGATGCCGTCGACCACGGCGGGCGCGGCCAGCAGCCGGGCGTCGGGGAAGAGCCTCAGCACCTCCTCGGCGCCGAAGTAGTGGTCGGGGTGGTGGTGGGTGACGACGATGGCGAGCAGTCGGCGGCCCTTGCCGGCGACCCATTCGGCGAGTTCGCGGCCGGCGCTGCGGGTGAGCTGGGCGTCGACCAGGATCGCGGTCCGCTCGCCGAGGATCAGGGTGGAGGTGGCGAAGAAGGCCGATTCGGGGCCGGTGAAGACGGCGATCTCCAGCGGGCGGGCGGGCCGCTCGGGGTCCGGGGCGGCGGCCTCGGCGGCCGTGCGCTCCGCGCCGGCGCCCTCCTCGGGCGGGGACGACGTCACTGGCTGCTCCCTCTGGTCGGCGGTCGGACTTCCTGCGCCCTACAGCATGGGAGTACCGGTGTCGGATTGCGCGGAAGGCGCGCCCGGCGGGGCGCGCCTTCCGGCTCAGGTCACACCGCGGTTCAAACGGCCGGCGCCTCGGCGTTGTGGGCGGCCTGCCCCAGGGCACGTAACCGCCCGGGGCCCGTCCGTCGTGACGACGGACGGGCCCCGGGCGGTTACGTCGTGGAGGTCAGCGCTTGACCGCGCCGCGCAGGCGGGCCAGCCGGTCGGAGACGCCCCAGGCGGTCACCCGCCACAGCGCCTCGACCACGATGTTGCGGCTCATCTTGGACGCGCCCAGCTCGCGCTCGACGAAGGTGATCGGCACCTCGGCCACCTTGAACCCGGCCTTCACCGTGCGCCAGGCCAGGTCGACCTGGAAGCAGTACCCGGCCGAGGCCACCTCGTCCATGCCCAGACCCAGCAGGGTCTCCTTGCGGAACGCCCGGTAGCCGCCGGTGACGTCCCGGATCGGCACGCCCAGCGCCAGCCGCGAGTAGGTCGAGCCACCGCGGGAGAGCAGCAGGCGCGACTTCGGCCAGTTCACCACCCGGCCGCCCGGCACCCAGCGCGAGCCCAGCACCAGGTCGGCGCCGCGCAGCGCGCCCAGCAGCCGGTCCAGCTCCTCGGGCTGGTGCGAGCCGTCCGCGTCCATCTCGACCAGGACGTCGTAGCCGTGGTCGATGCCCCAGCGGAAGCCCGCGAGGTAGGCGGCGCCCAGGCCCTCCTTGCCCTTGCGGTGCATGACGTGCACGTTCGGGTCCTCGGCGGACAGCTTGTCGGCCAGTTCGCCGGTGCCGTCGGGGCTGTTGTCGTCGGCGACCAGCACGTGGGCCTCGGGGACCGCCGCCCGCACCCGGCCGACGATCCGCTCGACGTTCTCCGCCTCGTTGTAGGTCGGAATGATCACCAGGACCCTGCCGAGATCAGCAAAACTCTGCTGGTTCACGGTCACGTACAAACCTCTCGGCCGATGGCGGGGAGTGTCAGAACACCATCGCCCGCACTCTGGAACGCGGCTCCGCCGGCAGCCCGCCGACGGGGTGACCACGGTGGAAACTGCTGTGCAGGGCGGAGACTACTGCGTCCTGGCATCCTACTACCGCGCCCGGGAACCACCGGTCCGGCCAGGGCACTCCCCTCCGGTACCCGTCGTTTCCTCGCGGGCGACACCGGTCGGCTAGGGTCGATGACCTTGCCCGTGCCCGGCCCCCCGCACCGCCGGGCCCGTTGCCCCGACGATCCGGCACACCCGCCACCCAGCGAAGGAGTAGGACCGCGCGCATGGACAGGCTCATCAACACCGTCCGCCCGTACGCCTGGGGGTCGCTGACCGCCCTGCCCGAACTGCTCGGGCAGGAGCCGACCGGCGAACCGCAGGCCGAGCTGTGGATGGGCGCCCACCCCGGCGACCCTTCCCGGGCCGACCGGGGCGAGGGGCCCCGCCGGCTGGACGAGCTGATCGCGGCCGACCCCGAGGGCGAGCTCGGCGCCGCGACCGTCGCCAGGTTCGGTCCGACCCTGCCGTTCCTGTTCAAGATCCTGACCGCGGGCATCCCGCTGTCCATCCAGGCCCACCCCACGATCGCGCAGGCCCGCGCCGGGTTCGCCGCCGAGAACGCCCTCGGCGTCCCGCTGGACGCCCCCGAGCGGAGCTACCGCGACGCCAACCACAAGCCCGAGATGGTCTGCGCGCTGGGCGCCTTCGAGGGGCTCTGCGGCTTCCGGCGGCCCGCCGAGGCGGCCGGGCTGATGGCCGGGCTCGCGGTGCCCGGGCTCGGCCCGCTGATCGACCTGCTGGCCGTCGAGGACGAGGCCGAGGCGCTGCGCGGCACGCTGGCCGCCATCCTCACCATGGACGGGAAGGCCGCCGAGGAGACCGTCCGGGAGACGGCCGAGGCCCTGGCCCGCACCGACCCGGCCGGCGACTACGGGCCGTACGCCCGGATCGCCGAGGACTTCCCGGAGGACCGCGGCCTGATCGCCGCCCTGCTGCTCAACCACTTCCGGCTCCGGGCCGGCGAGGCGCTCTACCTGGACGCCGGCGTGCCGCACGCCTACCTGGCGGGTGCCTGCGTCGAACTCCAGGCCAACTCCGACAACGTGCTGCGGGCCGGCCTCACCCCCAAGCACATCGACCTGCCCGAGCTGCTGAAGGTCCTGGTCTTCGAGGCCGGCGCCCCCGAGCTGCTGCACCCCCGCCCGGTCGACGGCACCGCCGGCGAGGAGCTCTACCCCGTCCCGATCGACGAGTTCCGGCTCTCCCGCTTCGTCCTGGACGGCCGGGACCGCGAGATCGACGGCCGCGCCCCGCAGATCCTGCTCTGCACCGAGGGCACCGCCCGGCTCACCGCCGCCGACGGCAGCACCCTGGACCTCGCCCGCGGCCGGTCGGCCTTCCTCCCCGCCACCGGCACCCCCACCCGGCTGTCCGGCACCGCCACGACCCTCTTCCGCGCCACCGTCACCGTCTGACGGCGCCCGGGGGCCACGCGCCGAGGGCTCGCCTCCCCAGTGGGAGGCGAGCCCTCGGTGTGTCCGTGCGGCGGTCAGCCGACCCGTTGCCCCGGGCCGCCGGCTCCGACCTCGACCGGCACCTGTTCCTGATCCTGGCCCCCGCCCTGGCCCTTCTCCCCGGACTGAGCCGGAACAGCCCCGGCGGCCTCGCCGGTCGCGGGCACCCCGATCGACGCGGCGACCGCCGGCTGCGGGGCACCGCCCGGCCAGCGGCGCTCGACCGCCTTGGCCACCTTGCGGCCCAGCTTCTGCACGGGCAGCTCCACCAGCCGGTACATCACCCAGCTCGCCAGCATGATCACGACGAGGTACTCGGCCGTCCAGATCAGCTTGCCGCCGGTCGTCGGCGGCACCTTGGGCACGTGCAGCAGCGGCTGGATGGTGTGCACCAGCGGGACGTGCAGCAGGTAGAGCGAGAAGCTGATCCCGCCGAGCCAGGTGAGCGGCTTCGGGAAGCGGCGCTTGCGCAGCGCCATGCCGATGCCGAACGTGATCCAGGCCCCGAGGTAGGAGCCGGCCCAGGCCATCCAGCCGGCCGTCCAGGTGTTCTGCTCCATGCCGTCACGGTTGTACATCCAGGCGACGGCCACCCCCGCGACGACCACGAAGCCGCAGCACAGGATCGCCTGGAGGCGGTCGATCTGGCGGTTCTCGGCCCGGTAGATCGCGGTGCCCGCGAACATCGTCGCGAAGATCATCAGGGTCTCGAACATCGGGGCCCGGCTGTTGTTGTACATCAGCACGAAGCCCAGCAGACCGAGCGTGATCGCCCCGACCCGGGTCAGGTTCGGCCGGCCGCTCAGCACGCAGGCGAAGCCGAACAGCACGATCAGGACGGAGCCCCAGACCAGGTTGCGGGTCGAGGTGATGTCGCTGGTCAGCGTGTGGGAGGCGATGGAGGTGCCGAAGAGCAGCGCCACGCCGGCGAAGCCGACCGCGATCGGGCCGCTGCGGCGGTGCTGGCCGACCGTGAAGAGCGCGGTGACCATGTAGTAGAAGACCATCTCGTAGCTGAGGGTCCACATGACGCCCAGGCCGTTCCAGACGCCCATGAAGTCCTGCAGCATGGTCGAGTTGGCGGCCACGTAGATCAGGTCGTGATCGGTGGCGAAGAGCGCGACCGAGCCGTCGCCCTTCGGGATGATGGCCAGCGCCACCGTGATACCGATGATCACCGGCGGCCAGAGCCGGAAGATCCGTCCGATCCAGAACGCCCGCACGTCCCCGCGGCGCTCCAGCGAGGCCGGGATGATGTAACCGCTGACCAGGAAGAACAGCATGACGCCGTAGAGGCCCAGGTCCGCGTGCCACCAGATGAAGGACGCCACCCCGTCCGGCAGCATCTTCAGGACGTCGAAGTGGTGGAGCGCCACCACCAGGGCGGCCACGCCGCGAAGCGCGTCGAGCCAGCCCAGCCGACTGGCCGACCCGCCCACCCGAGCCTGCTTGCTTCCCCCGGCCCGGCGGGCGGACAGCTGTCGTATCGTTTTCACCGCACGGACAGTAGCTCATCACACTGATGCGTTCGCCTCGGTGACGGTCGGACGAGGCCCCCCGATGCCCCCCGGCCGCTCCTAGTCCCGGGTCATGTCGACGAAGCGCGAGTAGTGGCCCTGGAAGGCCACCGTGATGGTGGCGGTGGGGCCGTTACGGTGCTTGGCGACGATCAGGTCGGCCTCACCGGCGCGCGGGGACTCCTTCTCGTAGGCGTCCTCACGGTGGAGCAGGATGACCATGTCGGCGTCCTGCTCGATCGAGCCGGACTCGCGCAGGTCGGAGACCATCGGCCGCTTGTCGGTGCGCTGCTCGGGGCCACGGTTCAGCTGGGAGAGCGCGATGACCGGGACTTCCAGCTCCTTGGCCAGCAGCTTCAGGTTTCGCGACATGTCGGAGACCTCCTGCTGGCGGTTCTCCGCCCGGCGGGAGCCGCCGGACTGCATCAGCTGGAGGTAGTCGATGACGACCAGCTTGATGTCGTTGCGCTGCTTGAGCCGGCGGCACTTGGCCCGGATCTCCATCATCGACAGGTTCGGGGAGTCGTCGATGAACAGCGGTGCCTCGCTGACGTCGGGCATCCGGCGGGCGACGCGGGTCCAGTCGTCGTCCGTCATGTTCCCGGAGCGCATGTGGTGCAGCGCGACCCGGGCCTCGGCGGACAGCAGGCGCATGGCGATCTCGTTGCGGCCCATTTCGAGCGAGAAGATCACGCTCGGCAGCTTGTTCTGGATCGAGCAGGCGCGGGCGAAGTCCAGCGCCAGGGTCGACTTGCCCATCGCGGGGCGGGCCGCGATGACGATCATCTGGCCGGGGTGGAGGCCGTTGGTGAGCGCGTCGAAGTCGGCGAAGCCGGTCGGGACGCCGGACATCTGGCCGTTGCGGGAGCCGATCGCCTCGATCTCGTCGAGGGCGCCCTCCATGATGTCGGCGAGCGGCGCGTAGTCCTCGTTGGTGCGCTGCTCGGTGACGGCGTAGATCTCCGCCTGGGCGGCGTTGACGATCTCGTCGACGTCGCCCTCGGCCGCGTAGCCCATGCCGGCGATCCGGGTGCCGGCCTCGACCAGACGGCGCAGGACGGCGCGCTCGTGGACGATCTGGGCGTAGTACTCGGCGTTGGCGGCGGTCGGGACGGAGTTGACCAGGGTGTGCAGGTAGGAGGCGCCGCCGACGCGCTGGAGCTCGCCACGCTTGGTGAGCTCGCCGGCCACGGTGATCGGGTCGGCCGGCTCGCCGCGGGCGTACAGGTCGAGGATCGCACCGTGGACCATCTCGTGCGCGGGCCGGTAGTAGTCGGCCGGCTTGAGCACCTCGACCACGTCGGCGATGGCGTCCTTGGAGAGCAGCATGCCGCCGAGGACGGACTGCTCGGCCGCGAGGTCCTGCGGGGGAACGCGCTCGAAGCCGTCCACGCCGCCCTGGCCCTCGTCGTCGCGGCGCTGCCAGCCGCCGCCACCGCTCTGCGAACCGTCGCGCTGGGAGCCGCTCCGGCCGCCCTTGCCGCCCTTCTGGAAGCCGCCCTCGCGACCGCCGCCGTCCCGGTTGCCCTCCCGGCCGCCGCCCTGGCCGGAGCGGCTGCGGGAGACCGGGAGCCGGTCGCCGGGCCCGTCGGGGAAGGACGCGTCGTCGAAGGCGCCGGCCGGGAAGGGGTCCTCGGCGGGCTGCCAGTCCTCCTCCGGCGGCGGGGCGTCGTGGTCGTCGTACTGGGGGCCGGTCACGCGTGTTCCCCGATCAGCGAGTGGTGCGAGTTGGAGCGGGCCTTGCCGGTGGCTGGGTGGAGCGGAGCCGCTCCTCTTTGTACGCCACGGCACCGACAAATCGGACGCCGGGGCGGGCGGGAGTGTCGGGCGGAGGGCCCACGCTAAGGCGCCGGGAGCCGTTCAGCCAAGGCGGTTATCCACAGGGGGTGTGGACGAGCGGCCCTGGGCTGTGGAGAAGTGCCGCAAAGCTGTGGACGCCCCTGTGGAAGGCCCTGTGGATAACCAGACCATCTGTCCACCGTCAACCTGTTGACCAGGTATTACCTCTTACCGGGCCTGTGCATGAGAAATTCTTCACACGCAGCCGGACGCCCGCGGGCGCGAAGCGGGCCGAGCGCCTCGCTCAAGAATTCGAGTAATGGCCAACTGCCACTAGCAGTCATTACCTGTGGATGAGTAGCCTGGAGCCCATGACCGCCCCTCCCGCAGCCCCGACCCCCTCCAGACGCCGGCACGACCGGGAGATCCTCGCACTGGCCGTCCCGGCCTTCGGCGCGCTGGTCGCCGAACCACTGTTCCTGATGGCCGACTCGGCGATCGTCGGCCACCTCGGCACCCCGCAGCTGGCCGGGGTCGGCGTCGCCGCCGCCGCACTGTCCACCGCGACCGGCGTGTTCGTCTTCCTCGCCTACGCCACCACCGCGGCGGTGGCCCGCCGGATCGGTGCCGGGGACCGCCGCGGCGCCGTCCAGCAGGGCGTCGACGGCATCTGGCTCGCCCTCGGCCTGGCCGTCCCGGTGGTGCTGCTCACCGTGCTGCTGGCCCCCTGGGCGGCCGACGTCCTGGGGGCCTCGGAGACCGCCGCCCCCTACGCCGTGACGTACCTGCGGATCAGCGCCCTGGGCATCCCCGCGATGCTCATGGTGATGGCCGCCACCGGCGTGCTGCGCGGCCTCCAGGACACCCGCACGCCGCTGCTGGTGGCGATCGCGGGCTTCACCGCCAACATCGGCCTGAACGCCGGCCTGGTGTACGGCGCCGGGCTCGGGGTGGCCGGCTCGGCCTGGGGCACCGTGCTCGCGCAGACCGGGATGGCCGCCGTCTACCTGGTCGTGGTGGTGCGCGGGGCGCGGCGCGAGCACGCCTCGCTGCGGCCGGACGCGGCCGGCATCCGGGCCAGTGCGAGGGCGGGCGGTCCGCTGCTGGTCCGGACGGTCAGCCTGCGCGCGGTGCTGATGATCGCCACTGCGGTGGCCGCCCGGCTGGGCGACGACCAGGTGGCCGCGCACCAGATCACCATGACGCTGTTCAGCTTCCTGGCCTTCGCCCTGGACGCCATCGCGATCGCCGGCCAGGCGATCATCGGCCGCTACCTGGGCGCCGAGGACGTCCCGGGCGCCAGGGCCGCCACCCGCCGGATGGTCGAGTGGGGCATCGGCTCGGGCGTGCTGCTGGGACTGCTGGTGGTGGCCGCCCGCCCGCTGTACGTCCCGCTGTTCACGCCCGATCCGGCGGTGCAGGGGCAGTTGGACACCGCCCTGCTGCTGCTCGCGCTCAGCCAGCCGGTCGCCGGCCTGGTCTTCGTGCTGGACGGGGTGCTGATGGGCGCCGGGGACGGCCCCTACCTGGCCTGGGCGGCGATCGCGACCCTGGCGGTGTTCACCCCGGCGGCGATCGCGGTGCCGGCCACCGGCACCGGGCTGGCCGGACTGTGGTGGGCGATGAACCTGTTCATGCTGGTCCGCGCGGCCTTCCTGGTCGGGCGGGCGCGCGGCGGCCGCTGGCTGGTCACCGGGGCCGTCCGGGGCTGACGGCGCCGGGGCCGAGGGCGCCGGCAGCGAATGCTCCAGCACCGAACGCGCCGGAACACGACCGAGGGCCGGACTCCCGGAGGAGTCCGGCCCTCAGGCCACTGCTACGGAACTCAGGCAGCGACGACGGCGACGTCGAGGTTGGCCTGGACGTCGGCGTGCAGCTTGACCGAGACCTTGTGGGTGCCCACGGTCTTGATCGGCGAGGCGATCGCGACGGCGCGCTTGTCCACGGCCGGGCCGCCGGCGGCCTTGATGGCCTCCACGACGTCGGCCTGGGTCACCGAACCGAACAGACGGCCGGCGTCGCCCGAGCGAACGGCCAGCTTGACCTGGACGCCCTCGAGCTTGCCCTTGACCTCGTTGGCGGCCTCAAGGGTCTGGATCTCGTGGATCTTGCGGGCGCGACGGATCGCGTCGACGTCCTTCTGGCCGCCCTTGGTCCAGCGGATGGCGTAGCCACGCGGAACCAGGTAGTTGCGGGCGTAGCCGTCCTTGACCTCGACGACCTCGCCGGCGGAGCCGAGACCCGGCACCTCGTGCGTGAGGATGATCTTCATTACTTGGTCACCCTCTCTTAGCGCGCGGTGCTGGTGTAGGGCAGCAGCGCCATCTCACGGCTGTTCTTCACGGCCGTGGCGACGTCACGCTGGTGCTGGGTGCAGTTGCCGGTGACCCGGCGGGCACGGATCTTGCCACGGTCGGAGATGAACTTCCGCAGCAGGTTCGTGTCCTTGTAGTCAACGTAGTTGACCTTGTCCTTGCAGAAGACGCAAACCTTCTTCTTCGGCTTGCGAGCAGGCGGCTTCGCCATTGTGTGCTCCATTTGGGGTTCACGGCCCGGCCGGCGTCCTCAGGACGCCGGCGGCCGGGCCGCACGAAATCTGTCAGCTCTTAGAACGGGGGCTCTTCCGAGAAGCCGCCACCGGACGGGGCGCCCCAGCTGCCGCCGCCCTGCTGGCCGCCGGACGGAGTGCTGGACGCCCACGGGTCGTCGGAGGGGCCGGACTGGCCGCCGCCGCCGGAGTTTCCACCCCAGCTGCCGCCGCCCTGCTGGCCGCCACCGCCGCCCCAGCCGCCCTGCTGGCCACCGGCGCCGCCCTGCTGGCCGCCGAAGCCGCCACCGGAGCCGCCGGGGCCACCGGACCGGTTGGCCCGGGTGACCTTCGCGGTCGCCGAGCGCAGGCTCGGGCCGACCTCGTCGACCTCGACCTCGAAGACCGTCCGCTTCTCGCCTTCCTTGGTCTCGTAAGACCGCTGGCGCAGTCGGCCCTGCACGATGACGCGCATGCCGCGCTGCAGCGACTCGGCCACGTTCTCCGCCGGCTGCCGCCAGACGTTGCACGTGAGGAAGAGGCTCTCGCCGTCCTTCCACTCGTTCGTCTGACGGTCGAAGGTGCGGGGGGTGGACGCGATACGGAACTTCGCGACCGCCGCACCCGACGGGGTGAAGCGCAGCTCGGGGTCGTCGACGAGATTGCCGACGAGGGTGATGACGGTCTCGCCTGCCATGGTGGTGATGACCTCTCGGGAAGATGTCCGTTCACCGCTGTTTCACGTGAAACAGCGGACGCGAGCTACCCGAGACCCGAAGGCCTCAGAGGTGGCTCAGTGGGTGTCCGGGCGCAGGACCTTGGTCCGCAGAACCGACTCGCTCAGGCCCATCTGGCGGTCGAGCTCCTTGACGACCTCAGGCGTGGCCTTCAGGTCGATGACCGAGTAGATGCCCTCGGACTGCTTGTTGATCTCGTAAGCCAGACGGCGACGACCCCAGGTGTCGACCTTCTCCACCTTGCCGCCGGCGTTCCGGACGACGGTGAGGAAGTTCTCGATCAGGGGGGAGACAGCGCGCTCCTCGACCGAGGGGTCGAGGATGACCATCACCTCGTAGTGACGCATGGGTAACCCACCTCCTTTGGACTCAACGGCCACGGTCTCTCCGTGGCAGGAGGGTTGTGCAGCGTCGGCACCGGAGCAGTGACGACACCGGCCACCGTAGCGGCCGGGTCCGACAATCGGGCCCCGCTCACCCGACGGGGCGGTCGCCCGGAAGAGGGCGCAAGGGGGCACAACTACACCAGTGCAGACGGCACAGCCTACCCGCACCCGGACGGCCGAACAAAACGCATAGGGGTTGTGAGACCGGCCCAACCGCCGCAATCTGGACGGAACGGGATTCCTGCCCGTTCGTCTCCACGCCAGGAGGTGGGACTCATGGCCCAGTCCGTCCACCGCATGCCCGCGCTCACACTGAACACCGACGGCCACCCGCACCCCCGCGAGAACGCCCTGGTGGGCCTCACCGCCGTGCTGGGCGTGATCGCCTTCACCACCTCGTTCTTCCACAACCTGCACCTGCTGACCTCGTGGACCGGTCTGTTCGGGATCATCACGGGGCTGCTCGGCATGTTCGTCTCGGTCACCACGGCCGAGCGCTTCGTGCTGATGATCACGCTCGGCGCCTCCGCCATCGGCTTCTACCTCGGCATCGCCCGGGGCGGCCTCTGGGGCTGAGCCGCCCCGGTCGCACCGTTCCGGAACCCTCGGCGCCCCCGTGGCGTATCTGCAAGGAGACAGGTACGCGACGGGGGCGCCGTCGCGCCCGCAGCGGCGGGCGCCCGGGCCCCGGACGATAGGGTCAGCCCGAGAACCTGGGCCCACCGCAGCCCGACCGACGAGGAGCACCGAGCAATGAGCCTGCGCCTGAGGACGATCACCCGCGAGGAGCACCTCGCCTTCATCAGGAGCCGCGCCTCGGCCAGCCACATGCAGGTGCCGTCGTGGGGCGACGTGAAGGCCGAGTGGCGTTCGGAGTCGATCGGCTGGTTCGACGAGGCCAACCAGCTCGTCGGCGCCGGCCTGGTGCTCTACCGGCAGCTGCCCAAGCTCAAGCGCTACCTCGCCTACCTGCCCGAGGGCCCGGTCATCGACTGGTTCGACCGGGACCTCGACCGCTGGCTCTCCCCGATGCTCGCCCACCTCAAGTCGCAGGGCGCGTTCTCGGTCAAGATGGGCCCGCCGATCGTCATCCGCCGCTGGAACGCCCCCACCATCAAGGAGGCCATCGCCGGCAAGCAGGCCAAGCGCCTGCGCGACGTCGAGGCCGACTGGTACGAGGCGCGCGCCTTCGAGGTGGCCGACCGGCTGCGCAAGGCCGGCTGGCTGCAGGGCGAGGACGGCGGCGCCGGCTTCGGCGACGTCCAGCCGCGCTACGTGTTCCAGGTGCCGCTGGCCAACCGCTCGCTGGACGACATCCACAAGAACTTCAACCAGCTCTGGCGCCGCAACATCAAGAAGGCCGAGAAGAGCGGCGTCGAGGTGTACCAGGGCGGCTACGACGAGCTGCCGATCTTCCACCAGCTCTACCTGGTGACCGCCGAGCGCGACAAGTTCACCCCGCGCCCGCTGTCCTACTTCCAGCGGATGTGGAAGGCCCTCACCGCCGAGGACCAGAACCGGATGCGGCTCTACATCGCCTACCACGACGGCGAGCCGCTGGCCGCGACCACGATGCTGGTGGTCGGCGAGCACGTCTGGTACTCCTACGGCGCCTCGGCCAACCACAAGCGCGAGGTCAAGCCGTCCAACGCGATCCAGTGGCGGATGATGCGCGACTCCTACGCGCTCGGCGGCGGCGTCTACGACCTGCGCGGTATCAGCGACACCCTGGACGAGAACGACCACCTGTTCGGCCTGATCCAGTTCAAGGTCGGCACCGGCGGCCAGGCCGCCGAGTACCTCGGCGAGTGGGACTTCCCGCTCAACAAGCTGCTGCACAAGGCCCTCGACCTCTACATGTCCCGCCGCTGAGGAGGCTGACCCGATGACGCTGTCGCTCTACCTCGACACCGAACGCTGGCGCACCCACCAGCGCTCCGTCCTCGCCGAGTTCCCCGGCCTGGTGCCGGTCGCCAAGGGGAACGGCTACGGCCTGGGCAACCACCGGCTGGCCGAGGAGGCGACGCTGCTGGGCACCGGTGTGCTGGCCGTCGGCACCGCGTACGAGGCGGCCGACGCCGCCGAGTGGTACGGCGGCGAGCTGCTGGTGCTCACCCCGTACCGGGTCGGCGAGGAGGTCCTGCCGCTGCCGCACGCCCGGGTGATCCGGACGGTGGCGAACCTGGACGCGCTGCGGGCGCTGCGCGGCGCCCGGGTGGTGGTGGAGTGCATGACCTCCATGCGCCGCCACGGGGTGAGCGCCGCCGACCTCACGGCCGTCGCCGCCGAGCTGGACGGCGTCGCCTTCGAGGGCCTGGCGCTACACCTGCCGATGGACCGGCCGGACGGCTCCAGCCCGACCGAGGAGGTCGTCCACTGGGTGGACACCGCCCGGGCGGCCGGGGTGCCGGTGCACACCGTGTACGTCAGCCACCTCGGCGCGGCCGGCATGGAGCAGCTGGCCCAGCGCTACCCGGACATCGTCTTCCGGGCCCGGATCGGCACCCGGCTCTGGCTGGGCGACCACGGTGCGCTGGAGGTCCGGGCCACGGTGCTGGACGTCACCCCGGTGAAGAAGGGCGACCGCTACGGCTACCGCCAGCACCCGGCGCCGGCCGACGGCCACATCGTGGTGGTGGCCGGCGGCACCGCGCACGGCATCGGCCTGGAGGCGCCCAAGTACGTGCAGACCATGGCCTCCCGGGCCAAGGGCATCGCCCGGGCCGGCCTGGCGACCGTCAACAAGACCAAGTCGCCGTTCCACTGGGCCGGCAAGCAGCTCTGGTTCGCCGAGCCGCCGCACATGCAGGTCTCACTACTGTTCCTGGACGGCGAGACCAAGCCCCCCGCGATCGGCGAGGAGCTCGGCCTCCAGGTCCGGCACACCACCACGCACTTCGACCGCGTGGTGGACCGCTAGAGCGACCGAAGCGCCCGTGAGCGCCTACGCCTTCTCGGCCGGTTCCGGCAGTCCTGGCTCGTCCAGCCACTGCTCGGAGCCGGCCGGCGCGTATCCGGCGTAGCTCTCCTCCTCGCGCAGCGTCCGGGCGGTGCCGAGCACGAACACGTCCGGGGCCCGGTCGAGCACCCCGCCCGACGGGTCGTCGCTGCCGTCCCAGCGCACCGGGTCGCGGTCCGGCTGCAGGGCGTCGCGGACCACCATGACCACCAGGTAGAGCGTGCCCAGCAGGTGCAGCACGACCGCGAAGTGGTACCAGGCCTCGCCGATCCCGTGCTGCTTGGGCCCGGTGACGAAGCCCAGGTGGGACCAGATGCCCAGGGTGTACAGCACCTCGCAGGCCTGCCAGATCAGGAAGTCCCGCCAGCGCGGCCGGGCCAGCACCGCGAGCGGCAGCAGCCAGAGCGCGTACTGCGGCGAGTACACCTTGTTGACCAGCACGAACAGGGCGACCACCAGGAAGGCCAGCTGCGCGAAGCGCGGGCGGCGGGGCGCCGAGAAGCCGAGCCACGCTATGGCCAGGCAGCCGAGGACCATCAGCACACCGATGTAGAGGTCGAGGTCGGCCAGCCCCGTGCCCCGGCTCTGCATCAGGATCAGCCAGAACGAGCCGTAGTCCTCGGCGCGGTGCTTGCTGAACACGTAGAAGGTCGACCAGCCCTGCCAGTTGGCCGCCATGATCGGCAGGTTGACCAGCAGCCAGGAGCCGGCCGCGCCGGCCAGCATCACCCGGAACTCGCGCCACTTCCCGGCCCGCCAGCAGAGCACCAGCAGCGGGCCGATCAGCAGCACCGGGTAGAGCTTGGCCGCGGTGGCCAGGCCGATGAAGACACCCGCCCAGCCGGGCCGGGAGCCGGACCACCAGGCCATCGCCACGGCGGCCAGCGCGACCGCGAGGAGGTCCCAGTTGACCGTGCCGTTCAGCAGCAGGACGGGCGCGAGCGCGAACAGCAGGGCGTCCCAGGGGCGGCGGCGGTGGGTGCGCGAGAGCGCCACCACGGCGACCACCGCGCAGGCCATCAGCAGCCCCGCGTTGATCGCCCAGAACCACCGCTCCTGGTCCTGCGCGGTGCCGGCGCCGGGCGTCAGCCAGGCCGCGACCTGCATGAACAGGCCGGTCAGCACCGGGTATTCGAGGTACTGCAGATCCCCCGAGGTGCCCGGGACGCGGTCCACGTACGGGTGCAGCCCGGCCGAGAAGCCGCGGCCGGAGAACAGGTGCGGGATGTCGCTGTAGCAGGCGTGGATGTACTGCGGCGAACCCGGCTGGAACCAGGCCTGGTTGTAGCAGGGCGCCTTCTGCACCATGCCGAGCACCGAGATCACGATCACCGCCAGCGCCAGGAAGCGCGCCGGGATCCACCAGGAGACGCCCAGCAGCGCCCGGCGGCCGGGCGGGCCGCCGATCACCTCGCTGCCGGCCGCCGCCACCGGGTCCTCGTCGGCCGGGACGACCACGGTGTTGACCGGCGGCGCGGCCGTGGCGACGGCCGGCCCGACCGGTCCTGCGGCGTCGCCGGGCCCGGCCGGCCCTGCGGATTCGTCACGATCGCTCGACGTCATGCCGGACATCCTGCCGCACCGGCCCCACCGGGACGAGGAGGACCCCGCAACGGGCCCGGCCTCCGTCGCCCGGCGGCACGGCGAATCATGACGAAACGGCGGTGGCGGCCCTCCGGAGAGGGCCGCCACCGCCGTTCGGTTCATCCGCTCAGCGGGTGGTGGTCAGGGCAACAGCCCGTTCTGTCCACCGCCCCCGCCGGTCGAGGACGGTGTCGGCGGCCTGCCGCTCGGCTTGGTGGTCGTCGGCGGGGGGTCCGTCGGCGGCGCCGTGGGCGGGGGCGTGCTGCAGCCGAGGAGGCCGCAGCTGCTCGTCGGACCGGGGTTGGTCGTCTTGTGCGTCGACGTCTGGCTCGGCTGCGTGCCTGGGCAGTCCACGCCCGGGACACAGCCCGGGCCCTGGCTGGACACGGGCGGCTGCGGCTGGTTGTTGTTGGTCGGCGGCGGCTGGTTGTTGGCCGGCTGGGTCGCGGGCGGGGCCGACGGGGTGTCGCTCGTCGTCGGCGTGGGCGTCATGCTCGGCGAGACCGGGGCGCCGGAGGAGTCCACCTCGGTGCCGACCGGCTGCGGGGTCGGGAAGTCCATCTTCTTCTCGTTGGCCAGCGCGGCCTTCATGTACCGGGTGAAGACGTCGGTCGGGATGTCACCACCGTGGATGGACTCCTTGCCGCCGGTGCCGTTGAGCGACAGCCGCTCGTGCTTGCTCGGGTCCTCGCGCCACATCGCGACGCTGGTCACCAGCTGCGGGGTGTAGCCGACCCACCAGGCCGACTTGTTCTGGTCGGTGGTACCGGTCTTGCCGGCCACCGGGCGGCCCAGCTCCTTGGCCTTGAAACCGGTACCGTTCTTCACCACGTTCACCAGCACGTCGGTGACGTTGTCCGCGACGGCCGGCTCCAGGGCGACCCGGGGGTCCTTCTTGCCGAAGCCCGGGCGCTCGATGCCGTTCACCTCGACCTTGGTGACCGAGTAGGGCTCGGCCTCCTTGCCGCTGGCCGCCAGGGTGCCGTAGGCGGTGGCCATCCGGATCGGGCTGATGGTGGAGGTGCCGAGGGCGAAGGTCGGGGTCTTCGGGTCGGCGAAGCTCTCCTTCCTGACGCCCATCTGCTCGGCGATGTTGGCCACGTTCTGACCGCCGACGTCCTGGTTGAGCTGGACGAAGGGCACGTTGAACGAGTTCTGCATGGCCGCCCGCAGCGAGACGTAACCGCGCTTGCCGGAGTCCTCGTTCTTCTGCCGGTAGGGCTTGCCGTCGTCGCCGATCACCAGCGAGCCGTCCGGCTTGCGGATCTCGGACATGTCGTCGGACAGGTAGCGGCTGTCGGCGTTGATCCGCTTCGGCTTGCCCTTGTCGTCGGTGGCCGTCTGGACGCCGATCTGCATGGCGGTCGCCAGCACGAAGGGCTTGAAGGTCGAGCCGACCTGGACGCCGATGGCGTCGGCGTTGTTGTCGAAGTGGCCGTTCTCCACGCCGTCGCCGCCGTAGAGGGCGACGATCGCGCCGTCGCCGGGGCGGATGCTGGCGGAGCCGAACTGGATGAAGGTGTCGTTGTTGGGGCGCTTCTGGGCGTTGAGGTTCTCGCCCTTGACGTCGTCGACGGCCTTCTTCAGGGCGTCGACCTTGTCCTTCTCGAAGGTGGTGTAGACCTTCAGACCGCCCTTGTCGATCATCTGCTGGGTGATCGTCTTGTCGGTGGCCATCAGGTACTTGTTGGCGGTGTCGACCAGGTAGCTGACCTCACCGTTCATGTTGGAGCTGGGCTTCTGCGGGATCGGGTCGGGGAAGGTGGCGCACTTCGCCCGCTCCTCCGGGGTGATGGCCTTGGTCTTCACCATGTTCTCGAGGATCCAGGCCCACCGCCCCTGGGCCCGCTCCTTGTTGGCCGGGTTGCTGGGGTCGTAGTACGACGCGCCCTTCAACAGGCCGGCCAGCATGGCGCTCTGACAGAGGTCGAGGTCCTTGGCGTCGACCCCGTAGTAGGCCTGCGCCGCGGCCTGGGCGCCGTTCGAGCCTCGACCGAACCAGCTGGTGTTCAGGTACCCCTTGAGGATGTCCGGTTTCTGCATCTTCTGATTGATCTTCAGCGTGATGAAGAACTCCTTCAGCTTGCGGCTGAGGGTCTGCTCCTGGCTGAGGTACGCGTTCTTCACGTACTGCTGGGTGATCGTCGAGGCGCCCTGGGTCTCGCCGCCCTTGGCCATGTTGTAGACGGCGCGGAGCATGCCCTTGGGGTCGATGCCGCTGTCCTCGCGGAAGGTCTGGTTCTCCGCCGCGATCACGGCGTTCTGCAGGTTGGGGCTGATGTCGGAGAGCTCGACGATCTGACGGTTGGTCTCACCCTTGCGGGTCATCTCCGAGCCGTCGGCCCAGTAGTAGATCGTGTTCTGGTCCTTCATCAGATCCTTGAGCTGCGGGATCTCAGTGGTCTGGTAGAGGTAGAACACCCCGCCCACGCAGGTGGCGAAGAAGATCAGGAAGCCGCTCAGCCACTGCCGCCAGGACGGCAGCCAGCGCCGGACGCCGGTCTTGCCGAACCGCGGGTAGTCGATGAACCGCTTCTTGCCGGGGCCTGCGGCGGCGGCCGCGGACGCGGAGGCGGAGGCGGCGGCAACACCGCGCCGGCCGCCCTTGCCGCCCTTCTGGGCGGCCTTGCGCATCTCGGCGCGGCCCATCCGGGGCTGCTGAGCGGTCTCCCGTTCGCCCGGGGGGCGCCGGCGGCCGATGCCGTCCGAGCTCACCTCGTCCCGGCCGGGTCCGCCCTGACGGCCACCACCACCCGGGGGCTGCTGCCCGTCACCGCCCGGGCTGGGCGTCCTTCGCCGTCGTTCACTCATGTTGCAGCCACTCCTCGCCAGGCGGTTCCAGCCTGAAGGCAGGGTTCACGTCCGATGCCCGCCAACCGCCCTAACCCCGGAGGTGGTCCTCGTGCACACGCGACAGCGTACGCAGCCGGGAATCCCAACTAATCGGGCATCAGTCCCCAATGACCGCAAAACGGCAGCAGATCATTACACGCCCGTTGCCAATCACTCCTGCGCGTCGGCTTGTGATCACCTTCACGCGTGCCCCCCTTGCCCGTTCCGAGGGCCCGGTTTACTGTTCTCGATATATCGAGCCGATACATCGACGCGGCATACCGCCCGATGCAGCGGCCGGACGACGGCCGAGAGGAAGGAGGACGACGGCAATGGGCAGGCGCTCAGGAGTGCTGGAGTTCGCCGTTCTCGGTCTGCTCCACGACGCCCCGATGCACGGCTACGAGCTGCGCAAGCGGCTCAACGTCCTGCTCGGAACGTTGCGGGCGTTCTCGTACGGAACGCTCTACCCGTGCCTGAAGAGCCTGGTCGCCCAGGGTTTCCTGGTCGAGGACAACCCGGACGTCGAGTACGTCCCGGCCACCGCGCTCAACGGCAAGCGGTCCAAGACCGTCTACCGGCTCTCCCCCGAAGGCAAGCAGCGCTTCGAGGAACTGCTCGCCGACTCCGGGCCCGACGCCTGGGAGGACGAGCACTTCGGCGTCCACTTCGCGTTCTTCGGCCAGACCGACCGGGCCGTGCGGATGCGCGTCCTGGAAGGGCGCCGCAGCCGGCTGGAGGAGCGACTGGAGAAGATGCGCAACTCGCTGGCCCGGGCCCGCGAGCGGTTCGACGACTACACCGTCGAGCTGCAGCGGCACGGACTGGAGTCGGTGGAGCGCGAGGTCCGGTGGCTCAACGAGCTGATCGAGACCGAGCGGGCCAACCGCACCGGCCGGACCGGGCCCGCCACCGGCGGCAACACCACCGCCGTACCCCACAAGACTTCGGACGGCCGTGGCCAGGAGGAAGGGTCCCAGGACCCGCCCGGGCCACCGTACGACCGCCCGGGGCGCTCCGCCCAGGAGCGCTGACACCGCGTCAGCCCTGTGCCGCGCGGCAGGAGTGGGCGCCTCGCGCCCGTACAAGCAGTCATCGAAGAAGCAGGACGAGTGCCGTCGACCCCGGCGGCCCTCATGAGATCACAGGGAGCAACCGGAATGGGTTCGGTTCGCGTAGCCATCGTGGGCGTGGGCAACTGCGCCGCGTCGCTGGTGCAGGGTGTCGAGTACTACAAGGACGCCGACCCGGCCGGCAAGGTCCCCGGGCTGATGCACGTCCAGTTCGGTGAGTACCACGTCCGCGACGTGGAGTTCGTCGCCGCGTTCGACGTCGACGCCAAGAAGGTCGGCTTCGACCTGGCCGACGCCATCGGCAGCAGCGAGAACAACACCATCAAGATCTGCGACGTGCCGCCGACCGGCGTCACCGTCCAGCGCGGCCACACCCTCGACGGCCTGGGCAAGTACTACCGGGAGACCATCGAGGAGTCCGACGAGACCCCGGTCGACGTCGTCCAGGTCCTCAAGGACCAGCAGGTCGACGTCCTGGTCTGCTACCTGCCCGTCGGTTCCGAGGCCGCCGCCAAGTTCTACGCCCAGTGCGCCATCGACGCCAAGGTCGCCTTCGTGAACGCCCTGCCGGTGTTCATCGCGGGCACCAAGGAGTGGGCGGACAAGTTCACCGAGGCCGGCGTGCCGATCGTCGGTGACGACATCAAGTCCCAGGTCGGCGCCACCATCACGCACCGCGTGATGGCCAAGCTGTTCGAGGACCGCGGTGTCATCCTCGAGCGCACCATGCAGCTGAACGTCGGCGGCAACATGGACTTCAAGAACATGCTCGAGCGCGAGCGCCTGGAGTCCAAGAAGATCTCCAAGACCCAGGCCGTCACCTCGCAGATCCGCGACCGCGAGCTGGGCGCCAACAACGTCCACATCGGCCCGTCGGACTACGTGGCCTGGCTGGACGACCGCAAGTGGGCGTACGTCCGCCTGGAGGGTCGCGCGTTCGGCAACGTCCCGCTGAACCTGGAGTACAAGCTCGAGGTCTGGGACTCCCCGAACTCCGCCGGTGTCATCATCGACGCCGTGCGCGCCGCGAAGATCGCCAAGGACCGCGGCATCGGCGGCCCGATCCTGTCGGCCTCCTCGTACTTCATGAAGTCCCCGCCGGTGCAGTACTTCGACGACGAGGCCAAGGAGAACGTCGAGAAGTTCATCCGCGGCGAGGTCGAGCGCTGAGGTCGAGCGCCGGAGCCGGCGGCGGGTGACCGCCGCCGGCCGCGCCGAAGGGCCCACGATCATCGGATCGTGGGCCCTTCACCGTTTCTCGGCGAATGTTTCACGTGAAACGGCGGCCGGTTCCATGGCACTCTGGGCGGGTGGCGATCACCGAGAACGGCAGCACCCACCAGTCCGCACACCGTGCCACGCTTTTCGGTCTGCTCCGCGGCCGGGACTTCCGGCGGCTGCTGACCGCCCGGGTGCTCTCCCAGCTCTCGGACGGCGTCTTCCAGGTCTCGCTCGCCGCCTACGTCGTGTTCTCCCCGGAGAAGCAGTCCTCCCCCGCCGACATCGCCTCGGTGCTCGCCGTGATGCTGCTGCCGTTCTCGGTGATCGGCCCGTTCGCCGGGGTGCTGCTGGACCGCTGGCGCCGCCGCCAGGTGCTCTACTACGGCAACCTGGCCCGCTTCGGGCTCGGCCTGGGCACCGGCGCCCTGCTCCTGGCGGAGGCGCCGACCTGGCTGTTCTTCGCCTCGGCGCTGCTGGTCACCGCGCTCAACCGGTTCATCCTGGCCGGCCTGTCCGCCGCGCTGCCCCGGGTGGTCGAGCAGGACCAGCTGGTCACCGCCAACGCGCTCTCCCCCACGCTGGGCACGGTCGCCGCCGCCTCCGGCGGAGGGGTCGGCTTCCTGCTGCACCAGGTGATGACCCCCGGGCCGAAGGCCGACGCCGCGCTGGTCACGGTGGCCGCGCTGCTCTACCTGTCGGCCGCACTGGCCGCCCGCCGGATGGACCGCGACCTGCTCGGCCCGGAGAAGCACGGCGACCGCCCGGCGCTCGGCCAGGCGCTGGTCCGGGCCGCCGTCGAACTCGGCGCCGCCGTACGCCACTTGGTGCGGGACTGCCGGCCCGCCGTGCACGCGCTGGCCGCCGTCACCGCGGCCCGGTTCTGCTACGGCGTGCTGATCGTGGTCGTGGTGATGCTCGCCCGGTACACCTTCAACGACCCGGCCGACAGCGCGGCCGGACTGGTCACGCTCGGCCAGGCGGTCGGCCTGTCCGCCGCCGGGTTCTTCGTCGCCGCGGTGATCAGCCCCTGGTGCACCCGGCGGCTCGGCCTGGCCGGCTGGATGACGGTCTGCCTGGCGGCCCCGGTGCTCTTCGTCCCGGCGCTCGGCCTGAGCTTCACCCTGCTGCCCTGCCTGCTCGCGGCGCTGCTGCTCGGGGTGGTCACCCAGGGCACCAAGATCTGCGCCGACACCGTGGTCCAGGAGTCGGTCGAGGACGAGTACCGCGGCCGGGTCTTCGCGATCTACGACGTGCTGTTCAACGTCGCCTTCGTGACCGCCGCCCTGGTCACGGCGCTGGTGCTGCCGCTCTCCGGCCGCTCGGTCGTGGTGGTCGTCGGGGTCGCCGCGGTGTACGGGCTCTCGGCGCTCCTCTACCTGCGCTCCGCCCGGCGGTACGGGCCGCTCCCCGGCGACCAGGCCTCCTGAAGGCCCTCGGCCCCTCGGGACGGGGGCGTCCGACCGAGTCGCTAAGGTACGTCAGACCTGTCGGAGCGACAGCACTCGGCCTCGGGGGACGAACTGATGAGCACACCGCCCGGCCCGTACGGGCCACCTCCGCCGTACGGGCCGCCCCCGCAGCCGGCCCCGCCGTACGGGCAGGTGCCGTACATCCCGTCGCAGCCCCAACCCGCACCGCCCGGCTTCGGACCGCCGCAACCCGGACCGCCCCAGCCCGCACCGCCCGGCTTCGGACCGCCCCCGGCCTACGGCCAGCAGCCGCCCGGCTACGGCACCCAACCGCCGTACGGCCAACAGCCGCCCGTCGGCCCGTACGGCTACCCGCCGCCCGCCCCGGCCGACGCGGCGCCCGCCGCGAAGCGCGGCGTCAAGGCGAAGCTGCGGATCGTCGGCGTGGTCGGCGGCTGCCTCGCGCTGGCCGTCGGCTACTTCGTCAGCGGGCCGAGCATCAGCAGCGCCAAGCCCGGCGACTGCGTCCGGGTGAGCGGCACGCGCGATGTCGAGATCGTCAAGTGCACTGACACCAAAGCGAATTACCGGGTCCTTTCGACGTTCGGCGACACCACCGACGTGAACCGCTGCCGGCAGACACCGCAGACCACCAGCGCCGTCTCGGGCAAGAGCGGACGCCGCTGGAACAAGAAGCGGTACGTGCTCTGCCTCGGCCCGATGACCCCGGCCGGCGCCCCGCTGCCGGGGAAGGTCTGACCTCTCCACCACCACCGCATCCCCGGGGGATCTCTTGTCCGTTCCGCCGCCCCAGCTGCCGTACGGTGCCCCGTCGCCCGACGACGGCAACCCCTACGCCACCGGAAACCCCTACGGCCGGCCGACCCCGCCACCGCCGCCCGGCCCGCCGCCCGGCTACGGCTACCCGGCCGCCCCGCCACCGCCCGACCAGCCGTACGGCTACCCCCCGCAGCCCGCGCCCGGCTACGGGTACGGATACCCGCCGCCGGCGCCGCAGGACGGTCCCGCCTGCCGCTTCTGCGGCGGCTTCCCGGCCGTGGACGCCACCGTCCGCGGCCACCAGGGCCTGGTCCTGGCCTACCGGATGCTGCGGATGCCGGGCCCGTTCTGCCGCACCTGCGGAACGGCGACGGTGCGCGACCTGTCCGCCCGCACCCTGCTCCAGGGCTGGTGGAGCCCGGCGTCGGTGCTGCTGGCGCCGATCACCCTGCTGCTGAACCTCGCCGCCAACGGCAAGGTCAAGCGGCTGCCGCCGCCCGTCCCGGGCAGCCACGGCCCCCAGCTCGACCCCGGCGTCCCGCTGGGCCGGCGTCCGCACGCGCTGATGCTGCTGCTGCCGCTCTCGGTGGTCGTCACGCTCGTCCTGGCCGCCACCGGGGTGCTCGGCCCGAAGGACGACGGCCCGGCCGCGCCGATCGCGGTACCGACGGTGGCGGTGCCCCCGGTGACCACCTTCTCGGCGCCACCGCTGCCGACCCACGCGCCGCGGCCGTTCCCCTCGCCGACGTTCAGCATGCCGCCGGTGCCCACCATCACGCTGCCGCCGCCGACCGCCCCCAGCACCGCGGCCGACAGCATCGACCGGGCCAACCCCGGCGATTGCCTGCGCAACGAGAACGGCACCGGCGCGACCCACGACGCCAACCCGAAGATCACCATGCTGCCCTGCGGCGACTCCCGCGCCCAGTACAAGGTGGTCTTCAAGTACCTGGCCACGTCCGACGAGAAGGTCTGCGAGAAGCAGCCGAAGTCGGACAGCACCTACACCCGCACCTACTCCAACCTGCCGGCCCTCAACTACGTGCTCTGCCTGCAGAGCCTCCACGGCTGACCCGGCACGCCCGAGGGGTGGTCCCGGCCGACGCCGGGACCACCCCTCGCAGCGTCGCTCAGCCCTGCTGCTCGGCCCACCAGGCCCGCAGCGCGGCCACCGCCTCGTCGTGCTCCAGCGGGCCGTGCTCCAGCCGGAGTTCGAGCATGTGCTTGTACGCCTTGCCGACCTGCGGGCCGGGCTTGAGCCCGAGCAGCTCCATGATCTGGTTGCCGTCCAGCGCCGGGCGGACGGCGTCCAGCTCCTCCTGGGCCTTCAGCTCGGTGATCCGCTGCTCCAGGCCGTCGTAGGTGCGCGACAGCGCCGCCGCCTTCTTGCGGTTGCGGGTGGTGCAGTCGGAGCGGGTGAGCTTGTGCAGGCGCTCCAGCAACGGTCCGGCGTCGGTGACGTAGCGGCGCACCGCGGAGTCCGTCCACTCGCCGCCGCCGTAGCCGTGGAAGCGCAGGTGCAGTTCGACCAGGTGCGAGACGTCCTCGGTGAGCTCCTTGGAGTACTTGAGCTCGCGCATCCGCTTGCGGGTCATCTTGGCGCCGACCACCTCGTGGTGGTGGAAGGAGACCCGGCCGTCCGACTCGAAGCGGCGGGTGCGCGGCTTGCCGATGTCGTGCAGCAGCGCGGCCAGCCGCAGGGTGAGGTCCGGGCCGTCCTGCTCCAGGTCGACGGCCTGTTCCAGGACGGTCAGCGAGTGCTCGTAGACGTCCTTGTGCCGGTGGTGCTCGTCCCGCTCCAGCCGCAGTGCGGGCAGCTCGGGCAGCACGTGGTCGGCCAGGCCGGTGTCGACCAGCAGCCGCAGGCCCTTCACCGGGTGCTTGGCCAGCAGCAGCTTGTTCAGCTCGGCCTGGACGCGTTCGGCGGACACGATGGTGATCCGCTCGGCCATCGCGGTCATCGCGGCGACGACCTCGGGGGCCGGCTCGAAGTCGAGCTGGGCGGCGAAGCGGGCGGCGCGCATCATCCGCAGCGGGTCGTCGGAGAAGGACTCCTCGGGGGTCGCGGGGGTGCGCAGCACCCGGGCCTCCAGGTCCTCCAGGCCGTGGTGCGGGTCGATGAAGCCGCGGCCGGGCAGGTCGACGGCCATCGCGTTGACGGTGAAGTCCCGGCGGACCAGGTCCTGCTCGATGGTGTCGCCGTAGGTGACCTCGGGCTTGCGGGAGGTCCGGTCGTACGCCTCGGAGCGGTAGGTGGTGATCTCGATCAGGAAGGAGCCCTCGGGGGTGTCCTTGCGGGCGCCGACCGTGCCGAACGCGATGCCGACGTCCCAGACCGCGTCCGCCCAGCCCTTGACCAGCCTGAGCACCTGCTGCGGGCGGGCGTCGGTGGTGAAGTCCAGGTCGTTGCCGAGCCTGCCGAGCAGGGCGTCCCGCACCGAGCCGCCGACCAGGGCCAGCCGGTGGCCGGCCGCCTCGAACCGACGGGCGATCTCGTCGGCCACCGGCGACACCCGCAGCAGCTCTTGCAGCCCCAGGGTCTGGGCCTCGCTCAGGCCTGGGACGGCCTGGACGGCGGTGCTGGAACGGTCGAGGTGCGCGGTGGACTCATTGGCAGTGGACACGGCTCACAAGAGTACGTGGCCCGGCAGGTCAACCGCCCGCGCGTTTTGGGCGTCTCACCCCAAGGCCCGCAACACTGCACCACGGGCTGCATCGTTACCATGCCGGTGGACGAGTCTCGGGCACCGGACAGGGGATGCGGTGTCGCGTGCCGCCGTGGACGGCGGAGCTCCCGCGGCACCAGCGCGGCGAACAGCGTCAAGCGAAGAACGTCAAGCGAACAGCATCAGCAGCGAGCGATCGAGAACGGCGAGGGCGGAACGAGTGAGTGAGCCGGCACGGCACTCGGGCCTGGGGGCGGACCGACGGCCCGGAAGGACCGAACGCCCCGTCGAAGGGCACGGTACGGGGCGGCGCGCGGGGCGGGCGGCCCGCCGCGCCCGCCGCCTCGCCGCCGTCTGCGGGGCCGCCCTGGCCCTGTTCTCGGCGGTCGCCCCGGCCGCGGCGCTACCCGCCGGGGGCGGCATCCGGCCGACCGCCGACAACGGCGTCTCGGCCGAGTACCCGGTGGAGATGACCATCGAGACGGTGGCACCGCAGGTGGCCAGCCCGAACGGCATCGTGAAGATCACCGGGCACGTCACCAACACCGGCAAGGCGGCGGTCAAGAACGCCCACGCGGCCGTCCGCAAGCCGCTGTCCAGCAAGCCGCTGCAGCGGCGCAGCGACCTGTCCCTGGTGACCACCCGCAGCGGCCCGAGCAACTCCGACGGCGTGGAGCTGGACAGCCCGCAGTACGCCCTGCCGGAGCTGGGCCCGGGCCAGAACCAGCCCTACACCCTGAGCGTCTCGGTGAGCGACCTCGGACTGTCCGACAGCGGCGTCTACGAGCTCGCGGTGGACGCCTGGGGCTCGACCGCCGACAACCAGCGCGACCGGCCGCTGGGCATCGCCCGGACCTTCCTGCCGTACAACCCGGGCGGCGCCGAGGCGCAGCCCAGCAAGGTCACCACGCTCTGGCCGCTGGTGCACGCGCCGGTGCTGGCCGCGCAGACCTACTCCGACAACGACCAGCCCGTCCCCGTCCTGCGCGACGACAGCCTGACCGCCGAGTTCTCCCCGGGCGGCCGGCTGTACGAGCTGGTGGACACCGGAGCCAAGATGACCGGGCTGACCTGGGTGGTCGACCCGGACCTGCTGGACACCGCGTTCGCGATGACCAAGCAGTACCGGGTGCAGAAGCCGGGCCAGGACGTCGTCGGCAAGCCGGCCAAGGACGACAACACCGTCCCCGGCACCGGCCAGGCCGCCGCCGCGGCCTGGCTGGACAAGCTGCGGACCGCCGTCGCCAAGCCGGGCGGCCAGGTGGTGTCGCTGCCCTACGCCGACCCGGACCTCGCCTCGATCGCGCACAACGGCGCCGACCTGACCGGGATGGGCACCGCCCTGGGCAAGGCGGCCACCGCCGGCCGGCTCACCGTCGAGGGCCGGCTGTCCGTCGACACCCGCTCGGACGTGGCCTGGCCGTACCAGGGCTACCTGGACCAGCAGATCGCCGGCGTCGCCCAGCAGGCCGGCAACGGCCTGGTCCTGGTCAACGGCGCGAGCATGCCGGAGCCGGACGCGATGAACTACACCCCGACCGCGGTGCGCCCGATCGGCAACGGGCAGAACGCGGTGGTCGCCGACGAGACCGTCTCCTCGCTGTTCCAGACCGACCTCGCCTCCCCGCAGGCGCAGTCCAGGGCGAACCAGCGCTTCCTCGCCGAGACCTACACGATCACCCACGAGCAGCCGCAGAACCAGCGCGGCCTGCTGGTGATGCCGCCGCGCGACCTGACCGCGAGCACCGCCAAGGTGCTGGCGGACGCCCTGCAGACGGCCTCCGACAACAAGTGGCTCGCCCCGGTCAAGCTGGACGCCCTGGCCCAGGCCGCGCCCGACCCGAAGGCCAACACCACCGTCCCGGCGGCCGCCGACTACCCGGCCCAGGCCCGCGCCTCGGAGCTGTCCGCGGCCGAGCTGAGCAGCACCGACGAGATCCAGCAGAACCTGGACACGCTGATGCGGGTGCTCACCCTGCCGCAGCGGGTGCGCGGCCCGTTCAGCGCCGCGATGGTCCGCTCGCTGTCCACCGAGTGGCGCACCAACACGGCGGTCGGCAGCACCTACCGCGAGGACGTCGCCAAGTACCTGGACGAACTGACCGGGGCCGTCCGGGTGACGAAGAAGAACGTGGTCACCCTCGCCGGCGACACCGGCCTGGTGCCGGTCAGCGTCCGCAACGACCTCACCCAGACCGTCACCAACCTCAAGCTGGTGCTCACCTCGACCCAGCCGAACCGGCTGCGGGTGGGCAAGGAGGAGGAACTGGTCATCCCCGCCGCCCAGAGCGCCACCCTCCGGTTCCAGGCCGAGGCGCGCAACAACGGCCCGGTCACCATGACCGCCCAGCTCTGGACCACCGGCCCCAACCCGCAGAAGTACGGCGAACCGCAGCAGTTCACGGTGGAGGTCACCTCGGTGACCAACGGCGTGCTGTACGTCTTCGCGGCCGCCGCCGCCCTGCTGCTGCTGGCCGCGCTGCGCTTCGTGCGCCAGCGCAAGCGGCGGGCCGGGCAGCCGCACGCCGACGGCGACCAGCCGGTCGACGGCCCGGCGGCGGGCGGCGCACCGGCCCCGGCGGCGGACGGGGCCCGGGACGGGGCGCAGGACGCGGGCGGGGACGCGAGCGGGGACGCGAGCGGGGAGAAGCCCGACGGCGAGGCCGGGGGCGGTGCCGGCGAACCCGCCGGGAACGGCCCCGAAGACGGCTCCGACGGCGGATCCGCCGAGGCCGGCCCCGCGCAGACACCGCGCGGCAGCAACGCGGATGGCCGGGATCGGACCGCCAGTGATGAGAAGGTTGGTCCTTGATACCGCCGACCCCCCGCAACGCCGGGCCGGCCTCCCCCACGACAGCGAAGAGGTGACATGACCGGGCGCAGCGAGGAGCGGCCGCCGGGCCGCGGTGAGAACCGGCCGGGCGCCGAGTCGCCGTCCGGCGACTGGTACGTGGCCGACACCTACGCCCAGGACCCGTACGCGGCCGACGCGTACGGGAACCCGCAGGCCGGCCAGGACCCGTACGGTCTGCGGGCCGACCGGCCCGCGGCACCTCAGCCGCCGGCCACCGCGTACGACGTGCCGCCGCAGCTGCCGCCGCAGGGCGGCGGCTACCCGACGCCGGTGCCGCCGGCGCAGTACTCGGCGCCGACGCCGTTCGCGGCCCCGGTGCCGCCCGTGCAGCCCGGCTGGGACACCCCGGTGCAGGCCGCCTGGCAGGAGGCCCCGGCTCCGGCCGGCGGCGGCCAGTGGGGCGGCCCTGAGCAGCCCCGGCCGCAGTGGGAGCCGGGCCCGGCGCACTCGACCTGGGACAGCGAGACCACCGAGTACGTCGGGGTGGACGCGCTGTTCGGCGGCCACCAGGCGCAGGCCGCGGCCCAGCCGCCGGTGCCCCCGCCCGCCCCGGCGCACCCGGCGGCACCGCCGGTCGCGCCCCCGCCCCCCGCCACCGCCGTGCCGCCGGTCGCCCCCGCGCCGTACCCGCCGATGGGCGGCTACCCGGGGCAGCAGCAGTACGCCGGCCCGGACGGGCACCGCCCCTTCGTCCCCCCGATCGAGTTCGACCCGCCGCTCTCCGAGGACGAGGCCACCATGCAGGTGGCCGCCGTGGCGGTGCCGCCGGCGGTGGAGCCGCTGGCGGACCTCGTCGCCGAGGAGCGCGCCGCACAGCTGGCGCCCGCGGCCGAGCCCGCCCCGGCGGCCGGCGGCGGCAAGGTCGCGAGCCTGCTGAACTCCAGCGCGATCATGGCGGCGGGCACGCTGGTCTCCCGCGGCACCGGCTTCGTCCGGACCATGGTGATCACCGCGGCCATCGGCGTCGCCGTCATGGGCGACTCGTACAACGCCGCGTACACCCTGCCGACCCTGCTGTACATCCTGATCGGCGGCGGCGCGCTGAACGCCGTCTTCGTGCCGCAGCTGGTGCGCAGCATGAAGAACGACGAGGACGGCGGCACCGCGTACGCCAGCCGGCTGCTCACCCTGGTGATGGTCGGGCTCGGTGGCGTGGTGTTCCTCGCGGTGCTCGGGGCACCGCTGCTGGTGCAGCTGATCTCGCACTCGATGATGGAGAACGCGGACCGCGCCGAGACCACGGTCGCGCTGGCCCGGTACTGCCTGCCGACCATCTTCTTCATGGGCGTCCACGTGGTGATGGGGCAGATCCTCAACGCCCGCGGCCGGTTCGGCGCCATGATGTGGACCCCGGTCCTCAACAACATCGTGGTGATCTTCACCTTCGGCGCCTACATCTGGGTGTTCGGCGGCTACAGCGGCACTCAGGTGACCCCCGAGGGCATCTCGCCCGAGGGCGTCCGGCTGCTCGGCCTCGGCACCCTGCTCGGCCTGGTCGTCCAGTCGCTGGCGATGATCCCGTACCTGCGGTCGGCCGGCTTCCGCTACCGGCCGCGCTTCGACTGGCGCGGCCACGGCCTGGGCAAGGCCGCCCGGCTGGCCAAGTGGACCTTCTTCTTCGTGCTCGCCAACCAGGCCGGCTACCTGGTCATCACCCAGCTGGCCACCGCCGCCGGCAGCGCCGCCGAGAAGGGCGGCCACGAGGGCGTCGGCCTCGCGGCGTTCTCCAACGCCCTGCTGATCTGGCAGCTCCCGCAGGCCGTGATCACCGTCTCGATCATGAGCGCGGTGCTCCCCCGGCTCTCCCGGGCGGCGGCCGACGAGGACGCCGGCGCCGTCCGCGACGACCTGTCGTACGGGCTGCGCACCACCGCGGTGGCGGTCGTCCCGGGCGCCTTCCTGTTCCTGTCGCTCGGCCCGGTGATCGCCCGCTCGATCTACGGGATCGGCGGCGGTGACCGGGCCCTGGACAACGCCACCAACGTCGGCCTGATGCTGTCGGCCTTCGCGCTCGGGCTGATCCCGTACTCGGCCCAGTACGTGATGCTGCGCGGCTTCTACGCCTACGAGGACACCCGGACGCCGTTCTCCAACACCGTCTGGGTCGCGGTCTGCCAGGCCGGGTTCTCGGTGCTCTGCTGGTTCACGCTGCCCGCCCAGTGGGCCGTGATCGGGATGTCCTTCGGCTATGGTCTGGCCTACGCCGTCGGGGTGGCGGTCGCACTGCCGAAGCTGAAGAAGAAGATCGGCGGGCTGGACAGCAAGCGGATCGGCAAGACGTACAGCCGGCTGGCCACCGCCGGCGTGCCGTCCGCGCTGGTCGGCCTCGGCGTCAGCCTGGCGGTCCAGCAGGTGCTCGACGGCTGGATGGGCAGCGTGCTGTCCCTCGTCGCGGGCGGCGGCCTCCAGCTGGCCGTGTTCGTGCTGATCGCGAAGCGCCTGCGGATCGAGGAGCTCAACGCCATGCTCGGCATGGTGCGCGGCCGGCTGGGCCGCTGATCCACCACACCGACCGACCGGACGAGCGGGCGCCCTGACCGGGTGTCAACGGGAGCCACCGGCTCCTCCGCCCGTCCGGCCGGGTGCCGGGCCGCCGCCCGCGCCCGGCTCCGCCCGGGCCGCGAGATGGCGGCCCGGTGTCGGATCTGCACCACATCTCTCCACCAGCACGCAACCGAGCGCGCCCCTCAGCGGTCGTACTCGGTGGAGAAGAGTGGGCACAATTGTCCTGGAGCACGTGGCCGCCAACCCGCGGGCTCCAGCGACTCTCTCAAGCCGGGGCGACACAAGGGGAGGCAGGACCACGGTGGCTGATGGCACCAAGGCGGTCGTCGACACGTCAGCAGCTGACGCGGCGGCGGACGAGGCCGCACTGGCCGCGGCGATCGACGAGCTCACGGCGGGGAAGGCCGCCCCGGCGGGCGCCGCCGACACCTCCTCCAAGGACCCGTCCGAGGACGCGCCCGAGGACCGGGGCGCCGCCCCGGACACCCCGGTGGCCGCCGACGCGGGCACCGACGCCTCCGACGCCGGCCAGGACACCCCCCACGGCGAGGAGACCTCGGAGATCACCGCTCCGCTCTCGGCCCACGAGATCGCCGCCGAGCTGGCCGCGGGCACCGCCCGGCGCAAGCCCGCCGCCCCGGAGCCCGCGGCCGCCAAGCGCCGCCCCACCGACCCGCAGCCCACCGTCGACCCGCGCGACACCGCCACCCTGCCCCGCACCCTCCCCGCCCCGCTGCGGCACAGCGGCGACATGATCGGCCACCGGTACCGGCTGGAGGAGTGCATCTCCCAGACCGAGACCTTCAGCAGCTGGCGCGCGGTCGACGAGAAGCTGCGCCGGGCCGTCGGCGTCCACCTGATGGCCTCCGGCCACCAGCGCGCCCGCAAGGTGCTCGCCGCCGCGAAGTCCGCCGCCCTGCTCGGCGACCCGCGCTTCGTCCAGGTCCTGGACGCCGTCCAGGAGGGCGAGCTGGTCTACGTCGTGCGGGAGTGGCTGCCGCACGCCTCCGACCTCGCCAAGCTGCTCGCCGACGGCCCGATGGAGCCGCACGAGGCGTACCAGATGGTCCGCCAGGTGACCGACGCGGTCGCCGCCGCCCACCGGCGCGGCCAGGCCCACCTGCGGCTCACCCCGCGCTGCGTGCTGCGCACCGACAGCGGCCAGTACCGGATCAACGGCATCGCGGTGGACGCCGCCCTGCGCGGGCTGCCCGACGAGGACGGCACCGACGGCTCCGAGCGCACCGACACCCGCGCGATCGGCGCCCTGCTGTTCGCCGCGCTCACCCACCGCTGGCCCTACCCGGAGGACCGCTACGACCTCCAGGGCCTGCCCAAGGGCCTCCAGAACGCCGCGCCGGACCAGGTCCGCGCGGGCGTCCACAAGGGCCTGTCCGAGCTGGCCGCGCGGGCCCTGTTCGACCACCCGCCGCACCACGCCGAGCCGATCACCACCCCGGAGGAGCTGACCCGGGCGATCGCGCAGATGCCCCGGATCCGCCAGCCCGAACCGGAGCTGCCCGCCTTCCCGGCCCCGCCCCGGCACAACACCCACGCGCTGCCGACCGCGCCCAACCCGACCCGGGTGGCCGACCCGGCCGTCGCCCCGCTGCCCGCCTCGTCCCGGCCGACCTCGAACCGGCGCACCCGGCGGCGGCTGCGCCGAGTCGTCAAGGCGACGGCCTGGACGGTCGCCCTGGGCGCCATCGGCGTCGCCTCCTGGCAGTTCGTGGACAACCTGCGCAACACCGGACCGGGCACCCCCCCGCGGGCCTCGGCCACCAGCGACGCGCCGACCCCGCAGGCCAGCACCCACAATCCGACGCCGATCGCGCCCAAGGCCGCCCTCTCGTACAACCCGAAGGGCGACTCGGCGGAATCCGCCTGGGCCCTCCCCAAGGCCATCGACGGCGACCCCAGCACGAGCTGGCCGACCTTCGGCTACGACGACCAGTTCGTCCCGGGCGGCTACAAGGAGGGCACCGGTCTGCTGATCGACCTCGGCTCGCCGCACGCCGTCAGCTCGGTGAGCGTCCAGTTCGTCGGCACCACCACGGCCGAGCTGCGGATCCCGAACGGCCAGGCGGCGGACAACCCGCAGAAGGCGCCGCTGACCTCCTTCACGACCGTGGGGAAGAAGAGCGGCAGCAGCGTCGACTTCGCTCTCAACGCCCCGACGAACACCCGCTTCCTCTTGATCTGGCTGACCAGCCTGCCGAAGGATACGGATGGCAAGTTCCGCGGGCAGGTCGCCGAGGTCAAGGTCTCCGGCTGACCGGAGGTCCGGCCTGCGGAACGACGGCGAGGGGGGCGAGGGGTGACGGTGGCGGAGGACGACGCGGCGCTGCTCGCCCGGCACGTCGCCGGCGACCCGGACGCCTTCGGCCTCCTGGTGAACCGCCACCGCGACCGGCTCTGGGCGGTCGCCCTGCGCACCCTGGGCGACCGCGAGGAGGCCGCCGACGCCCTCCAGGACGCCCTGGTCTCCGCCTTCCGCGCCGCCCCCGGCTTCCAGGGCCGCTCGGCGGTCACCACCTGGCTGCACCGGATCGTGGTCAACGCCTGTCTGGACCGCGCCCGGCGCAGCGCCACCCGCCGCACCACCCCGCTCGACGAGGACCCGCGGCGCCTGGACACCCTGGTCGGCGCCGCGGAACCGGCCGACTCCCCGGTGGTCCGGGCCGAGGTGCAGCGCGAGCTGGCCGCCGCGCTCGCCGAGCTGCCCGCCGAGCAGCGGGCCGCGCTGGTCCTGGTCGACATGCAGGGCTACCCCGTCGCCGAGGCCGCCGAGCTGCTGGGCGTCCCGGTGGGCACGGTGAAGAGCCGCTGCGCCCGGGGCCGGGCCCGGCTGCTCCCGCTGGTCCGCCACCTGCGCGAGAGCGGCGGCGGGCCGGATGTTTCACGTGAAACACCGAACGCCCCCGGCACGGCCCCGCCACCTCGGCGGAACGCGCCGGGGAACCCGACGGGCACCGGCACCGTCACAGGGGCAGGCCCGAACACCGGTCGGACGGTTCTGGAAGGAGACGCGAGCACGCGATGACGGCCCACCTCTCCTCCCCCGGCCCCGCCGAGGACCACCCCTCCGTCGAGGAGCTCGCCGACCTCGCCGAGGGGCTGGTCGAGTCCGCCGACGCCGCCCGGACGCTGCGTCGGCACCTGGACGACTGCGCCGAGTGCCGCGAGACCGCCGACGCACTCGGTGAGGTCCAGGCACTGCTCGGCGCCGTCGAAGCCCCGCCGATGCCCGCCGACGTCGCCGCCCGGCTGGACGCCGCCCTCGCCTCGGCCGCCGCCTCCGCAGCGGCGGAGGAGGCCGAGAACGCCCCCCTCGGAGCCTCCCGGGCCGCCGTCCCTGCCCCGGCCGCCCGGGCCGCCGCGGCGCCCGCCGCACCCCCTTCCCGGCCCGCCGCGCCCACCGGCCCGGGCCGGCCCCGCCCCCGCCCCCGGCGGCGGCGCGCCGGCCTGCTGCTCGGCGCGGCCGCCGCCCTGGCCGCGATCGCCCTCGGCGCAGCCCTGCTGCTGCACCCGGCCGGCCAGGACGACCAGCACCCGGCCCTGTCCGCCGGCGCCCCCGCCTCCGCCTCCCTCGGCACCGGCGCGAGCCCCGGCACGGCGCAGAGCTCCCGCGCCGACCACGCCGCGGGAGCCGGCCCGACCTACCAGGACGATCAGCTCGCCACCCAGATCCAGCAGCTGCTGGCCCGGTCGGGCACCGCCCCCGGACTGCGCCCGACCGGGCCCGCCAAGCCCTCCGCCGCGATGCCCGCCGACGGCCGCCAGGAGCTCACCGCCCAGGCCTCCCCGCCGTCCTGCCCGGCCCCCGCCGAGGGCGTGCCGCTCGCCACCGACCACGGCAGCTACGCGGGCGCCCCGGTCGAGGTCCTGGTCTACCCGGCGCCCGGCCGGCCCGGGTTCGCGGACGTCTACCTGCGCTCCCCCGGCTGCGGCCCGGTCGTGCTGCAGCGCACCGTCCCCACCCGTTGACGTCCCGGGGATCGGAGGTCCCGGGGATCGGGGCCCCGTTCCCATGCGATCGACGAGCGGGGCGCCGCGCCGCTCCCACAGTGCGGCCGCCTGGTACTGATCCGCCTGGGAATGCGAGACACTGGTCAGTCGTTGTCCCGGGCGGCGGAGCAGAACCGCCCTCCCCGCACCTAGCGCGGGTCGCGATGCGAACCAGGAGATGCAGTGAGCGACGTCCGTAACGTGATCATCATCGGTTCCGGCCCGGCCGGCTACACGGCCGCGCTCTACACGGCGCGGGCCTCCCTCAAGCCGCTGGTGTTCGAGGGGGCCGTCACCGCCGGCGGCGCCCTGATGAACACCACCGAGGTCGAGAACTTCCCGGGCTTCCGGGACGGCATCATGGGCCCCGAGCTGATGGACAACATGCGGGCGCAGGCCGAGCGCTTCGGCGCCGAGCTGATCCCGGACGACATCGTCTCGGTCGACCTCACCGGTGACATCAAGACCGTCACCGACTCCGAGGGCAACGTGCACCGGGCGCGCGCCGTGATCGTCACCACCGGCTCCCAGCACCGCAAGCTCGGCCTGCCGAACGAGGACAAGCTCTCCGGTCGCGGTGTCTCCTGGTGCGCCACCTGCGACGGCTTCTTCTTCCGCGACCAGGACATCGCGGTGGTCGGCGGCGGCGACACCGCCCTGGAGGAGGCGACCTTCCTCTCCCGCTTCGCCAAGAGCGTCACGATCATCCACCGCCGGGACAGCCTGCGCGCCTCCAAGGCGATGCAGGAGCGCGCCTTCGCCGACGAGAAGATCCGCTTCGAGTGGGACAGCGCGGTCGAGGCCATCCACGGCGACCCGAAGCTGAGCGGCGTCACCCTGCGCGACACCACCACCGGCGAGACCCGCGAGCTGGCCGTCACCGGCCTGTTCATCGCGATCGGCCACGACCCGCGCACCGACCTGTTCAAGGGCCAGCTGGACCTCGACGCGGAGGGCTACCTCAAGGTCGAGGCGCCCTCGACCCGGACCAACATCCCGGGCGTGTTCGGCGCCGGCGACGTCGTGGACCACACCTACCGCCAGGCCATCACGGCCTCCGGCACCGGCTGCTCCGCCGCGCTGGACGCCGAGCGCCACCTCGCCGCCCTGGACGACCTGGAGGCCAAGGCCACCGCCGCCGTGGCGGTCTGACCCCCTCGCCACCGACCGACCCCCGCGGGGGTGTGACACCCGTTTCACGTGAAACACCCCCGCCCCGGCCAGGGCGAAACAGAACGGGCCCGCCCGTTGTTCACCTGGCAGCAGCCCCCTCCGTCCGAACCCGAGGAGTTCCCGTGGCCGGCGCCACCACCACCGTCACCGACGCGACGTTCAAGGCCGACGTCCTGGACAGCGACAAGCCCGTGCTCGTCGACTTCTGGGCCACCTGGTGCGGCCCGTGCCGCCAGGTCGCCCCGATCCTGGACGAGATCGCGTCCGAGCACGGCGACAAGCTGACCATCGCCAAGCTGGACGTGGACGCCAACCAGGCGACCGCCGCCCAGTACGGCGTCATCTCGATCCCGACCCTGATCCTCTACAAGGGCGGCGAGCCGGTGAAGTCCATCACCGGTGCCCGTCCGAAGGCCGCGCTGCTGCGCGAGCTGGACGGCTTCATCTAGGTCGACCGGTCGTCGACCGTACGACGGCGGCGGGGCTCCCCACACCGGGGAGCCCCGCCGCCGTCGTTTCCACCCGCCTCAGAACGGCCGCAGCGCCGGCTCCTTGCGCGCCCCGCCGAGCAGCCGCTCCAGCGCCACCTCCACATCGCCCCGCCAGGACAGCGTGGTGCGCGCCTCCAGCCGCAGTCGCGGGTAACGGTGATGCGAGCGGACGGTCTTGAAGCCGACCGCGAGCAGGTGGTCGGCCGGCAGCACGCAGCTGACCGGCTCGGGACCGGCCGAGCCGAAGGCCTCGATCGCCCGCACCCCGCGCCCGAGCAGGTCCTTGGCCACGGTCTGCACCAGCACCCGGCCGAGCCCCTGCCGCTGGTAGCCCGGAACCACCCGGCTGACCATCAGCTGGACGGCGTCCGGCGAGACCGGACTGGTCGGGAAGGACTGCGACCGGGGGACGTAGGCGGGCGGCGCGTACAGCACGAAGCCGGCCGGCTGGTCGTCCACGTAGACGATCCGACCGCAGGACCCCCACTCCAGCAGCACCGCGGAGATCCACCCCTCCTTCTCCAGCTCCGGCTTCCCGGACTCCACCGCCGCCTTCCCGCTGACCGGGTCCAGCTCCCAGAACACGCAGGAGCGGCAGGTCGTCGGCAGATCGGCGAGGTTGTCCAGGGTCAGCGGAGCGATCCGGCGTCCCATGCCCCGCACCTCCTCCTCCACTTCACGGTCGAGCATGCCCCCACAGACGCCGACGGGTGCATGTTTCACGTGAAACAGTGCTCACGCGGAACATGCACCCATCGGGTGTCGTCCCCGGCCCGGCTCAGCCCTGCGACAGCCGCAGACCGTCCTCGCCCGGGGCCAGGCTGTCCAGGATCCGGTTCAGGTCCTCCACCGAACCGAACTCCAGCACCACCTTGCCCTTGCCCAGCTTGCCGCCGCGCTGCGACACCTCGACCTTGACCCGGGTGTCGAAGCGGTCCGACAGCCGGCTCGCCAGATCGTTGAAGGCCGGGGAGATCAGCTTGCCCGCCTTCGGCGCCTGGCGCTTCGGCTTCCGGTCCTCCTCCTCGGCCATCAGCGCGACGATCTCCTCGGTGGTCCGCACCGAGAGGCCCTCCGCGACGATCCGCTTGGCCAGCAGCTCCCGCCGCTCGTCGTCCGGCACCCCGAGCAGCGCCCGGGCGTGGCCGGCGGTCAGCACTCCGGCGGCGACCCGGCTCTGCACGGTGGGCGAGAGCTTCAGCAGCCGCAGCGTGTTGGAGACGTGCGAACGCGAGCGGCCGATCCGGTCGGCCAGCTCGTCGTGGGTGCAGGAGAAGTCCCGCAGCAACTGGTCGTAGGCGGCCGCCTCCTCCAACGGGTTCAGCTCGGCCCGGTGCAAGTTCTCCAGCAGGGCGTCCAGCAGCAGCTTGTCGTCCTCGGTGGCGCGGACGATCGCCGGAATCTGCTTCAGCCCGGCCTCCTTGGAGGCGCGCCAGCGGCGCTCGCCCATGATCAGCTCGAAGCGATCGGGCGCGACCTGGCGCACCACGATCGGCTGGAGCAGACCGACCTCCTTGATCGAGACGACCAGCTCGGCCAGCTTGTCGTCGTCGAAGACCTCACGCGGCTGACGCGGGTTGGACGTGATCGCGTCCAGCGGCAGCTCCGCGAAGAAGGCACCGGCCGCCGGCGCCGGCTGCGCCTGCTCGGCCCGCTTCTCCGCGGCCGCCCGGGCCGCCACCGTGCCGCGGCCGGTCGGCAGCGTCGGTACCGAGGTCGGGGACGTCGCGCCGGTCGCCCCCACCGGGGCCGGTGCGGGCGCGGCCCCGCCGTCCACCGGCACGGCGGGGCGGATCAGCGCCTCCAGCCCTCGTCCCAAACCCCTGCGACCGCTCACCGATGACCCTCCGTCGTACCGTGCTGTGCCACCGGGGCTCCGTGCCCCGTACCGCTGCCGTGCCGCTGCTGCCCCAGGAGCGGGCCGCCGCCCGTCCCCGCCGCGCGCAGCCCGAGCTCGCGGGCGGCCTCCAGGTAGGAGAGCGCCCCGGTCGAGCCCGGGTCGTAGGTGAGGACCGTCTGACCGTAGCTGGGCGCCTCCGAGATGCGCACCGAGCGCGGGATCGCGGTGCTCAGCACCTCCTGCGGGAAGTGCGTCCGGACCTCCTCGGCGACCTGGGCGGCCAGCCTCGTCCGGGCGTCGTACATGGTGAGCAGGATGGTCGAGACGTGCAGCGCGGGGTTGAGGTGCGCGCGCACCAGTTCGACGTTGCGCAGCAGCTGGCCCAGGCCCTCCAGCGCGTAGTACTCGCACTGGATCGGGATCAGCACCTCCCGCCCGGCCACCAGGGCGTTGACCGTCAGCAGGCCCAGCGAGGGCGGACAGTCGATCAGGACGTAGTCCAGCGGCTGCTCGTAGGCGGCGATGGCGCGCTGGAGCCGGCTCTCCCGGGCCACCAGCGACACCAGCTCGATCTCGGCGCCGGCCAGGTCGATGGTCGCGGGGACGCAGAACAGCCCCTCGACGTCCACCACCGGCTGCACCACGTCGGCGAGCGGCTTGCCCTCGACCAGGACGTCGTAGACGGAGGGCACCTCGGCGTGGTGGTCGATGCCGAGGGCGGTGGAGGCGTTGCCCTGCGGGTCGAGGTCGACAACCAGGACGCGCAGTCCGTGCATGGCGAGCGAGGCGGCCAGGTTGACGGTGGTGGTGGTCTTGCCGACCCCGCCCTTCTGGTTGGCAACCACGATCACCCGGGTGGCGCCGGGGCGGGGAAGACCCTCACCCGCTCGGCCGATCGCCTGAACCGCAGCCTGGGCAGCCCTCGCGATGGGCGTGTCATCGATCTGGTCGATGGTCTCCGAGTCCTGCATGAGGGTCAGTGTTTCACGTGAAACCGGAGCGGCAACAGTCGCCGCCCGGCTGCGGCCGAGGATTCCCGAGAGCAAGGAGCGACGTTTCACGTGAAACACCATGCCCGCTATGTCGGGAATCTGACGTTGCGACACTCCGGTGTCCTCCCGTCGACCGGCCGTCACCCCGACGGCCACCGGAACGCCGACGGGCGGGCGGCTCCCCCCTCAGGAGGAACCACCCGCCCGTCGTCGAGCGTGTCCGGCGTCACCCGCCTCAGCGGCTGCGGCGTCACCCGCCTCAGCGGCTGCGGCGCCGCCCGCCCCGGCTGCGCTCGCCGGTCCGGGCGCCCGCGTTCCGTCCGGCCCGGGCCGCCTTCGCCCGCCGGGTCGCGGCCTTCACCCCGCCGGGGCTCTCCCCCGCCTTGACCTGGACCACCCGGGTCGAGGTCTCCAGGGTGCCCTCGCCGACCGAGATCACGCTCCACTCGACCGCACCCAGCTTGGTCAGCCCGGCCCGCGAGTCGGCCAGCTCCTGCTCGGCGCTGTCGCCCTTGAGCGCCAGCATCTGCCCGTGCGGACGGAGCAGCGGCATCCCCCAGCCGGCCAGCCGGTCCAGCGGCGCCACCGCCCGGGCGGTCACCACGTCCACCGCGAGCTTGCCGACCATCTCCTCGGCGCGGCCGCGCAGCACCGTGACGTTCTCCAGCCCCAGCTCCCGGACGACCTCCTCCAGGAAGGTGGTCCGCCGCAGCAGCGGCTCCAGCAGCGTCACCGAGACGTCCGGACGGGCCAGCGCCACCGGGATGCCCGGCAGGCCGGCACCGGAGCCGACGTCGCACAGGGTGGAGCCGGCCGGCAGCAGCTCCGCGAGCACCGCGCAGTTGAGGACGTGCCGGTCCCAGAGCCGGGGCACCTCGCGCGGCCCGATCAGCCCGCGCCGCACGCCCGCGGTGGCCAGCAGCTCGGTGTAGCGGACCGCGGCGTCGAAACGATCACCGAAGACCTCCCGGGCGACGGCCGGGGCCTCGGCCAGCTCGGGCACCTCGGTCGCCTCGACCGCCTCGGCGGCCGGCCCCGCAGCGGCCGGATTCACGTCGTCCGCCCCCGGCCGGCCAGCGGCCGCGTTCTCCGTGTCCATCTCGACCTCTCCGATCCCCGGATCCACCGACCCGCTCTCCGCACAGTTTCACGTGAAACATCTCGCGCCGGGCCCACGCCCCGCGAAGGGACGACGACCCCGCCCGCACGAGGCGGACGGGGTCGCGTCCGGTGAAGCCCACCGGCCGCCTCGGCGGCCGGTCGTCGTACCGCCGGCCTCAGACCGGCAGCACGACCACGCACCGCTCGGGCTCCTCGCCCTCCGACTCGCTGCGCAGACCGGCGGCCGCGACCGCGTCGTGGACGACCTTGCGCTCGAAGGGCGTCATCGGCCGCAGCTTGACCTGCTCGCCGCTGCTCTTCGCCTGCTCGGCGGCCTCGGCACCGAGCGCGGCCAGCTCGGAACGCTTGCGGGCCCGGAAGCCGGCAATGTCCAGCATGAGGCGGCTGCGCTCCCCGGTCTCCCGGTGGACAGCCAACCGGGTCAGCTCCTGCAGCGCCTCCAGCACCTCGCCGTCCTGGCCGACCAGGCGCTGCAGCGCGCGGTCGTTGCCCTCACCGACGATGGAGACCAGGGCGCGGTCGCCCTCGACGTCCATGTCGATGTCACCGTCGAGGTCGGCGATGTCGAGCAGACCCTCCAGGTAGTCCGCCGCGATGTCGCCCTCCTGCTCCAGTCGGGCGATGACGATCTCGTCGGTGCTGGCGGCGGCCTCGGCCTCGACGGCGGAGGTGGTGCCTTCCGTCACTGATGGACTCCTTCGGAGATGGGCCCAGATTGGTGGGCCGGGAACGAAGCTCTGCGCGCTGTCACAACGGGTCCAGGGCCGGTCAGGACTTCTTCTTCGGCCGCTGGCCGCCACGCTTGGGCTGCTGCCGAGCGGTGCCCGGCTTGGCCGCGCCGGGCTTGGCCGGGCCCTGCTGGGCGGCCGCCGGCTTGGCACCGGAGTCGGCCGGGACGGTGTCGGCGGGCTCCTCGGCCGGGGCCTCGGTGTCCTTGGTCAGGTCGGCGGTCTGCTGACCGGCACCGCTCTGCTGGCGCTGCGCCTTGGTCTGCTTGCGGGGCTGCTGGCGGCGCGCCTGCGCCGACTCCTCGACCACGGCGGCCGCCGCCGAGGCGGCGTCGAGGGTCGACTTGGACGGGGGCAGCAGGCCCCAGAGCGCGCCCTTGATCTCCGAACCGTCCGGGTTCAGCCGGCCGGCCTTCTTCAGACGGACCTGCCGCTCGTCCCACGCCTTGCTGCCCGGGGTCGGGTTGTTGTGGATGACGATCAGCTGCTGGCCCATCGACCAGACGTTGGTGGTCAGCCAGTAGACCAGGACACCGACGGGGAAGTTGATGCCCATCACGGCGAACATCACCGGGAAGACGTACATCAGCATCTTCTGCTGCTGCATGAACGGCGTCTTGACCGTGAGGTCGACGTTCTTGGTCATCAGCTGGCGCTGGGTGATGAACTGCGACAGCGACATCATGATGATCATCACCGCGGTGACGATCTTGACGCTGGTCTCGTGGCTGCTGACGAAGGTCGCGGAGAGCGGGGCACCGAAGATGTGCGCCTTGCCGGCGCTCAGCAGCAGGTCGCCGTGGATGACGCCGATCGGCTCGCTCTTGGCGACCTTGGCGAGCACGCCGTAGAGGGCGGTGAAGAACGGCGCCTGCACGATGATGGGAAGGCAGCTGGAGAACGGGTTGGTACCCGCCTCCTTGTACAGCTTCATCATCTCTTCGGACTGGCGCTGCTTGTCGTTCTTGTAGCGCTCCTGGATGGCCTTCATCTTCGGCTGGATCGCCTGCATGGCCCGGGTCGCCTTGATCTGCTTCACGAAGAGCGGGATCAGGCAGATCCGGATGACGACCACCATCGAGGCGATGGCCAGACCCCAGGCCCAGCCACCGTCCGGGTCGAAGATGTTGCTGTACAGCGAGTGGAACTGGACGATGATCCAGGACACCGCTGTGTACAGGGGATTCAGGAAGGAGAAGGTCACCGGTCAGGCTCCTTGGACATGTGGATTGGCCCCTCGGGGCCAATGGTCGCCGGGCCCTCGGGGTCCGGACCGGCGGGGGTCGTGGTCACCGGCTGTCCGGTGGCGGACCGGCTGCTCAGCCAGTCTCGCAGCCGCCGGTGCCACACCGGATGCTTACGCGGCGGAACGTGATCGACCCCGCCGGGCGTCCACGGATTGCAGCGCAGGATGCGCCACACGGTCAGTCCGCCGCCCTTGACCGCCCCGTGCACCTTCACGGCCTCGTAGCCGTAGTGCGAGCAGGAGGGGTAGTAGCGGCAGACCGGACCGAGCAGTGGGCTGATGGTCCACTGGTAGACCCTGATCAGACCCATCAGCAGGAACTTCATCGTCCTGCTCCCGTCGGCGCCGTCGTGGCGGACTCCACCTTCAGCAACCGTTTCAGCGCCGCGTCCAGGTCACGTTCGAGGTCCTGGTACGAGGCGGTCGCGGCCTGGGGCAGCGCACGCACCACTATCAGGCTACCGGCGGGCAGCCTGGACAGACGATCACGAACGAGGTGCCGCAACCGGCGCTTGACCAGGTTGCGAACGACCGCCGGGCCGACGGCCTTGCTCACGACGAAACCCGCACGCGCCGAAGGAGTCCCCTCGGCGACGTGCGGGCGGGAGTCGCTGGTCCGGTCGGTCTGCCCCTTGGGGTCGCCTTCTCTGCTGAGATGGACGACCAGAAGGGGCCGGCCGGCCCGGCGACCGCGTTTCACCGCGGTCGCGAAGTCCTGGCGCCGCCGCAGCCGATTCTCGGAGGGCAGCACAACAGACTCTGTCGTGGATCAGGCGGACAGGCTGGTGCGGCCCTTGCCACGGCGGGCAGCCAGGATGGCGCGGCCGGCGCGGGTACGCATACGCAGCCGGAAGCCGTGGGTCTTCGCGCGACGACGGTTGTTCGGCTGGAAGGTGCGCTTGCTCACTCGGGGGCTCCTGAGGTGAATCGTAGGATGACGGGGGATCGCTTGGCCGTCACCGTGCGTCCGCGTGATCTCCCCTGATTCGGAAATCCGACCCATCGCCCCAGTTCGGCTGGGGTTCAGGGCAATCCACGGCGCCCGTGCTGCGCGCCTTATGGAGCGGGTGGACCCGCGGACATGCGGCAGCGGCCATCGACAACTCGACCTGGTTACGGTACGCGGGACGGGGCACGAGGGTCAAACCAGCTTTTTCGAGCGGCCCCCCCAGAGGGTGCCCGGAGTCCCCTTCGCCCACAGCCTGTGGACAACGACTTGATCCGGCTCTGTTCGCTGACTACCGTTGCAGGACTTGTCTGGTTTGTTCTTCGTGTTCTTCCTCGTGGGGTCGGTCCGCCGGAGACGGACCCGCCGATCCACAGTCTCCTGATCCACCACCCCCTGCTGGAGCCGCGGGGAACCGAGAAAGCGTGCACCAGTGGCTGATGTCAACAGCGACCTCGTCCCGGTCTGGGCGAGAGTCGTCGAGCGGCTGGTCAGCGACCCGGACGTCGGGGAGATGGACAAGCAGTGGGTGCAGCGCACCCAGCCGATGTGGATGATGCACGACACCGCCCTGCTGGCGACCCCCAACGAGCGGGCCAAGCAGGTGCTGGAGGGCCGGCTGCTGCCGCAGCTCACCGAGGCCCTCAGCCGCGAGCTCAGCCGCCCGGTGCGGATCGCCGTGATGGTCGACGCCAACGCCGTCCCGACCACCCCCGCACCCGCCGCCCAGGCCCCGGCCGAGCCGTACCCCGGCCCGACCGGGGAGGATGCCGGCGGCTACGGCGGCCAGGACTACCAGCAGCCGTACGAGCAGGACTACGACCGGCCCCGCTACGACACCGGCGGCTACGAGCAGCGCCCCGCGCCGTACGGCGGCCCGGCGGCCGGCCCGGCCTGGCCCGGCTACCCCGAGCAGGGTGGCTACCCGGAGCAGGGCGGCGGCTACCCCGACCAGAACGGGTACCAGGAACAGGGCGGCTACCCCGAGCAGGGCGGCGGCTACCAGGAGCAGCCCCCCGGCTACCGCGAGGCCGACGAGCCGTCCCGGCCGGCGCCGCGCCCGATGCCCGGCCCGCCCGCGACCACCCAGGGCGACCTGTTCGGCGGCGCCTACGGCCCCGGCCCGAACGAGCAGCCCCGCGCCGGCGCCGGCCGCCGCGCCCCCGGCTCACGCCCGGCCGGCGGCCGTCCCGCGGACAAGAACGCGCCGGAGCGCGCCACCGAACGCCCGGCCGTCCCCGGCGTGCCCGCCCCGCCCGGCGCCCCGCCGGGCGGCGGCTCCCGCAAGGACGAGCCGGCCGCCCGGCTGAACCCCAAGTACCTCTTCGACACCTTCGTCATCGGCGCCAGCAACCGCTTCGCGCACGCGGCGGCGGTGGCGGTCGCCGAGGCCCCGGCCAAGGCGTACAACCCGCTCTTCATCTACGGCGAGTCCGGGCTGGGCAAGACCCACCTGCTGCACGCCATCGGGCACTACTCGCGCAGCCTCTTCCCGGGCACCCGGGTGCGCTACGTGTCCTCGGAGGAGTTCACCAACGAGTTCATCAACTCGATCCGGGACGGCAAGGCGGACACCTTCCGCCGGCGCTACCGGGACATGGACATCCTGCTCGTGGACGACATCCAGTTCCTCGCGAGCAAGGAGTCCACGCAGGAGGAGTTCTTCCACACCTTCAACACCCTGCACAACGCGAACAAGCAGATCGTGCTCTCCTCGGACCGGCCGCCCAAGCTGCTGACCACGCTGGAGGACCGGCTGCGCAACCGCTTCGAGTGGGGCCTGATCACCGACGTCACCCCGCCGGAGCTGGAGACCCGGATCGCGATCCTGCGCAAGAAGGCGATCCAGGAGCAACTCAACGCCCCGGCCGACGTGTTGGAGTTCATCGCGTCCCGGATCACCCGCAACATCCGGGAGTTGGAGGGCGCCCTGATCCGGGTCACCGCCTTCGCCAACCTCAACCGGGCGCCGGTGGACCTGGAGTTGGCCGGGATCGTCCTCAAGGACCTGATCCCGGGCGGGGACGAGGACGCCGGGCCGGAGATCACCGCGCAGGTCATCATGCAGCAGACCGCCGCGTACTTCGGGCTGGGTGTGGACGACCTCTGCGGATCCTCGCGCAGCCGCGTCCTGGTGACGGCCCGTCAGATCGCCATGTACCTCTGCCGGGAGCTGACCGACCTCTCGCTGCCGAAGATCGGCGCGCAGTTCGGCGGCCGCGACCACACCACGGTGATGCACGCGGACCGCAAGATCCGCTCGCTGATGGCCGAGCGCCGGTCGATCTACAACCAGGTCACCGAGCTGACCAACCGCATCAAGAGCTAGCCGCAGGGCCGGTGGCGGGCCGGGGCCGGATCCGGCGCCGAGGTGGCCGGAAAGGGCGTCAGGAGCGATCCTGACGCCCTTTTCTCATGTCCGCAGGTGTGCCTCGGGCGCCGGCTGGGCAGAGATGCCGTCGACGGACGTTGCGCCAGTCCACAGCCCGCGCCGAACATCTGACCGGTGATTCGAAAACCGGGGCCGCGCAGGGCAGTTGTCCACAGGGCGGGCACCTTCCCCGTAGTCCACAGGCCGGGGCGTCCGAAGTTATCCAGAATTCGTCCACAGGCGTGTCGCCGCTACGCTCTTCCGCGCAGGTCAGGTGCCTGTGGACTTGTGCACAACCGTTATCCACAGGGTGTGGACAATTGACGGGTCGCCAATGGGCCATCCGGGTTGTCCACCGGTTGTCCCCAGGGGAGGGGCGGTTATCCCCAGGTTGTCCACAGCATGATCCACAGTTCGACAAGCGTGGGGCGGCGTTCATGCCCTGGTGTGAAAGGCGTCACGTAAAGTTGACCGACACCCGTGGATAACCGGGCCCGGATCTGGGGACAGCCCTGGGGATAACCTGTGGATACCCAGCGTGCCCTGTGGGTAACGCTCCGCTGTCCACAGCACCGCGTGTTCGTCCACAGCCGCCGTCCACACCCGCTGTGGACAAAAAAGTGGGTCTGACCTGGGGAAACGGGGTTATCCACGGTTTCCACAGGCCCTACTACTACCACTACACATTTAGACCCATCGACTCGCTTGAAAGTGGGTGGGCCCCGAATCTGTGGACAACCGCGCCCCGACATCTGTTCGGCTTGCTTCCGCCCGTCTGCCCCGTCTGTCGGCGGAGTACGTCAGACTGTCCTCGGCGACTGGAAGCGGAGTGGCACAGCTCGGTGGACAGCCCGACCGACGATCATGATCAGACGAACCAGAGTGCGAGCGGGAGCGCTCGATCCAGGAGGCGGTTACCGGTGAAGTTCCGGGTGGAGCGTGACGTCCTCGCGGAGGCGGTGGCCTGGGCTGCCCGCAGCCTCCCGGCACGGCCGCCGGTGCCGGTGCTGGCCGGCCTGCTGCTGACGGCACAGGACGGCAGCCTGGCGCTGTCCGGCTTCGACTACGAGGTCTCGGCCCGGGTCGAGCTGGAGGCCGACATCGAGGAGGCCGGCACCGTCCTGGTCTCCGGTCGGCTGCTGAACGACATCTCGCGCAACCTGCCGAACCGGCCGGTGGAGATCTCCACCGACGGCCAGCGGGTCAGCGTGGTCTGCGGCAGTTCCCGATTCACCCTCCCCACCCTCCCGGTGGACGAGTACCCGGCGCTGCCCCAGATGCCGACCGCCACGGGCACCGTCTCGGGCGACGTGTTCGCCTCCGCGGTCAGCCAGGCCGCGGTGGCCGCCGGCCGCGACGACACCCTCCCGGTGCTCACCGGTGTCCGGGTCGAGATCGAGGGCGACCGGATCACCCTGGCCGCCACCGACCGCTACCGCTTCGCGGTCCGCGACCTGCTGTGGAAGCCCGAGCAGTCGGACATCTCGGCCGTCGCCCTGGTGCCCGCCAAGACGCTGCAGGACATCGCCAAGTCCCTGGGCAGCGGCGACAACGTCTCGATCGCGCTCTCCTCGGGCGGCGCGGGCGAGGGCCTGATCGGCTTCGAGGGCGCCGGCCGCCGGACGACCACGCGGCTGCTGGAGGGCGAGTTCCCCAAGTTCCGCAGCCTGTTCCCGACGGAGTTCAGCGCCGTCGCCGCGATCCAGACCCAGCCCTTCCTGGAGGCGCTCAAGCGCGTCTCGCTGGTCGCCGAGCGCAACACCCCGGTCCGGCTCAGCTTCGAGCAGGGCGTGCTGACCCTGGAGGCGGGCTCGGGCGACGACGCCCAGGCCACCGAGCGGATCGACGCCGACCTGGAGGGCGACGACATCTCGATCGCCTTCAACCCGGGCTACCTGGAGGAGGGCCTCAAGGCCATCGACTCCGCCTACGCCCAGCTGAGCTTCACCACGCCGACCAAGCCCGCGCTGCTCAGCGGCAAGGCCTCGGTGGACGCCGAGGAGGACAAGGCGTACCAGTACCTGATCATGCCGGTCCGCCTCTCCGGCTGACCTCGAGGCCGCTGCCCGCAGGCCGTCACCCACAGGCTGTGCACACCGGCTGTGCACAGCCTGTGGGCGTCCTCCCCCGGTCGGCCCGACCACAGGGAGCCGCCACCGCCGCAGCGCGTAGGCTCGGGGCGTGCGGCAACGGCGCCGCCGGCAGGCACGTCACCACAGGTAAGGACTTGGTCATGGAGCTCGGCCTCATCGGTCTCGGCAAGATGGGCGGCAACATGCGCGAGCGGATCCGCCGCGCCGGCCACACCGTCATCGGCTACGACCGCAACCCGGACATCTCCGACGTCGAGAGCCTCCAGGAGCTCGTCGCCAAGCTTCAGGGCCCGCGGGTGATCTGGGTGATGGTCCCGGCCGGCGCCGCCACCCAGGCGACCGTCGACGAACTCGCCGAGCTGCTCTCCCCCGGCGACGTGGTGGTCGACGGCGGCAACTCCCGCTGGACCGACGACATCAAGCACGCCGAGGCGCTGGCCGCCAAGGGCATCGGCTTCGTCGACTGCGGCGTCTCCGGCGGCGTCTGGGGCCTGGAGAACGGCTACGCCCTGATGTACGGCGGCGACGCCGAGCACGTGGCCCGCGTCCAGCCGGTGTTCGACTCGCTCAAGCCCGAGGGCGACTTCGGCTCGGTGCACGCGGGTGCCGTGGGCGCCGGCCACTTCGCCAAGATGGTCCACAACGGCATCGAGTACGCGATGATGCAGGCGTTCGCCGAGGGCTGGGAGCTGCTGGAGGCCGCCCCCGAGGTCACCGACGTGCGCGAGGTCTTCCGCAGCTGGCAGGAGGGCACCGTCATCCGCTCCTGGCTGCTGGACCTGGCCGTCCGCGCGCTGGACGACGACGAGCACCTGGCGAAGCTGCGCGGCTGGGCCGCCGACTCCGGTGAGGGCCGCTGGACCGTCGAGGCCGCGATCGACCACGCGGTGCCGCTGCCGGCGATCACCGCCTCGCTGTTCGCCCGCTTCGCCTCCCGCCAGGACGACTCGCCGCAGATGAAGATGATCGCCGCGCTGCGCAACCAGTTCGGCGGCCACGCGGTCGAGTCCAAGTAACCCGCACCTCCCCAGAAGGCGAGCGCAGTCCACAGCCATGCACGTCGCGCATCTGTCGCTCGCCGACTTCCGGTCGTACGCCCGGGTCGAGGTTCCCCTCGACCCGGGCGTGACGGCCTTCGTCGGGCCCAACGGCCAGGGCAAGACCAACCTGGTCGAGGCGGTCGGCTACGTCGCCACGCTGGGCAGCCACCGGGTCGCCACCGACGCCCCACTGATCCGGCTGGGCGCCGAGCGGGCGGTGGTCCGCACCTCGGTGGTGGACCGCGGCCGCACCACCCTGGTCGAGCTGGAGCTGACCCCGGGCAAGGCCAACCGGGCCCGGATCAACCGCTCCGACAACGTCCGCCCGCGCGACGTGCTGGGCCTGCTGCGGACCGTCCTGTTCGCGCCCGAGGACCTCAGCCTGGTCAAGGGCGACCCGGGTGAGCGCCGCCGTTTCCTGGACGAGCTGCTGACCGCCCGGGCCCCCCGGCTGGCCGGGGTCCGACAGGACTACGAGAGGGTCCTCAAGCAGCGCAACGCCCTGCTGAAGACCGCCGCGATGGCCCGCCGGGCCGGTGGCGGCAAGGGCGCCGACCTCTCCACCCTGGAGGTCTGGGACGGCCATCTGGCAAGGGCCGGAGCCGAGTTGACGGCCTTCCGGATCCAGCTGGTGGCTTCCCTCCAGCCGTTGGTGGCGGCCGCGTACGGGCAGCTGGCCCCGGGCGGTGGCGACACCGTCCTGGAGTACCGCAGCTCCTTCGAGGGCGGGCTGCCGACCAGCCGCGAGCAGGCCGAGGAGCAGCTGCTGAACGCGTTGCAGGCGGTCCGCAAGCAGGAGGTGGACCGGGGCATCACCCTGGTCGGCCCGCACCGCGACGAGCTGGTGCTCAGCCTCGGCCCGCTGCCCGCCAAGGGCTACGCGAGCCACGGCGAGTCCTGGTCGTTCGCGCTGGCGCTGCGGCTGGCCTCGTACGAGCTGCTGCGCGCCGACGGCGGCGAGCCGGTGCTGATCCTGGACGACGTGTTCGCCGAGCTGGACGCGGCCCGCCGGGACCGGCTGGCCGAACTGGTGGCCGGCGGCGAGCAGGTGCTGGTCACCGCGGCGGTCGCCGAGGACGTGCCGAAGACGCTGGCCGGCGCCCGGTTCGCGGTCGCCGACGGCGCCGTCCGCCGGATCGACGCCTGACTCCCCCCGCACCTTCGCAATCGCCGTCCGGGCACTCCCGTAGGCTGGACGGCTCACCGGCGCGCGTCCGCGACCGTTGTCCACAGGCTGGGGAAAGGAGATCGCCGTGAGCGAGCCGGCGGAGCACTCCCCCCGGCCGGGCGACCCGGCGCCGACCGGCGCCGACCTCGCCCGCTCCGCGCTGCGGGCGGCCCGGGCCCAGGCGCGGCAGCGCGGCGAGCAGGTCCGGGAGAAGCGCGAGGCGAAGCGGCACGGCCTGCGCAGCGGAGCCCGGTCGGACGGCCGTGACCCGGTCCCGCTGGGGGCGGCGCTGAACCGGCTGCTGACCGAACGGGGCTGGGAGTCCTCGGCCGCGGTCGGCGGGGTGATGGGCCGTTGGCCCCAGATCGTCGGCCCGGACATCGCCGCGCACTGCCACCCCTCCTCCTACGACGACACCGCCGCGGTGCTCACCGTGCAGTGCGACTCCACCGCATGGGCCACCCAACTGCGGTGGCTGGCAAGACAGTTGGTAGCCCGTCTGAACCACGAGCTGGGCCACGGCACGGTCCGCACCATCAAGGTGCTGGGCCCGGCGGCGCCCGCCCGCGGCTACGGCCGGCTGCGCGCTCCGGGGAGCAAGGGGCCGGGCGACACCTGGGGCTGACCGGGTTGCCGGCCCGTCGCCGGGGGCGCGGAGCGGACCGCGATCTTCCGGAATCCCTGACAGCCCTTCCAGGCGCTCTGGGCCCCCGGGGCGAGTATCGGGACATGTCCAGAGGGGATTCAGGGCGGCATATCTGCCTTCAAGGGCTGCCAAACGCCCATCTCTGTCAGTCGTACCGGTAGACTGAGAGCCAAACACTGTTGCTAGTGGCAACCGAGTCGAAACGCCGTGGTCGCACGCCCGCCCACACGGGGCGGGAATGCGGCCCGTGCTGTGCCAGAGAGGGCGCTTCGTGGCCGATTCCGGCAACCCCAGCCAGATCCCAGACCAGACCGACCAGGCTTCCTACACCGGTAGCAACATCCAGGTGCTGGAAGGCCTCGACGCCGTCCGTAAGCGCCCCGGCATGTACATCGGCTCCACCGGCGAGCGAGGCCTGCACCACCTGGTGCAGGAAGTGGTGGACAACTCCGTCGACGAGGCGATGGCGGGGTACGCCGACACCATCGACGTCACGATCATGGCCGACGGCGCCATCCGCTGCGTCGACAACGGCCGCGGCATCCCGGTGGACATCGTCCCCGGCCAGGAGAAGCCGGCCGTCGAGGTCGTGCTCACCGTCCTGCACGCCGGCGGCAAGTTCGGCGGCGGCGGCTACGCCGTCTCCGGCGGTCTGCACGGTGTCGGCGTCTCGGTCGTGAACGCGCTGTCCACCCGCCTGTCGGTGGAGATCCACCGCGACGGCTCGCGCTTCACCCAGGACTACAAGGCCGGTGCGCCGACCGCTCCGCTGGCCACGCACGAGGGCTCCGAGCAGACCGGCACGACCGTCACCTTCTGGGCCGACCCGGAGATCTTCGAGACCACGGTCTACTCCTTCGAGACGCTGTCCCGGCGCTTCCAGGAGATGGCCTTCCTCAACAAGGGCCTCTCCATCTCGCTCACCGACGAGCGCCCCGAGCACGTGGACGAGGAGGGCAAGCCGCTCACCGTCACGTACAAGTACGACGGCGGCATCGCCGACTTCGTCGCCCACCTCAACTCCCGCAAGGGCGAGGTGATCCACCCCTCGGTGATCGACTTCGAGGCGGAGGACAAGGACAGGGCGATCTCGGTGGAGATCGCGATGCAGTGGAACTCCTCCTACACCGAGGGGGTCTACAGCTTCGCCAACACCATCCACACGCACGGCGGCGGTACCCACGAGGAGGGCTTCCGCGCGGCGCTGACCGGCCTGGTCAACCGCTACGCGCGGGACAAGAAGCTGCTCCGGGAGAAGGACGACAACCTCTCCGGCGAGGACATCCGCGAGGGTCTGACCGCGATCATCTCGGTCAAGCTCGGCGAGCCGCAGTTCGAGGGCCAGACCAAGGACAAGCTCGGCAACACCGAGGCGAAGACCTTCGTCCAGAAGGTCGTCCACGAGCACCTCAACGACTGGTTGGACCGCAACCCCAACGAGGCCTCGGACATCATCCGCAAGTCCATCCAGGCCGCCACCGCGCGCGTCGCCGCCCGCAAGGCCCGCGACCTCACCCGCCGCAAGGGCCTGCTGGAGTCCGCCTCGCTGCCGGGCAAGCTCTCCGACTGCCAGTCCAAGGACCCGGCCGAGTGCGAGATCTTCATCGTCGAGGGTGACTCCGCCGGCGGCTCGGCCAAGCAGGGCCGCGACCCGCGCACCCAGGCCATCCTGCCGATCCGCGGCAAGATCCTGAACGTCGAGAAGGCCCGGATCGACAAGGTGCTGCAGAACACCGAGGTCCAGGCGCTCATCTCGGCCTTCGGCTGCGGCATCCAGGAGGACTACGACGAGTCCAAGCTCCGCTATCACAAGATCGTCCTGATGGCGGACGCCGACGTCGACGGTCAGCACATCCGCACCCTGCTGCTCACCCTGCTGTTCCGCTTCATGCGGCCGCTGGTCGAGTCCGGGTACGTCTACCTCGCCATGCCGCCGCTGTACAAGATCAAGTGGGGCAAGGACGACTTCGAGTACGCCTACTCCGACCGCGAGCGCGACGCGCTGATCGCGGCCGGGGTCGAGGCCGGGCGCCGGCTCCCCAAGGACGACGCGATCCAGCGCTTCAAGGGTCTCGGCGAGATGAACGCCGAGGAGCTCCGGGTCACCACCATGGACGCCGAGCACCGGCTGCTCCTCCAGGTCACCCTGGAGGACGCCGCCCGCGCCGACGAGCTGTTCTCCGTGCTGATGGGCGAGGACGTCGAGGCACGCCGCTCCTTCATCCAGCGCAACGCCAAGGACGTCCGCTTCCTGGACGTGTGACGCCGCCCGACCGGCAGCGAAGCACGTACCAGTCCGCGTGAAAGGAAACTGACCACCAGTGGTCGACGACAACCGTCCCGAAGGCGAACAGCCCGAGACCCCCACAGCCGCCGAGGCCACCGCCCAGGTGACCATGCGGATCGAGCCGGTCGAGCTCGAGACCGAGATGCAGCGCTCGTACCTCGACTACGCGATGAGCGTGATCGTCAGCCGGGCGCTCCCCGAGGTCCGCGACGGGCTCAAGCCGGTGCACCGGCGCGTGCTCTACGCGATGTACGACGGCGGGTATCGCCCCGAGAAGGGCTACTACAAGTGCGCCCGCGTCGTCGGCGACGTCATGGGCAACTACCACCCGCACGGTGACACCTCCATCTACGACACCGTCGTCCGCCTGGCCCAGCCGTGGTCGCTGCGGATGCCGCTGGTGGACGGCAACGGCAACTTCGGCTCCCCGGGCAACGACCCGGCCGCGGCCATGCGCTACACCGAGTGCAAGATGATGCCGCTCGCCATGGAGATGATGCGCGACATCGACGAGGGCACCGTCGACTTCGCGTCCAACTACGACGGCCGCTCGCAGGAGCCGACCGTCCTGCCGGCGCGCATCCCCAACCTGCTGGTCAACGGTGCCACCGGCATCGCGGTCGGCATGGCCACCAACATCCCGCCGCACAACCTGCGCGAGGTCGCCTCCGGCGCGCTCTGGGCGCTTGAGCACCCGGACGCCTCCAACGAGGAGCTGCTCGAAGCCCTGATCGAGCGGATCAAGGGCCCCGACTTCCCCACCGGCGCGCTGATCGTCGGCCACCGCGGGATCGACGACGCCTACCGCACCGGCCGCGGCTCGATCACCATGCGCGCCGTGGTCGAGGTCGAGGAGATCCAGGGCCGCCAGTGCCTGGTGATCACCGAGCTGCCGTACCAGGTCAACCCGGACAACCTCGCGCTGAAGATCGCCGACCTGGTCAAGGACGGCAGGGTCGCCGGCATCGCCGACGTCCGCGACGAGTCCTCGTCCCGCACCGGTACCCGCCTGGTGGTCGTGCTCAAGCGCGACGCCGTCGCCAAGGTCGTGCTGAACAACCTCTACAAGCACACCGAGCTGCAGACCAACTTCGGCGCCAACATGCTGGCCCTGGTCGACGGCGTGCCGCGCACGCTGTCGCTGGACGCCTTCATCCGGCACTGGGTCAACCACCAGGTCGAGGTCATCGTCCGGCGCACCACCTTCCGGCTGCGCAAGGCCGAGGAGCGCGCCCACATCCTGCGCGCCCTGCTGCGCGCCCTGGACATGATCGACGAGGTCATCGCGCTGATCCGGGCCTCGGCGAGCGCCGACGCGGCCCGCACCGGCCTGATGGGGCTGCTCTCCATCGACGAGCTCCAGGCCAACGCCATCCTGGAGATGCAGCTGCGCCGCCTGGCCGCCCTGGAGCGCCAGCGGATCATGGACGAGCACGACGAGCTGCAGCGCAAGATCGACGAGTACAACGCGATCCTGGCCTCGCCGACCCGCCAGCGGGAGATCATCTCCGAGGAGCTCACCGCGATCGTCGAGAAGTACGGCGACGAGCGGCGCTCCACCCTCATCCCGTCCGACGGCGACCTCTCGATCGAGGACCTCATCGCCGAGGAGGACATCGTCGTCACGATCACCCGTGGCGGCTACGTCAAGCGGACCCGCTCCGACCTCTACCGCTCGCAGAAGCGCGGCGGCAAGGGCGTGCGCGGAGCGCAGCTCAAGCAGGACGACATCGTCGACCACTTCTTCGTGACGACGACGCACAACTGGATCCTGTTCTTCACCAACAAGGGCCGGGTCTACCGCGCCAAGGGCTACGAGCTCCCGGACGCCGGGCGCGACGCCCGCGGCCAGCACGTGGCCAACCTGCTGGCCTTCCAGCCGGAGGAGCACATCGCCCAGGTGATGGCCGTGCGCACCTACGAGGACAAGCCCTACCTGGTCCTCGCCACCCGGGCCGGCCTGGTGAAGAAGTCCGCGCTGAAGGACTACGACTCCCCGCGCTCCGGCGGCCTGATCGCGATCAACCTGCGCCAGGACGAGGAGGGCCAGGACGACGAGCTGATCGGCGCCGAGCTGGTCTCCGCCGAGGACGACCTGCTGCTGGTCTCCAAGAAGGCCCAGTCGATCCGCTTCACCGCGACCGACGACGCGCTGCGGCCCACCGGCCGCGCGACCTCCGGCGTCAAGGGCATGGCCTTCCGCGAGGACGACGAAATGCTCTCGATGAACGTCGTCCGCCCGGGAACGTACGTGTTCACCGCCACCGACGGCGGGTACGCCAAGCGCACGGCCGTGGACGAGTACCGTGTCCAGGGGCGTGGCGGCTACGGCACCAAGGCGGCGAAGATCGTCGAGGGCCGGGGCTCGCTGGTCGGCGCGCTCGTGGTCGACGACACCGACGAGATCATGGCGATCACCCTGTCGGGTGGGGTGATCCGCACAAGGGTTTCCGAAGTTCGTGAAACCGGACGTGACACCATGGGCGTCCAACTGATCAACCTCGGTAAGCGCGACGCGGTCGTGGGCATGGCCCGCAACGCGGAAGCCGAGGACGAGGAGACGGTGGAGGACGAGGTCGCGGACACCGCTTCCACCGAAACGGCTGAGGGTGCGGAGACGACGGCCGGCGGCGACGCCGAGGTCTGAACCGAACCACGGGCCGGTGCCGTCGCGTCCTGATAGAGGGGCGTGGCGGCACCGGCCGCCCACCAGTTCCGGGCAATCCCGCCGGGCGCTGGATGACGAGTGACGAAGCAGGGCGGTGCCGCCGTCCTGGTGGGAAGTGCGGGAGGACCAGGTGAGTGGAGCCACGGGTGCTGCGGGAGGACCCTCCGGCGGCCGTCCGGGCGCGCAGGGCGGGGGTGGGTACGGCGCGCCGCAGCCGCCGGCCGAGCACTCGGCCGCGTCCACCTCGCTGATGCCACCGGTCGGCGGAGCGGGACAGGGCGGCGCGACCTACGGCGGACAGACGCCCCCGCCGCCGGGGGCCCCGGCGCCGGGCGCGAGCGGATTCTCGCAGCCGACCACCTATGCCAAGGGGCAGCCGACCCCGGCCCGGGGGACCCGGACCAGCGGCAACACCCCGCCCGGCGGCACGCCCGTCCCGGGCACGGCGCGCCGGCCGGCCCCGGCCGCCCCACCGGCGGCCGCCGGTGTCGGCCTCGGCCGGACCCGCAAGGCCCGGCTGCGGGTGACCAAGGTGGACCCGTGGTCGGTGATGAAGGTCAGCTTCCTGCTGTCGCTGGCCGTCGGGATCATCATCATCGTGGCCGCGGCGGTGCTGTGGATGACGCTGGACTCGCTCGGCGTCTTCGACTCGCTGACCAAGACCCTCAAGGACGTCACCGGCTCGGACAGCACCGGCGGCCTCAACCTGATGGACTACGTGGGCTTCGGCAAGGTGATGACCTTCACCTCGCTGATCGCCGTGGTCGACGTCGTCCTGCTGACGGCGCTGTCCACGCTCTCGGCGTTCATCTACAACGCGGCGGCCGGCTTCACCGGCGGCGTCGAGCTGACCCTGGCCGAGGAGGACTGACCCCGGTCGGATCCTGACCCCTGGTCAGTTCGCCGTCCACGGACGGAATGGACGGGCCCCGCAGGCTGTTGCAGCCTGCGGGGCCCGTCGGCATTTCGGGTGACAGCCGGCCGCCCGCGGCGTGCCGCCCGGGAGCGGGCCGGCCGCGGTGGGATTAGCTGGGTGGCGCCCGGTCCACGCCTGGGAGTGCCGCAGGCCGCCCCCGGTCCGCCCGACCGGGTCAGGAAACGTTCCGCAGGACGGCTGGACGGAGGCGCGCGGTGGCGAAGCTCGCAGGTCAACTGGTCGAGGCCCTGGACGGGCTGTTGGGGGTTCCGGTACCGCTGCGGGTCCAGGCCTGGGACGGCAGCGTCGCCGGGCCGCCGGGAGCCCCCACGGTCGTCCTGCGCAACCGGCGGGCCCTGCGCCGCCTGCTCTGGCAGCCGGGCGAGCTGGGCCTGGCCCGGGCGTACGTCGCGGGGGACCTGGAGATCACCCCCGGCACCGACCTCTACGAGGTGCTCTCGGCCGTCGCCCGGTTCGTCGAGCGGCCGGAGATCCGCCGCCTCGACCTCGGCCCGCGGGACGTGCTCGGCGCCGGCGGGCGCCGCGTCCTCGCGGCCGCGCTGCGGGCCGGGGCGCTCGGCCCCGAGCCCACGCCGCCCCAGGAGGAGGTCCGCAGGGCCCGCGGGCGGCTGCACAGCCGCAGCCGGGACCGCGCGGCCATCAGCCACCACTACGACGTCGGAAACGACTTCTACGGGCTCGTCCTGGGCTCCTCCATGGTCTACTCGTGCGCCTACTGGACCCCGGAGGCCAAGAGCCTGGAGGCCGCCCAGGAGGCCAAGCTCGACCTGATCTGCCGCAAGCTCGGCCTCCGGCCCGGGATGCGCCTGCTGGACGTCGGCTGCGGCTGGGGCTCGCTGCTGCTGCACGCGGCCGAGCACTACGGCGTCACCGCGGTCGGTGTCTCCATCTCGCGGGAGCAGGTCGCGCTGGCCCGCCGGCGGGTCGAGGAGGCCGGCCTGGCCGGGCGGGTGGAGGTCCGGCTCCAGGACTACCGGGAGATCGTCGACGGCCCGTTCGACGCGATCTCCAGCGTCGGGATGGCCGAGCACGTCGGCTCCGAGCAGTACCGGGTCTACGCCGAGGGCCTGCACCGGCTGCTGGTGCCCGGCGGCCGGCTGCTCAACCACCAGATCGCCCGCCGCCCCGACCGCCCCGGTGAGCCGCACCGCACCAGCCCCTTCATCGACCGCTACGTCTTCCCCGACGGCGAGCTCTCCCCCGTCGGTTCCACCGTGGCCCGGCTGGAGGAGGCCGGCTTCGAGGTCCGGGACGTCGAGTCGCTGCGCGAGCACTACGGGCTGACCCTGCGCGAATGGGTGGCCAACCTGGAGGCGCACTGGAGCGAGGCGGTCCGGCTGGTCGGCCGCGGCCGGGCCCGGGTCTGGCGGCTGTACATGGCCGCCAGCGCGCTCGCCTTCGAGGAGAACCGGATCGGGATCAACCAGATCCTCGCCGTCCGCAGCACCGAGGAGGGCTCGGCCGGCCTCCCGGCGACCCGCGAGGAATGGCTGCTGCGCCCGGCCGCCGGAGCGCCGCCGCTGGTCGGCGGGGTGCCCGCCGGGAACCCCGTCGGCCCGGATTTGGGAGATCGGCCATCGGTCCGCTAATCTTTCAGTGCGGCAAGGGCCTATAGCTCAGACGGTTAGAGCGCTTCCCTGATAAGGAAGAGGCCACAGGTTCAAGTCCTGTTAGGCCCACCACCGCGAAGGGCCCGGAGTGATTCACTCCGGGCCCTTCGACGTTTCCCCCGCCGTTGCGGGAACCGCGCGTCCCGCCGGGCTGTTCTCCGGGGAGGGAACGTGTGGAGGGATGGTGACGACATGGCGGTCTTCTGGGCGATGAGCATCCCCGGACTGGTCTGCGCCCTGGTGGTGCTCGCGGTGGTCGACCAGCTCGCGCTGCGGGCGCGCCGGTCACGCTGGGTGCCGTGGCGGGGGACCGGCCGGGAGGGGCAGATCTCGGCCACCGGCTTCGAGCAGCTGCACGCGCAGTTCGCCGCCGGCAAGCAGCACGAGCTGGACGAACGCGGCACGACCCTGATGCTGCGCGACGAGGAGGGCGAGGGGGCGCCGCCCCGGACGAAGGTCGACCTGGCGGGCGGGAAGGCCGTGGTGGTGACGCCGTCGAACCGCCCGTCCGACCGCTCGTCGGACCACCCGTCCTGCGCCCCGCCGGGCACGCCGTAGGGCCCGGCCGGGGAGGGTCGGCCGTACGGCAGGAGGTGCGGCGTCAATCCTCGGCCCGGACCGCCGGGTTGGCCGCAGCGGTGGCTGGTCACGATTGGGACACTGGTGTGTATCATCGGCCGCAAGGGCAGTCTGGCACCCGGCAGCCCGTTCGCGATCGAAACACATCTGGACTCGTCGGCCCGGTCAGTCCGGCCGGAGCACCGGCTCTTGAGTCCGCCAACGCAAGAAGGACGAGGTCCCGCGGTGAAGAAGCTTCTCCTGGTCGCCCTGGTCGCCCTCGGCGGCTTCTTTGTCTACCGTCAGGTCCAGGCGGACCGCGCCGAGCAGGACCTGTGGACCGAGGCCACCGACCCGGTTCCGGCCGGTCGCTGAGCCCGGACGATCCGACGATCAACGATCTTCGGAGGCGCTTCACCGCGCCTCCAGGGCCGGCCGGCCCGGTCACCCGACCGGATCGGCCGGATCCCAGGCACCGCCCGGACGCCGCCTCGGCGGCAGGTCCGGTCGGCCCGGGGGGAGGGCGCCGGGAACGGCGCCGGAACCCGGTACGCTAGTGCCCGTCGGCACCCGCGGTGCCGTCGAGGGGCATTAGCTCAGTTGGTAGAGCGCTGCCTTTGCAAGGCAGATGTCAGGAGTTCGAATCTCCTATGCTCCACAGCTCATCGCAGTCGTGACGCCGATCGGCCGCTGACCTGAATCCCGGTCAGCGGCCGATCGGCGTTTCCGCGTCCTCAGGGCGTGTCCGACACGCCCTGAGGGCCGGGCGACGGGTCAGTGCGGCCCGCGCGGGTCGTGCGGCCTGGGGTGGTCGCCGTCGCCGTCGCCGTCGCCGTCGCCGTCGTTGTCGGGCCGGCCGGGCGGCGGAGCGGGCTCGGTGGCCGCGTCCCCGGCCCGGGGCCCGGCGGGAGCGGCCGGGGCGCTCTGCGGGGCGCCGGCCGCGTCGACCGGCCCGGGGGTCGTCGCGCCGGCGGCGTGCGCCCCGGCGGGTTGGTCGGCCCGGTCGGTCGGGGGTTCGACCAGCCACTCCGGGTTGCTGTGCCGGCGCCACCACTGCCAGGCCACGATCCCGCCGCCGATCGCCAGCGCACCGGCCACGGCGAGGCCGGTGGCCAGGCCGTTGCACCGCTTCCTCCGGGCGTTGCGGGCGGCGAGGTGGCTGATCTCGGCCGAGGTGACGTTACCGTGCAGCGCGGTCAGCGCGGCGGCGCCCCGGGTCTGGGCCTCCTGGGCGACCGGGGTGACGGCGGCGCGGGCCTCCTCGACGGCCTGGGCGACCCTGGGGCCGACCGTGGAGCGGGCCTGGTCGGCGGCGCGGGCGGCGGAGAGCCGGGCCGCCAGAGCGGCCTCCTGGGCGCGGTGGAAGGCCTTCAGGGCGTTCTGCTGGGCTTCGGGCGGCAGACTGGCGAAGGCGTGACCGAACTGCGGGGCGATGTGCCGGTCGTACTGGACGCGGAGGCTCTGGGCGGCCTGGGCGGCTTTCGGCCCGAAGGTGTCCAGGGCCGGGCCGAGGCGCTGCTTGGCGCCGTCCGCGAGGTGCGCGGCGGTGTCCCGGGTCTTGGTGGCCGTCTCACGAGCCGAGTCCGAAAAGGTCACGAGTCTCTCCTCCTGGGTGGCGTCCTTTATGCACATATCCACCTGAATGCTGATCATGCATGCTGATTTGTCCACCGGCATGTCGGAGTGGGCCGTACGCGGGGTGCGGAAGGAGTCGGGGAGCGGGCCCGATGTCGGATCCGCCGCAGTAGGCTGGCGATTTCGGCGTCCCGTACGGGAGGGGAAGAACCTCATGCTGACCGGCTGCTACCGGCATCCGCAGACGGCCACCGGCGTCTCCTGCACCCGCTGCGAGCGGGCGATCTGCCCGCAGTGCATGGTGACCGCCTCGGTGGGCTTCCAGTGCCCGGAGTGCGTCGGCGGCGGGCACGCCGGGACGCGGCGGGCGACCACCCGGTTCGGCGGGGCGATCGCCCAGGACGGCGGGCTGGTCACCAGGGTGCTGATCGGCATCAACGTGGTCGTCTTCGTGCTGGCCGCCTACGTGCTCACGCCGCGGCTGGGCCAGGTCTGGGAGCTGTACAGCGCCGGGCGGGCCATCCTGGGCGGTCCGGACGGTGTCGCCGCCGGGCCCTCCCAGTGGTACCGGCTGCTGACCTCGGTGTTCCTGCACCTGCAGTGGTGGCACATCGGGATGAACATGGTGGTCCTGTACTGGCTCGGTCCCGCACTGGAGACGGCGCTCGGCCGGCTGCGCTTCCTGGCCCTCTACCTGCTCTCCGGCCTGGGAGGCAGCACCCTGGCCTTCCTGATCGACGGCAACGCGCTGCGGTCGGTGGGGGCCTCGGGCGCGATCTTCGGGCTGATCGGCGCCACGGTGGTGATGCAGCTGCGGAACCGGGGCCCGCTCGGCCCGGTGATGGCGTTCCTGGTCTTCAACCTGGTCGTCACCTTCTCGCGGACGAACATCGACTGGCGGGCGCACATCGGCGGCCTGGTGGTGGGCGCGCTGACGGCGGCCGGTCTGATGTACGCCCCGCGCGAGCGCCGCGGCCTGGTCCAGGGGCTGGCGTTGGCGGGGTCGCTGGCCGTGGTGGCGGCGATGCTGATGATCGGGATGGCCCGCTACGGCGCGTGACGCCGAGGGCGTTTGTCCACAGCGGGTGCGGGGTTGTGCACAGGCTGTGTGCCGCCCGGGGTGTGGACTGCTGTTCTACGCGTGTCCTGCTGTGCGGTTTTCCCACTTTCGGGAAGTTGTGCACAGCTGTGGAAAGCCCGCGGCCGAAAAGTTATCCACAGGCTGGGGAGACTTTTCCCCAGTGTGGATAACCATGTGGATAAGCAGGACAGTCTGATGATGGGGATAACCGACCGGTTTCCCGCCCGTGTCCGGGCATGCCTGACCGCCGCCCGGCACCAGCGGTCCGAAGCGGCGGAGGTGGCTCGACCGGAGCCTCAGGAGGAGCGGGAGGTCACTTCCACTGGGTGGAGACGCCGAACCCCGCGGCGATGAAGCCGAAACCGACCAGGATGTTCCAGTTCCGCCAGCTCTCGACCGGGTAGCTGCCGCTGGTCACGTAATAGGTGACGATCCAGACCAGGCCGATCAGGAACAGTGCCAGCATCAGCGGTGCGACCCAACTGCGGCCCGAACTGATCTTCACCGCGGCCGTGGTCGGCGGGGTGTAGTCGGACTTCTTGCGGAGTCGAGACTTCGGCACGAGGAGCTCTCCTGTCGATGCGCTGTGAGACCGCGCAGAGGTGCAGCGGGGGTCGGTCGGCCGGTGACGGGCGGTGCGGAACGCACGGGACCGTTCCCGCACGCGCCACCGGCGTCCGTTAGCGTAGTGGCTCGGTGGGTCTTAAGGAGATAAGGGTACGGTGCCTAATTTGTCGATTCCCCCTCGGCCGACCACTACCCGCCGCTCCGGCACCCGAATTGTCGGGCGTGCCCTGACCTGTGCGGTCTTCGCGCTCGCCGGACTGCTCTTCTACATCAGCGCGCAGACCGCCCGCGGCACCGACCTGCGGACGGACAACTCGCTGCTGAGCCTCGGCGACGTGATACGCCAGCGCAGCTCGCAGAACCAGCAGGCCCAGGCCCAGCTGGCCGACCTCCAGGCCCGCGCGCAGGAGCTCACCGGGCAGCAGGGCGGCAACCCCGCCGACGCCGCCCGGCTGGACGGCCTGCGGCTCGGCGCGGCCCTGGAGCCGCTGCAGGGCGGCGGCCTGACCGTCACCCTCAACGACGCCCCGCCGAACGCCACCGCCCGCATCCCGGGCGTCCCCGAGCCCGGCGTCAACGACCTGGTCATCCACCAGCAGGACATCCAGGCCGTGGTCAACGCGCTGTGGCGGGGCGGCGCCGAGGGCGTGCAGGTGATGGACCAGCGGCTGATCTCCACCAGCGCCGTCCGCTGCGTCGGCAACACCCTGCTGCTCCAGGGCCGGGTCTACTCGCCGCCGTACGTGGTCCGGGCGGTCGGCCGCACCGATGCGCTGAAGACCGCCGTCGACGGCGACCCGACGATCCGCAACTACCTCCAGTACGTCCAGGCGTACGGGCTCGGCTGGAAGGTCCAGGAGAGCGGTGATCTGACCCTCCCCGGATACTCCGGCACCACCGAGCTGCGGTCGGCGGGCGGGCAGCAGTAGCGGACCGGCCCCGCGGTCGTTGATCCCGGGTCTACTCTTGACCCCAGTCCGCTACGTCGAGGGAGCACCATGTACGGCTGGATCTGGCGTCACCTCCCGGGAAACACCCTGGTCCGCGCCGTCATCTCGCTGCTCCTCATCGTGGGGATCGTCTATCTCCTCTTCACCTACGTCTTCCCGTGGGCGGAACCGTTGCTCCCCTTCGGTGACGTCACAGTGGACGGCGGCGAAGGTGCCGCGGCCGGCTGAACCGGCGGCCCTGCTCCTCCACCCTGCCGACCCCGCCCCGCATCCCACGGAGACCACGCGAGAATGACCACCCAGCCGACCGCGCCCCGCATCCTGGTCGTGGACAACTACGACAGCTTCGTCTTCAACCTGGTCCAGTACCTGTACCAGCTCGGTGCCACCTGCGAGGTGGTGCGCAACGACGAGGTGACCGTCGAGCACGCCGTCCGCCGGTCCGGCGGCGAGGACGACCAGGGCTTCGACGGGGTGCTGCTCTCCCCCGGGCCCGGGGCGCCGGAGGAGGCCGGGGTCTGCATCGGGATGGTGCACCACTGCGCGGGGATCGGGCTGCCGGTGTTCGGCGTCTGCCTGGGCCTGCAGTCGATCGCGGTCGCGTACGGCGCGGTGGTCGACCGGGCACCGGAACTGCTGCACGGCAAGACCTCGCCGGTCGAGCACGAGGACGGCGGGGTGTTCGAGGGACTGCCCTCGCCGCTGACCGCCACCCGGTACCACTCGCTGGCGGTCGAGCCGGCCACCGTGCCGGACGAACTGGTGGTCACCGCGCGCACCGACAGCGGCGTGATCATGGGCCTGCGGCACCGCGAACTGCCCGTCGAGGGCGTGCAGTTCCACCCCGAGTCGGTGCTCACCGAGGGCGGGCACCGGATGCTCGCCAACTGGCTGGCGGAGTGCGGCTACCCGCAGGCCGTGGACCGGTCGGCCGGGCTCGCCCCGGTGATCGGCCGGGGCTGAGCGGCGTGACCGCGCTGCGTCCGGAGGGGCGTTACCAGCCGGAGGCGGGCCCGGGCGACGGACAGCCGTACGGCGGCGCGCAGTACGGCGGCGGTCCGTACGGGGACGGCCGGTACGGCGACGGACAGCACCACGGTGACGCGGCGTACCCGCAGCCGTACCCGGCGCAGCCCGGACAGGGCGCCGCCGAGGACGCCTGGGGCGTGTACGAGCAGGCCGAGCAGCCCGCCGCGTCCGGCCCCGAGTACCCGTGGCTGCCCGACCAGACGCTCCAGCTGCGCCTGCCCCTCGACATCGGCGGGCCGGCCGTGGAACCGGCCCCGCCCACCGGTGGCCGGGCCGAGCGCCGCAGGGCCGCCCAGGGCCGGACCTCCGTGCGCGCGGGCGTCGGTCGGCGCCGGGCGAGCGGCCGGGGCGCCGGGGCGAAGGCGCGGCCCAAGGAGTCCGCGGTCGTGGTGGCCGCGCGGCTCGTCGGGGAGCTGTGCATCACGCTCGGCGTGGTGATGCTGCTCTTCGTCTCGTACCAGCTCTGGTGGACCAACGTGCAGGCCGACGCGGCCGCCGACGGCGCCCGCAACCGGCTGGAGCAGCAGTTCGACGCCGCCCTGGCGCCGCCGAAGCCCGGGCAGCCGGCTCCGGACCCGGCCAAGCCGGAGTCGTTCGAGCCCGGCAAGGGCTTCGCCATCATCTACCTGCCCAAGCTGGGGCTGAAGTTCCCGATCGCCGAGGGCACCTCCAAGCCGGCGGTGCTCGACAAGGGCCTGGTCGGCCACTACACCGGCACCGGGATGCCGGCCGACAAGGCGGGCAACTTCGCGCTGGCCGCGCACCGCAACACCCACGGCGAGCCGTTCCGGTACATCAACCAGCTCGGCAAGGGCGACAAGATCGTGGTGGAGACCGCCACCTCGTACTACACGTACGAGGTCACCAGCAGCATCCCGGAGACCTCTCCCAACAACGTGAGCGTGATCAAGCCCGTCCCCAACGGCGCCGGTTACGCGGGCGCCGGCCGGTACATCACGCTGACCACCTGCACCCCGGAGTTCACCTCCAAGTTCCGCCTCATCGTCTTTGGCAAGATGACCGAGGAACGGCCGCGCAGCCAAGGCAAGCCGGCCGCGATCACGGGCGGGTGACCGCCCGGGCACCCGGCACGAAGGGGAGCACCGGAGATGACGGACGAGACCGCGCAGTCGGCCGAGCCGCGGGAGGAGGCCTTCCCGCCGCCCGAGGCCGGCCCCGCGCCCGCCCGGCGCGGTCGCAGTCGGGCGCTGGCCGCGCTCGGCGTCTTCGGCGAGCTGCTGATCACCCTGGGACTGGTGCTCGGCCTGTTCGTGGCCTACTCGCTGTGGTGGACCAACGTCGAGGCCGACCGCTCGGCGGCTGCGGCCTCCGACCGGCTGCGCGACACCTGGGCCGCGAGCCCGACCGGTACCCCCTCGGCGGCCCCCGGCGGGACGTCCGCCCCCGCCCCCGCCGCGCCGTTCGCGGCCGGGGACGCGGTCGGCTTCCTGCACGTCCCGGCGATGGGCCGGGACTACCAGGTGCTGATCCGGATGGGCACCGACAGCGACACCCTGGCCGAGGGCGTGGCGGGGGTGTACGAGCAGCCCTACCGCGCCGCGATGCCCTGGGACCAGGCCGGCAACTTCGCGCTGGCCGCCCACCGGGACGGCCACGGCGCCAAGTTCCACGACCTGGACGCGGTGCACAAGGGCGCCGCGGTCGTCGTCGAGACCAAGGACAAGTGGTACGTCTACCGGGTCGACAGCACCCTGCCGGAGACGTCCAAGTACGACACCGGCATCGTCGCGCCCGTCCCGGTCGGCTCCGGCTACACCGGCCCCGGCCGGTACATCACGCTGACCACCTGCACGCCGGTGTACACCTCGCGCTACCGGATGGCGGTCTGGGGGAGCCTGGTGCGGGTGGACGACGTGGACGCCAAGCGCACCCCGCCGCCGGAGCTGCGTCAGCCCTGAGCCCGCCGGCCGCTGCTGAGGTCCGGCTGCTGCGGCCTGGAACCCGCGGTCCGGTTGCGGTAGCCCGGCATCGAGAACGCCCGGCACCGAGAACGCCCGAGGGCCCGTCGCAACCGCTGCGACGGGCCCTCGGGCGTACGGCCGGACAACTCCCACCAAGCCTCAGATCCAGGGGAACCAGGGCTTAGTTGTTGTTCCCCCCTTTGGTGTTGGAGGGTGAGGGGGAGAGGGGGTCACCCCCTTTGGGCGGATCGGCCGGCTTCGTGATGAGCATCACCTGGGTGTTCGGGTCCAGCTGGGTGCCGGCGGCCGGGTTGGTGCTCACCACGATGGCGTTCGGGTCCGACGGACCGGACACCACCGTGTAGAGCAGCCCGACCTTGCTCAGCTGCGAGATGGCGTCCGACAGCTTGACGTTCTGCAGCGGCGGGACCTGGGGCTTGTCCTGCATCTTGAAGATCGTCAGCGTGATCTTCGTGTTGGCCGGAACCTTGGTGTTGGCCTGGACCGACTGCGCGGCGACGGTGTTCGCCTTGCTCTGGTCGGTGGTCTGCACCGTCTTCGAGGCGTCGACCTGGAAGCCCAGGCCCTCCAGCTGGGCCTGCGCCACCTCCTTCTGCGCGCCGCCCACGTTCGGCACGGTCACCTTCGACTTGCCCTGCGAGACGGTCAGCTTGACCGGCGCGGTCGGGTCGCCGGCGGTGCCCGCCGCCGGGTCCTGGGCGGTGACGTTCTCCTGCGGAGCGGTGTCGTCGTCCTTGTACTCGGTGGTGACGTTGGTGAAGCCGGCGTCGCCGAGCGCCTTGGTCGCCTGGTCCTTGGTCTTGCCGACCACGTTCGGCAGGGGGGCCTTGGCCGGGCCGGAGGAGAGCTGCACGGTGATGGTGCTGTTCTCCGCGACCTGGCCGCCGACGGCCGGGTTCTGGGTGCAGACCTGGTCCTTCTTGATGTTGGCGTCCGGGCAGGCGAGCTTGTCGCCCTCGGCCACCACGAGCTTGGGACCGGCCGCGGCCGCGGCCGTCTTGGCGTCCGCCAGGCTCTTGCCGACCAGGTTCGGCACGGCGACCTTCGGGGTCTCCGTGGTGCCGCCGCCGTTGCCGTTGAACATGGCCTGGGCCACGAAGAAGGTGCCGACCAGGACCAGCACGGCGGCGACCGCCAGCACGATCCAGGAGGTGTTGCTCTTCTTCGGCGGCTGCTCGCCGCGCCGGCCGCCGTCCCGGCCGTAGCCGTCGTCGTGGCCGCCGCCCGCCGGGCCGTCGGCGTAGGCCTGGCCGTAGCCGTCGTCCTGGTAGCCGCCCTGCGGGCCGTAGCCGGGCTGCGCGCCGGCCTGCGGCAGGACGGTGGTCGGGCCGCCGCCGGGCTGCTGCGGCAGCACGTTGGTCTGGCCGTACGGGTCGTGCTGCTGCGGGTAGCCGTTCTGGTCGTAGCCGTACCCGGCGCCCATGCCGTACGCGGCGGCCTGCTGGGCGGCGGCCACCGGCAGGCCGTCGAGGAAGCGCTCGATGTCGTCGCGCATCTCGTCGGCGCTCTGGTAGCGGTAGTCGCGCTCCTTGGCGAGCGCCTTCAGCACGATCGCGTCGATCTCGGGGCGGACCTCGGGATCGAAGACGGACGGCGGTTGCGCCTCCTCCCGGACGTGCTGGTAGGCCACCGCGACCGGGGAGTCGCCGACGAACGGCGGGCGGACGGTCAGCAGTTCGTAGAGCAGGCAGCCGGTGGAGTAGAGGTCGGAGCGGGCGTCGACCTGCTCGCCCTTGGCCTGCTCGGGGGAGAGGTACTGGGCGGTGCCGATGACGGCCGAGGTCTGGGTCATGGTCATCCCGGCGTCGCCCATCGCGCGGGCGATGCCGAAGTCCATGACCTTGACGTTGCCCTGCCGGGTCAGCATCACGTTGGCCGGCTTGATGTCGCGGTGCACGATGCCGGCGCGGTGCGAGTACTCCAGCGCTTGCAGGATGCCGATGGTCATCTCCAGCGCGCGCTCGGGCAGTAGCCGTCGGCCGGAGTGCAGCAGCTCGCGCAGGGTGGACCCCTCGACGTACTCCATCACGATGTACGGGATGGAGATGTTGTCGATGTAGTCCTCGCCGGTGTCGTACACGGCGACGATCGCGGGGTGGTTCAGGGACGCCGCGGACTGCGCCTCGCGGCGGAAGCGGGCCTGGAACGACGGATCCCGGGCCATGTCGGCCCGGAGCGTCTTCACTGCGACGGAACGGCCGAGCCGGGTGTCATGGGCGAGGTACACCTCGGCCATGCCGCCGCGTCCGAGGACGCCGCCGAGCTCGTACCTGCCGCCTAGGCGACGAGGCTCTTCCATAGTTCCGACCCTCTCCCTCACCTGCCGGCGAGGTTGTGACGTAGGTGTCCCCGCACGCTCTGGGTGACGCCGAGCGGGTCTCGACCGGTTCTCCGGCCGGGCCGTGCGCCGTCTCGCGGGCGGCAACGGGCACACCCGCTGCTGGCGGATACGCTACCGGTCGCACCGCATCGGACCGGAGTCGGCCGTCGGCCGATATCAGACCGGTATACCGGACGGGGTGTCGATCGTGACTTTCCACTCACGGCCGGGCCTCCTCCTCACTTGCCGAGGACGGCCTGCATCACCGCCTTGGCGATCGGGGCGGCCAGCCGGCCGCCGCTGATGCCGTCGCGATTGTTGGAGCCGTCCTCGACCACGACCGCGACCGCGACGGACTGGCCGTCGGTGGTCTTGGCCCAGGAGGTGAACCAGGCGAACGGCAGCCCGGCGTTGTCCTCGCCGTGCTGCGCGGTACCGGTCTTGCCGCCGACCTGGAGGCCGGGGATCTTGGCGTTCTTGCCGGTGCCGTTCTCCACCACCGAGACCATCAGGTCCTGCATCTTCTGCGCGGTGGCCGGGCTCATCGCCTGGGAGAACTGCTTCTCGGTGTGCTTGGAGATGGTGGTCAGCGAGGCCGAGCGCTCCTGGTCGACCAGGTACGGCTGCATCAGGCTGCCGTTGTTGGCGATCGCGGCGGACACCATGGCCATCTGCAGCGGGGTGGCGCGGGTGTCGTGCTGGCCGATCGAGTCCTGCGCGGTGCCGTCCAGGCTCGCGCTGTTCGGGAAGATGCTCTTCTCGGAACGGACCGGGGTGTCGATGGTGCTGTTGAAGCCGAACTTCTCGGCCTGCGCCCGCATCTTGTCCTTGCCGAGGTCCGCGCCCATCTTGGCGTAGACCGTGTTGCAGGACTGGTCCATCCCCGACTTGACCGTGGCGTTCCCGCACTTCTCGAGCGGCGACTCGTTGTTCAGCACCGTCTGGGTGCCCGGCAGGGTGTACGGGTCCGGCGTCGCGGTCTGGTCGTCGATGTTCTGGTACAGGCCGTTCTCGAACGCGGCGGTCGCGGTCACCAGCTTGAACGTGGAGCCGGGCGGATAGGTCTCCTTCAGCGCCCGGTTGAGCATCGGCTTGTTGGGGTCGGCGTTGAGGTCCGTCCAGGCCTTGGAGTCGCCGCTCTCGCTGCCGGCGATGGTGCCCGGGTCGTAGGACGGGGTGGAGACCAGCGCCAGGATCGCGCCGGTCTTCGGGTCGATCGCGACGGCGGCGCCCTTCTTGTCCCCCAGGCCGTCCCAGGCGGCCTTCTGGGCCTTCGCGTTGATCGTGGTGACGACGTCGCCGCCGCGCTGCTGCTCGCCGGTCAGCATGTCCAGGGTGTTGCGGAAGAACAGCCGGTCGTCGGTGCCGGAGAGGATGCCGTCCTCCAGGTTCTCCAGCTGGCTGGAGCCGAAGACCTGGGAGGAGTAGCCGGTGACCGGGGCGTACATCGGGCCGTCGACCCAGGATCGCTTGTACTTGTAGCGCAGGCCGTTGACGAAGTCGGACTTCGTGACCGGCTGGCCGCCGACGATGATGTTGCCGCGCGGGTGCGCGTACCGGTCGTACTGCTGGCGCTTGTTGTTCTTGTTGGTGGCCCAGGCATCGGCCTGGACACCCTGCACCCAGTTGGTGCGCACCATCAGGGCCAGGATCAGGACGAGGCAGAAGATCGAGACCCGGCGGATCGGCTTGTTCATCGAGCGGGTCCTCCCTGGCCCTCGGTGGCCGGGGTCGCTTCGACCCCGGGTCGGCGGGCGCTGTCGCTGATCTTCAGCAGGATCGCGACCAGCGCCCAGTTGGCGACCACGGACGACCCGCCCTGTGCGAGGAACGGCATGGTCATACCGGTGAGCGGGATCAGCCCGGTGACCCCGCCGGCCACGACGAAGACCTGCAGCGCCATCGCCGACGAGAGCCCGACGGCGAACAGCTTGCCGAACGGGTCGCGGGCCGCGAGGGCGGTGCGCAGGCCGCGCTGCACCAGCAGGGCGTACAGCAGGAAGATCGCCATCAGGCCGGTCAGCCCGAGTTCCTCGCCGAACGAGCCCAGGATGAAGTCGCTCTTCGCGGCGAAGTTGATCAGCCAGGAGCGGCCCTGGCCGAGGCCCGAGCCGGTCACCCCGCCGGAGCCGAGCGCCATCAGCGACTGGCCGATCTGCTCGGTGGCGCCCTTGGGCGGGTGTGCTCCGAAGGCGGCCATCGGGTCGAGCCAGGCGTCGATGCGGACCTTGACGTGGCTGGTGGTCATGGCGACCGCGACCGCGCCGCCGATCGACATCAGCAGGCCGAACAGGATCCAGCTGGTCCGCTCGGTGGCGACGTAGAGCATCACCACGAACAGGCCGAAGAACAGGAAGGACGTGCCGAGGTCGTTCTCGAAGACCAGGATCAGCAGGCTGAGCAGCCAGATCACGATGATCGGGCCGAGGTCGCGCCCGCGTGGCAGGTACAGGCCCATGAAGCGGCGGCTGGCCAGTGCGAGGGCGTCGCGCTTGACCATCAGGTAGCCGGCGAAGAACACCGTCAGGATGATCTTGGCGAACTCGCCGGGCTGGATGGAGAAGCCGCCCATCCGGATCCAGATCTTGGCGCCGAAGTCCTCCGCCCGGGCCGGGAAGAAGGCCGGCGCGGCGAGCAGGACCAGCGCCGCCACCATCGAGATGTAGGTGTAGCGCTGGAGCACCCGGTGATCCTTCAGGAACACCATCACGGCGATGAACAGCCCGATCCCGAGGGCCGACCACATCAGCTGGTTCCGGGCCGCCGGGAAGTTGGCGCTCAGCAGCTTTCCGGCCTTGTCGAGCCGCCAGATCATCACCACGCCGAGACCGTTCAGCAGGGTGGCGATCGGCAGCATCAGCGGGTCCGCGTACGGCGCGAAGCGGCGCACCAGCAGGTGCGCGACCAGCGCCAGCGCGCCCATGCCGAGTCCGTAGCCGACCATGCCGCTCGGCAGCGTGGAGTCCATCGCGAGCCCCACGTTGGCGTACGCGAGGATCGGCAGCACGACGGCGAAGGCCAGCAGGGCCAGCTCGGTGTTGCGCCGGTTCGGCGCGCCCTGGAGGGAGATGGTGGTGTTGGCCCGGCGCCGGGTGGCGGCGCGGTCGGTGGCCGTCCGGCGCCTGCCGGCCCGGCCGGTGTCGTCGCTCAGGTCGTAGGTGCTCACGTGGTGACCGCTCCCTGACGGCCGGCTGCCCCGCTCGGGGCGGGCCTATGTCGGATCACGGAGGTCACTGCTTCGGGCAGGAGTCGGCCCGGCTGCGCTCCTCCTCGGTCAGCCCGGACAGGTCGCCCGACGGGCCGGTGTTCGGCGCGGCGGCGTTCGGCGCCGGGGCGGACGTGCTCGGGGCGGTCGGGGTCGGGGTCGCCGGGGTCGGGGACGTGGGAGCCGCCGGGGGGCGGGTCTTCTCCCCCGGGGTGGGCGTGACGGCCAGGAACGCGGCGTGGGTGGCCTGCGCCGCCTGGGTGGCCGGAACGGTCCGGGCGTCGGCGACCTTCTTGCAGAGCTTGACCCAGCCGTCGAGCTCCTGGACGGTCGCGGTGGCGGCGCCCAGGCTGTCGGCCGCGATGGTCTTGTTGAGGTGCTCGGCCTGGTCCTGCGGCAGGTACTTGAGCTCGACGTCCTTGTACGCGGTGTGCACCGAGGACAGGCTCAGGCCGGCCAGGTTCTGGTTGATGCCCTGGTAGACCGCGACGTGGTCGCCCTGCTTGCCGACGTAGTACTGGTCCTGGGTCCACTGGTAGCCGAAGAACCCGGCACCACCGAGCAGACCGAGGGTGACCAGGACGGCCACCGAGACGGTGAGGCCCTTGCGCTTGCGCTTCGCGGGCGGTTCCTCGTCGAACTCCTCGGCGCCGTACACCGAGGGCTCGCCGGAGCCGTAGCCGTACTCGCCCTCGTAGCCCTCGGCGGGGCCGAAGCCGCCCTGGGCGGCGTCGTAGCCCTCGGCCGGGCCGAAGGCGCCCTGCGGGGCGCGGCCGAGGCCGGCGGCGCGGCCGGCCGGGGTGTCGGCGATCGAGCGGTCCGCGGCGGCCGAGGACGGCGGGGTGTCGGCGACCGCGCCGACCACCACCGGCACGTCGTTGTACTGGCCGCTCGTGGTGTCCGTGGCACCGACGTCGATGACGTCCGCCACGATGCAGGTGATGTTGTCCGGACCGCCGCCGCGCAGCGCGAGCTGGATCAGCTCCTGCACGGTCTGCTCGGGCGAGTAGTAGCTGCCGAGGGTGTCCTGGAGGGTCTGGTGGCTGACCGGGCCGGAGAGGCCGTCGGAGCAGATCAGGTAGCGGTCGCCGGCGCGGACCTCGCGGATCGACAGGTCGGGCTCGACCTGGCCGCGGCCGTCGAGCGCCCGCATCAGCAGCGAGCGCTGCGGGTGGGTCTCGGCCTCCTCCGGCGTGATCCGGCCCTCGTCGACCAGGCGCTGCACCCAGGTGTGGTCCTGGGTGATCTGCACCAGCGAGCCGTCGCGCAGCAGGTAGGCGCGGGAGTCGCCGACGTGCACCATGCCCATCCGCTGGCCGGTCCAGAGCATGGCGGTCAGCGTGCAGCCCATGCCCTCCAGCTGCGGGTCCTCCTCGACCATCTGCCGGAGCCGGTCGTTGGCGCCCTGGACGGCGTCGCCCAGCAGGGTCAGCAGGTCGGCGCCCGGCACGTCCTCGTCCAGTCGGACGATCGAGCCGAGCACCTCGGAGGACGCGACCTCGCCGGCCGCGGCGCCGCCCATGCCGTCGGCCACGGCCAGCAGCCGCGGCCCGGCGTAGCCGGAGTCCTCGTTCCCCTCCCGGATCAGTCCCTTGTGGGAGCCGGCGGCGAAGCGCAGCACCAGGGTCATGCGACCTGTGCCCCCCTCTGGGTCATGGACGGGATGCTGTCCCTCATGCGCTACTACTTCCGCAGTTCGATGACGGTCCTGCCGATACGGATCGGCATGCCCGGCTGGAGCGGGGTGGGCGCGGTCAGGCGCTGCCGGTCCAGATAGGTGCCGTTGGTGGAGCCTAGATCCTCGACCGTCCACTGCCCAGTCTGATCCGGATAGATCCTGGCATGCCGGGAGGACGCGTAGTCGTCGTCCAGCACGATGGTGGAGTCGTGCGCGCGGCCCAGGGTGATGGTCTGGCCCTGGAGCGCCACGGTGGTGCCGGCCAGCGAGCCCTGCACCACCACGAGCTGGGTCGGGGCGCCGCGACGGCGGCCGCCGCCCTGGGTCTGGCCCGCCGCTCCGGCGGCCGGGGCCTGTGCGGCGCGCCCGGCGGCCGGAGCGGCGGCGGCGCCGCCCGGAGCGGCGTTGGCACCACGACGGGAGGAGCGGGGGTTCACCTTGGTCCCGAACAGGTCGCTGCGGATCACCTGGATCGCGACGATGACGAACAGCCACAGCACGGCCAGGAAGCCCAGCCGCATGACCGTGAGGGTCAGTTCTGACATGGCCGGCCCGCCTGTCGGTGAGCGAGGCGCGCGAACAACTCGGACACTACCCTTCGACCTGTCGGTAGACGATGGTGGTGGAGCCCACGACGATGCGGGAGCCGTCGCGGAGCGTAGCGCGCTGGGTGTGCTGTCCGTCCACCACGATGCCGTTGGTGGATCCCAGGTCGAGAACCATCGAAGGGGTGCCGGGGCGGATCTCGGCGTGCTTGCGGGAGACCCCGGGGTCGTCGATCCGCACGTCCGCCTCGGTCGAGCGGCCGAGCACGCAGGCCGCGCCGGTGATCTGGTGGCGGGCGCCGTTCACCTCGATCCAGCGGCGGACCGAGGCGCCGTGGCCGGCGCCGGGGAAGGCGCGGACGTTGCCGCCGGACGTCGCGGGCGGGCCCGGGGGCATCGCCGGGGGCGCGGCCGGCGGCGGGGGCGCGCCGTACTGGCCGGCGCCGGTCTGCTGCCACGGTGCGCCGGGGGCCGGCGCGGCCGGCTGGCGGTCGTAGCCGGACTGCTGCGGGGCGTACTGCTGGGGCTCCTCGGCCGCCAGGGTGCGGCTGCGCACCCGGTACAGGCCGGTGTCCAGGTCGTCGGCCTTCTCCAGGTTCACCTGGAGCGGGCCCATGAAGCTGTACCGCTGGGCCTCCGCGTACTCGCGGACCATGCCGGCCAGCTCGGCGCCCAGCTGCCCGGAGTAGGGGCTGAGCCGCTCGTGGTCGTGCGGGCTCAGCTCGACGATGAAGTCGTTCGGCACGACGGTGCGGTCGCGGTTCCAGATGCTCGCGTTGTTGTCGCACTCGCGCTGCAGCGCACCGGCGATCTCCACGGGCTGGACCTCGGACTTGAACACCTTGGCGAAGGTGCCGTTGACGAGACCCTCAAGCCGCTGTTCGAACTTCTTCAGCACTCCCATGGGACACCCCCTTCCAGGGTTCGTTCGCCTGCCTGCCGACCGGATCCCGCCGGGAGTCGGTCGTGCCTACTTGCGGTACTTCCGTACTGATCGTATCCACGCCGGGCCCTTCCGTACGGTTCCCGGACAGCGTGGTGCCCGGGGGTGGGCTCGGACACACAGGGTGACGCATGCCGGGTACGGCACGCCAGGTGTGCCCGCCCGGATGGGCTCCCGTCACTCGCTCGCCCGTTCGTCGTGCATCCGTTCGGATGCGCTTCGTCCCGCCGGAGAACGGATTCGGAGCGGCCCCCCGGGTCGTGCTACTGTTTTCCACGTCGGAAGGGCCGCCCACCAGGGAGGCCGGTCCAAGGGAACGCGAAGACCACATGGTACCGAGCGGTTCGGAAGATCGGTCGGCAACGAAGACGACACCCATGCGCGGGTGGCGGAATAGGCAGACGCGCTGGATTCAGGTTCCAGTGCCCGAAAGGGCGTGGGGGTTCAACTCCCCCCTCGCGCACAGCGAAGCCCCGCAGATCTACGGATCTGCGGGGCTTTCTCGTTGTCCCGGTCAGGAACGGGTGGCGGGCAGCTCGGCGCGGACCTCGAAGCCGCCGTCCTGGGTGGGGCCGGCGCTGAGCGAGCCGCCCAGCAACTGCGCGCGCTCGCGCAGGCCGACCAGGCCGTGGCCGCCGCCCGGCAGGATCTCGTCCGGGTGGACCGGGGGCGCGTCGTTGCGCACCTCGACCCGCAGTCGGCGCCCCTTCGCCCGGACCTTCACGTGCACCGCCGCCTCCGGGGCGTACTTGGTGATGTTGGTGAGCGCCTCCTGGACGGTGCGGTAGGCGGCCCGCTCGACCGCCTCCGGCCACGGGCGGTCACCGGGGTTCAGTTCGGTGTCGGCGGCCAGCCCGCTCTCCGCGATCAGCCGGGGCAGGTCGGCCAGCCGGGGCTGCGGGGCGAGCGGGGCGTCCGGGCGCGGGCTCGCGGTGCTGCGCAGCACCCCGACCATCTGGCGCAGCTCGTCGAGGGTGCGGACGGCCAGTTCGCGGATGGTGCGGGCGGTGGCCGCGGCGGCCGGGTCGCCGGTGCTCACCTGGAGCGCGCCGGCCTGGATGCTGATCAGGCTGACCTGGTGCGAGACCACGTCGTGCATCTCCCGGGCGAGCCGGCCGCGCTCGCTGATCAGCACCCGTTCGGCGAGCAGCCGGCTCTCCCGCTCCTGGCCGCGGGTCAGCTCGTCGAGCCGGGCGGCCAGCTCCCGCCGGGTGCGGGCGAGCAGCCCGGTGGCGGCCGGGCCGGCGGCCAGCATCACCGACTGGATGGCGTAGAGCGCGGTGTCCCGGCTGAGTTCGAGGGTCTGTTCGGACAGCGGCCAGTGGAAGAACTCGACCAGCGTGAACAGGGTCGCGCAGGGGATGACGATCCGCGGGCGGGGGCGCTCGGCGGCCACCGTGTAGACGGCGGTGATCGGGGCCAGCCAGATGTCGTCGACGTAGCTGCCGGGCATGGTGAGCAGCAGCGCCGCCACCGGGAAGCGGCGGCGCCAGAGCAGGGCGACGGCGGCCAGCGTGGAGAGCGCGATCTGCCACCACGGGGAGTTCCGGGCCACCAGGGCGGCGTCCAGGAGGGAGTAGAGGGCGGGCAGCAGCAGCATCAGCCAGGGGGCGGTGCACCAGGCCGGGAGCCGTCTGGACGGCAGCTGTTCGGTGGCCGTCATGCCCCGTCGCCGGGTTTCGGCCGGACCAGCCCGGCCCGGTGGGCGAGCACCGCCGCCTGGACCCGGTTGGCCGCGCCGAGCTTGCCGAGGATCGCGCTGATGTGGTCCTTGACGGTGCCGGTGCCGAGGAAGAGCCGGTCGGCGATCTCGGCGTTGGACAGTCCCTCGCCGAGCAGGGCCAGCACGTCGAGCTCCCGGCCGGTGAGGGTGCGGGCGAGCGAGGTGGCCTCGGCGTCCGGGCCGCCGCCGTCCACGTAGCCGCCGATCACGGTGCGGGTCACGGTCGGGGACAGGATGTTGCCGCCGGCCGCGAGCACCCGGACGGCGTGGACCAGCTGCTCGGGGGCGGTGTCCTTGAGCAGGAAGCCGGCGGCGCCGGCCCGCAGCGCGGTGCCGATGTACTCGTCGCTGTCGAAGGTGGTGAGCATCGCCACGGCGGGCGGGTCCGGCAGGGCGCGCAGCCGGCGCAGCACCGAGATGCCGTCGAGGTCCGGCATCCGGATGTCGAGGAGCACCACGTGCGGGCGCAGGCGCTGGACGTGCTCCTCGGCCTGGCCGCCGGAGCAGTCGCCGACGACGTCCAGGTCGGGGGCGGAGCCGACGATGAGGCCCAGGCCGGAGCGGACCAGGATCTCGTCGTCCACGATCAGCACGCGGGTGTCGGTGATGGTGCCTCCTCGGTTCTGGCGGCCGGGGTCGGGCGGTCCGCGCGGGTCGTTTCGAGGGTAGGGGTAGCCGGGGTGGGGCGCCGAACGGATGGCGGTCCTCACCCCCGCCACATGGCGGGGGTCGGAATCCGCTACCCGGTTCACGCAATTCTCAGGCCGGGTGGGGAACCATGGAGTTGGCTGCCCTTTGTCGGCCTGCTCCATTCAGTGGGCGCCCGGTCGAGGTGAGGGCCGCCGGTCAGTCCGTCGGGCCCCCTGCGGGCACCCGTCGCCGGGCCGTGTGCGGATGCGCCCCACCATCTGATCGTTTGGAATTGAGCTGTGTCGTCCACTGTGAAGTCGGAGCCTTCCGCCACGTCCACCGGGCCCCGGCCCGTCGGCGTGCTCGACCGCTGGCGCCCGCGGGCCGCCGCCGTCTCCGTGTGGTACCTCCGGCTGCTGGCGCTGCTGAACGTGGCGACGGTGCTGCTGGTGCCGTGGGGGAACCAGGTCAACGAGCACAACGAGGGTGAGTACTTCACCCCGTACCTGATGACCTCGGGTCTGGCCAGCGCGGTGCTGGCGGTCTTCCTGGCCATCGCGATGCGGCGGCGCAAGCGGGCCGCCTGGATCTTCAACGCGGCCCTGGCCAGCATGTTCGCGGTGCTGTACCTGCTGGCCATGGTGATGCCCGGCGAGCGGTTCAAGGACCACCCGCTCAACTACATCTCCACCGTGCTGACCTGCCTGTTCGTCCTGGCGCTGGTCATCGGGCGGAAGGACTTCACGTCCAAGGGCGACCGCTCCAACCCGAAGACCGCGGCGGCCACCTTCGTCGGCGGGCTGCTGTTCGGCGGGGTCGTCGGCGCGCTGCTGGTCTGGGCGACCAACGGGCTCGGCGGCGCGGGCTTCTGGGACCTCTTCCGCTACTCCGTCGGCCGGATGATCACGATCAACCCCTCGGAGCACCTGCGCTCGGTGATCTCCTCGCCGACCTGGGTCAACGCGGCGATCAACGCGATGGGCGCGGTGCTCTTCCTGCTGGTGCTCTACGTGGCCTTCCGCAGCCCGCGCGGCAAGGAGCTGCTGAACCCCGAGGACGAGGCGAAGCTGCGCTCGCTGCTGGACAAGCAGGGCGAGCGGGACTCGCTCGGCTACTTCGCGCTGCGCCGGGACAAGGCGGTGATCTTCTCCCCCAGCGGCAAGGCGGCGGTGACCTACCGGGTGATCGGCGGGGTCTCGCTGGCCTCGGGCGACCCGATCGGCGACCCGGAGGCCTGGCCGGGCGCGATCGACTCCTGGCTGGCCGAGGCCCGCGAGCACGCCTGGGCGCCGGCCGTGATGGGCGCCTCCGAGGAGGCCGGCGTGATCTACGCCCGGCACGGGCTGGACGCGCTGGAGCTGGGCGACGAGGCGATCGTCGAGCTGGACGAGTTCTCGCTGGACGGCCGGGCGATGCGGGTGGTCCGCCAGGCGTACAACCGGGTCAAGCGGGCCGGGTACACGGTGCGGATCCGCCGGCACGAGGACATCCCCGAGTGCGAGATGGCCGAACTGGTGGCCAAGGCCGACCAGTGGCGCGACGGGGCGACCGAGCGCGGCTTCTCGATGGCGCTCGGCCGGCTCGGCGACCCGGGCGACGGCCGCTGCGTGATGCTGGAGTGCCACGACGGCGACGGCGAGCTCAAGGCGCTGCTGAGCTTCGTCCCGTGGGGCCCGGACGGGCTCTCGCTGGACCTGATGCGCCGGGCCCGGGACACCGAGAACGGCCTGATGGAGTTCATGGTCATCGAGCTGCTGCAGCGTGCCGAGGAGGTCGGGCTGAAGCGGGTGTCGCTGAACTTCGCGATGTTCCGCTCGGTCTTCGAGCGCGGTTCGCGGCTCGGGGCCGGCCCGGTGCTGCGGTTGTGGCGTTCCGTCCTGGGCTTCTTCTCGCGCTGGTGGCAGATCGAGTCGCTGTACCGCGCGAACGCCAAGTACCGGCCGATCTGGGAGCCCCGCTACCTGCTGTTCGAGAAGAGCAGCGAGATCCCGCGGATCGGCATCGCCAGCGCGCGGGCCGAGGGCTTCATCGTCGCGCCGAGCCTGCCCGCCCTGTTCCGCCGCCGGCACTCCGGGGCCGCCGTGGTGGCGCCCCGGCTCCCGGTCGCGGCGCGGGACGGGAAGGGGTAGCCCTCCGCCGGGGGGCGGAGGGGACCGGGCGGTCGGATAGGGGGTGACGTCAGGGATATCCCTCCCCCCAGAGGATGACCCTGATCCGCATCTATGCCGATGTGGATTTGTTAAGAGGCTTCTAATGTGGGAGTAGCTCAGAAAGTTCGGGGATTCGGGAGTAACGGTTGTGATGGACAGGACCCACGCGGGGGGCGTGCGGGAGGGGTCGCTGGCACTGGCCAGATCGGCCGCTGTCGCCGAGTGGGGGACGTTGTACGCGACGGTGCGGGACGCGGTGGTGCGCAAGAAGTTCGCCGCCGTTCCGATGGCCACGGCGGCGACGTTTCTGATCCTCCTGTTCAGCATCACCCAGCACCTGCCGGGCGGTGAGCACTTCGTCAACCGCATCGGGGTGGTGAAGGCGGCGTTGCCGCTGGACGTCTCGCTGCTGCGGACCCCGCTCTCGCTGTACGTGCCGGCGCTGGACCTGCCGGTCTGGGGCGCGCTGGCCCAGGTGTTCGTGGTCTTCGGCGTCGCCGAGATCGTGCTCGGCCGGCGGATGACCCTGGTGGTGGCCTACACCTGCACCCTGGCGGGCACGCTGTTCGCCCGGATCGGCGTGGCGCTCGGCCCGGGCCACCTGTTCGGCTTCCCGAAGTGGGTCGCCTACGTGCGGGACACCGGGCCGTCGGCCGCGGTGGTGGCGCTGGCGATCTGCATCGCGTTCCGCTGCCGGGCCTGGTTCACCGCCGGCCTGGTGGTGGTCATGATGGTCGGCGAGGCGGTCGTGCTGCCGAACCTCGCCGGGCTGGAGCACGTGGTCGCGGTGACCACCGCGCTGCTGCTCGCCGTCTCGGTCGAGGTGTTCGGGGACTTCTGGCCGCGGGTGCTGGCCGGGGTCGGGGCCGCCACCTCGGTGGCCGCGGCCGCGTCGCGGGAGGTCGCGGTGGAGGCCCGGCGGCGCCCGGCGGGCGCGCTCGTCCCCTGATCCACACACCGTCTGACGGCCGTCGGGCAGCCGGCCGTCAGGCGTGCGGCAGGGGGAGTTCGAACCAGACCACCTTGCCGACCGCCTTGCGGGCGGTGCCCCAGCGTTCGGCGAGCTTGGTCACCAGGGTGAGACCGCGGCCGGTCTCGCCCAACTGTTCGGCCGGTTCCAGCGACGGCAGGTTGTGGTTGTCGTCGCTGACCTCCACCAGCAGCTTGTCCACCCGGATCAGCTGGAGCTGGACGCGGTCCCGGGCCACCCGGACGGCGTTCGTGACCAGCTCGCTGACCAGCAGCTCGGTGATGTCGCTGAGCGCCTCCAGGTGCCAGCCGGCCAACTGCTCGCGGACCAGCGAGCGGGCCCGGCGCACCTCGCGGTGGTCCACCCTGAGGTCCCAGGTGGCCACCTCGGACGGGGCGACCCCGTCGAAGCGGGCCACCAGCAGGGCGACGTCGTCCTTCCGGTCGTCCGAGTGCAGCCGCTTGAGCACCACGTCGCAGGCCTGCTCGGGGCTCTGCAGTGGGTCGATCAGATTGCCGCAGAGCGCTGCCAGGCCCGCTCCTATGTCGCCGCCCCGGACCTCGACCAGGCCGTCGGTGCACAGCACCAGCATCGAGCCGTCCGAGACGTCGATGGTCTTGGCGACGAACGGCACCCCGCCGACCCCGATCGGCGCGCCGGCCGGGATCTCCAGCAGCTCGCCGGAGCCGTCCGGGTGCACCAGCACCGGCGGGACGTGGCCGGCGCTGGCCAGCTCGCAGGTCCGGTTGATCGGGTCGTAGACCGCGTACAGGCAGGTGGCGAGGTGGTCGTCGCCGAGCTTGTGGGCCAGGTTGTCCAGGTGCCGCAGCAGTTGGCCGGGCGGCAGGTCGAGCGCGGCGAGGGTCTGCATGGCCGTCCGGAAGCGCCCCATCGCGGCCGCCGAGTGCAGGCCGTGGCCCATCACGTCGCCGACCACCAGGGCGACCCGGCTGCCGGGCAGCTGGATCGCGTCGAACCAGTCGCCGCCGACCTCGGCCTTCGGGTCGCCCGGCAGGTAGCGGTGGGCGATCTGGACGCCGGGGATCTGCGGCGGGCGGGTCGGGATCATCGAGCGCTGGAGGGTGGTGGCCACCCTGGCCTCGGCGCGGTGCAGCCGGGCGTTGTCCAGGGAGAGCGCGGCGCGGACGGCCAGCTCCTTGAGCGTGGCGGCGTCGCTCTCGTCGAAGGGGGCGCGGTCCGGCAGCCGGAGCAGCTTGAGGATGCCCAGCACGGTGCCCCGGGCGGACAGCGGCACCACCAGCATCGAGCGGCCGGAGACCACCGGGGCCAGCCGGGCTCCGCCGAGCGCGATCGCGTAGTCGACCGCGACGTCCGCGCTGATCACCGGGACCAGGACCGGCTGGTTCAGCTGCAGGGCCATCCCCGGCGGGGTGCGGCGCGGCATGCTGACCAGCGAGCCCTCGGACAGCACGTGGTCCCAGGCGCCGCCGGTCTCGTTGTAGACCAGGGCGACCCGGCGGAGCATGGTGTCGTCGTCCGGGCGGGCGGCCGGCAGCTCGGATTCGGAGATCAGCCCGTCCACCAGGTCCACGCAGGCGAAGTCGGCGACCCGGGGGACCAGCACCTGGCAGAGCTCGTGCGCGGTGAAGCCGAGGTCCAGGGTGGTGCCGACCTTGCCGCCGACCTCGTTCAGCAGCGCCAGCTGCTCGCCGGCCTGCCCGTTGGTCAGGAACGGGCTCAGCCGCCCGGACTGGGCGCCCTCGGCGCCGGCGGGGGCGGAAGGGGCCCGGTTGGCGCGGCGGGGTGGACGGCCGTGGGCGGACGGTTCGGCGGCGGCCGGCTCGATGGCGGCTCCTCCTCCGGTCGGGGACGGGGCGGTCGGGGACGGGGCGGTCGGGGCCGGGGTGGTCGGTGGGACGCCCGCCGGGGCGCCGGCGGCGCCGGACGGCTGGGCGGCCGCGGACCGCTCGGCGGTCTCGCGCTGGGCCGGCAGCGGGCCGGTCGGCCGCCCCCGGACCGTCCGGGCCGGGGGCGCGGACTGCTCGGGCTGCGGCGGCGGGCCGACCCGGGCGGCGCGCTGCTGGGCGGTCGGGTAGCGGCGGCCGAGTCCGGCGGCGGCGTGCGCGGCGGCGGCCTGCGGGTCGGCGGGCAGGACCGGCAGCACGGTGGCCGGGTCCAGCCGCAGAGCGGGCAGACCGGCCTGGTCCAGCACGTCGAGCAGCAGCGCCCGGCGGTCGGCCGAACCGGCCGGCAGCAGCCCGGCCAGCCGGTCGGCCGACAGCAGACCGGCGCGCAGCCGGCCGGGCGGGGTCAGGGCCGCGCCCAGCCGGTGGAAGCCGCCCCGGGCGGGCGGGGCGGCGGCGAACGGCAGCAGCCGCTCGCCGAGTGCGAGCCGGGGGCCGGCGGTGCGCAGCGGCCGGGCGTCGGCGGCGAGGGCGAGCAGGCCGCCGAACGGGTCGGGCAGCGGCCAGGCCCACCAGAGCACGTCGCGCAGGTGCTCCTCGCGGTCGATGACGGCCAGCTGGCCGGCCCAGGGGCGCCCGTCGGCGGTCAGCGCGGCCAGGGTGTCCAGGGCGTCGCAGCGGCGGCGCACGACGGACCCGGCGGCCTGGCCGGGGGCGGCGAGCGGTTCCACGGCGGGCAGCAGTCCGCTGGCCGGCCGGTCGTGGGCGACTTCGGCGCGGTGCCCGAACAGTTCCTCGGCGGCCCGGCTCCACTGGGCGATCCGTCCGGTCCGGTCGACCAGGACGAGGGCGAGCCGGACCAGGGCGGCCACGCCGGTCGGGTGGTCACCCGGTACGGCCTCGGCGCCCGCCGGACGCGGTGTGGAGTTGGACTCGGCCACCATGGATTCGGTCTGCTCCCGCCTGGCCGCCACGCCTGGAGGCGGCCGTCTCTCCGGAGGAAGGCACGCTGTGCGGAAACCCGGGGCGTGTCTTGTGGATCGTGCCGGGCTTGAGGGCGTGTCTGAACGAGTCCGCCGGGCGCCCGACGCCGCGTGCTGATCTGACGCGAATCATCAGACACGCCCTAGCGAAGCACGGACCGGCCCGGGCGTGATAGCGAAACGGGGAGATTCCTCAGGATCGGTTGCGTGCCGTGCGGCGCGCGCCGGTTCGCACTCCCCGTTCACCCGGACCGGGCCTTCGCGCGCGAGGGTAGGGTGGCAGGCCGGGCCACCCCGCGGGGCGGCTCCGCATGGACGCAGCCGGCCGGACGAGACAGAGGCGAGAAGTGACCGCGCAGAGCCCCGTCCGCTGGACGGACCCGCAGCAGCAGGAGCTGGAGGAGCGGGTCGCCGCCGCCGAACTCGCCTGGCTCAGCATGGACGTCGACGTGCAGACGCTGCGGGTCGAGATCGACAACTTCGCGCTGATCCACCATCAGCTGCTGGGCCCGCTCTACGCCCGGCTGGACGAGCTGGAGGCGCTGGTCGCCGAGGCGGTCGCGGCCAGGACCGGGCACCCCGAGGACCTCCGCCGGGCCGCCGAGGCCCGCCGGCAGGTCGACGAACTGCCCGACCTCGACGCGCTGTTCGACTCCGTCCGGGAGCAGGAGGCGGCCCCGCCGCCGCCCGCCGCGCCGGCCCGGGTGCGCCCCGGGCGGGACGCCCAGCGGATCTACCGCGAGCTGGTCCGCCGGGCCCACCCCGACCTCAGCACCGACCCGGCCGAGCAGCAGCGCCGGGCCGCATTCCTGGCCCGGGTGAACGAGGCCTACGCGGTCGGCGACGCCGCCGCGCTGGAGGGCCTGTCCGCCGAGTGGTCCACCGCGCCCGAGGCCGCGCCCGGCACCGACTCCCCCGACCGGCTGGAGTGGCTGCGCCGCCGGCTGGAGTGGCTGACCGGCAAGATCACCGAGACCGCCACCGAGCAGGTCCGGCTGGAACAGACCCCGATGGGTCAGCTGCTCGCGCTGGCCCCGCAGGACCCGGACCGGCTGCTGGAGCAGCTCGCCGAGGAACTGCTCGCCAAGGCCGCCGCCCAGCAGGCCGAACTGGAGCGGCTGCTCGGCGCCCCGGCCGCGGCGGGCGACGGCCACCGGCAGCCGGTGGGCGACAATGGCACCGACCCGACCCAGCCCCAGGAGAGCCACACGATGTTCGCCCAGATCCCCTCCACCACCGCCGCCGCAGTGCCCGCCGACGCAGCCCTGCTGGACGTGCGCGAGCAGGACGAGTGGGACGCCGGCCACGTGGACGGCGCGCTGCACATCCCGCTCGGCGAGGTGATCGCCCGGATCGGCGAGCTGCCGGACGGGAAGCTGTACGTGCTCTGCCGGGTCGGCGGACGCTCCGCGCAGGTCGTCCAGTACCTGGTGCAGCAGGGCCGGGACGCGGTGAACGTGGACGGCGGCATGTACGCCTGGGAGGGCGCGGGCCGTCCGATGGTCAGCAGCACCGACCAGGACGCCTTCGTCCTGTAGGCCTGTAGGCCTGTAGGACGGTGGCCCGGTGGCCCCGTCCGGCACCGTCGTGTTCGCCCGGTAGGGCAGGATGGGCGCGCGACCGCGCCGGGACGGGACCCGGGCGGCGCGCCGACCGGGCCGGGGAGGCCATGACGGAGACGACGGACCGCCCGGCCGCCGGACGGGTCTGGTCGACGCCCGCGCAGCTCGTGCTCGGCCTGACCGCGGCGGTGCTGGTGGTCGGCACCGGGCTCTTCCTCGCGGCGGTGTTCCTGCACGTCGCGCCGGCCAACTCGCTGTCCCGGCAGTACCGGGACGAGGTCGACGGCCTGGTGTACCCGGAGTTCGAGCAGAACTGGCGGCTGTTCGCGCCGAATCCGCTGCAGCAGAACGTCAGCCTGGACGCCCGGGTGCGCACCGCCGCCGCCGACGGCACCACCCGCACCCGCGACTGGACCGGGCTGACCGCGCGGGACGTCGCCGCGATCCGGCACAACCCCGCCCCCAGCCACGTCGACCAGAACGTGCTGCGCCGGGCCTGGGACTTCTACGACGGCTCGCACAACCCGCAGGACGAGGCGCTGACCAACACCCGCGGCAGGCTCGCCGAGCAGTACCTCAAGCGGATCGCCCTGCAACGGATCGGCCGGGAGGTGGACGGCGAGCGGATCCTGGAGGTCGAGTTCCGGGCCACCGCGGTGACCGTCCCGCCGCCGTCCTGGAGCGGCGAGGCCGCGCCACCGGCGCCGAAGGTGCGGGAGCTGCCCTGGTGGCCGGTGGACGACGAGGACTACCGGGAGCTCGGGTGAGCGAGGTGTCGCCGGAGGTGTCGTCCGACGTGGCGTCCGAGCTCTCGCCGGAGGTGTCGCCCGAGCGCTCGCCGGCGGCCGAGCCACGGTGGTCGGAGGGCATCCCGCGCCAGGCCGGGCAACCGCCCGCCGCCGGCTCGGCCCCCGGGCCCCGGCCCGACCCGGCGCCGCGCGGGCCCGGCCCGGCCGACCTGGCCGCCCGGGCGATGGCGGCCTTCACCGGGCGTGCGCTGGGCCGCCACCAGGCCGCCGTGGTGCGGATCGGCTTCGGGCTGGTCTGGCTCGCTTACCTGCTGCGCGAGTGGCCCAACCGGCGGGTGCTGTACGGGGACCGGTCGCCCTGGTCGATGGACCTGGCCGAGCGGCTGCTGACCGACAACGGGGCGTTCACGGTGCTGCCGTGGTTCGGCGGGCGGCCCTGGTTCGAGCTGGTCTACCACCTGGCGGTGCTGGCCGCCGTCGCGGTGGTGCTGGGCTGGCGGACCAGGGCGAGCACGGTGCTGTTCCTGGTCACCGTGCTGTCGCTGCAGAACCGCAACGTCTTCCTCGGCGACGGCGGCGACAACGTCGTCCACCTGATGGCGGTCTACCTGGTCTTCACCCGCTGCGCCGAGGTGTGGTCGCTGGACGCCCGGCGGGCCCGGCCGGGGCGGGCCGGGGTGGTGCTCTGGGTGCTGCTCGGCGCCGTCCTGGCGGCCTGCCAGGTCGGCGGCTTCTCCGGCGAGAGCCTCACCTGGACGGTCCGGACCTTCCCGTACGCCGGCTGGGCGCCGCTGTTCTGGGGGCTCTGGGCGGTGGCCGGGCTCTGGTGGACGCTGGGGCGGCTGCGGCCGGACGGCGAACCGCGCGCGGTGCTCGACGCGCTGGCGAACATGGTGCACAACTGCGCGATGCTGGTGATCGCCGTCGAGGTGGTGCTGATCTACGCGACGGCCGGCTGGTACAAGGTGCAGGGCTCGCGCTGGCAGGACGGCACCGCGCTGTACTACCCGCTGCACCTGGACTACTTCACGCCCTGGCCGTGGCTGTCCGGGCTGGTCGGCTCGGCGCTGCTGCCGGTCTTCCTGATCTCGTACGGCACGGTGGTCGTGCAGGTCGCGTTCCCGTTCACGCTGCTCAACCGGCGGGTCAAGAACGTGCTGCTGGCGGTGCTGCTGGCCGAGCACCTGGGGATCGCACTGCTGCTCGGGCTGCCGGTGTTCTCGCTCGCGATGATCGCGGCGGACGCGGTGTTCCTGCCGACCGGCGCGCTGCTCTGGGTGGCGGCGCGGCTGCGGCGGATCCGGCGGTCACGAGCGCCGGTCACGGAGGGCGTGCCCTAGGCTGACCCGTATGTCCTGGTTCGCCGCCCTTCGCGACACCGCGCGGACCGGACTCACCCTCGACCGGGCGCTCACCGACCCCAAGCGGGCCCTGCGCGGGGCCGTCGCGGTGGCGTTGGTGCTCTTCCCCACCCTCGCGCTCGGCGGGGTCGCGCTCGCCACCTCGGCCGCGATGGGCGCCTTCATCGCCGGCACGGCCACCTTCCAGCGCAGCTTCCGGCCCCGGGCCAGTCTCGCCGTCGCGGCCGGGGCCGGGCTCGGGATCAGCACCTTCCTCGGCTACCTGGCGGCCGGGGTCCCCGGGTTGTTCCCGGTGCTGCTCGCGGTGTGGGCCTTCGGCGCCGGGCTCGCCTGGGCGATCGGGCCGACCGCCGGGGTGGTCGCGACCAACACCGTCTCGGTGATGCTGATCGTCGTCCAACTGCCGGTCAGCGCGACCGCCGCGCTCGGACACGGGCTGGTCGCCGCCCTCGGCGGGGTCGTCCAAGCCGTCGTCATCACCCTGTGGCCGATCGGGAGCTGGAGTGCCCAGCGGGACGCCCTCGCCGACACCTACGCGGAACTCGCCGACTACGCGCGCAGGTTGAGGCAGGATCCGACCGCGCACGTCGACCCGGCGCCGTTCATGACGGCCCGGCACGCCGCCGCCCTGACCCCCTGGCAGGACCGCCACCGGCCGGCCGAACTGCGCGGCCTGCGCGGCCTCGCCGAGCGCATCCGGCCCACCCTGGCCGCGCTCGCCGATCCCAAGGTGGGCGCCCCGGAGGAGGGGCCCGAACGCGACCGGGCCCGTGAGGTGCTGGCGGCCGCCGCCGAGGTCATGGACGCCCTGGCCCGGGCCGTCCGCACCGGCGACCCCGTCCGGCTGCCCCGCTCGGCGCCCACGCTCACCCTGGTCCCGCCGGACGAGGGGCCGCGGTTGCAGGGGGCGGCCCGGCGGTCGGCCCGCCGACTGGGCGGGCTGCTGCGCAAGGCCGCGGACACGCTGGAGCGGGGCGACGCGGACACCATCACCACGCCCGTGATCGGCGCGGGCGGGGCGCTGCACAAGCCGTCGATCCTCCGGATGCTGCCGGTCGCGCTGCGGACGGTGCGCCGGCAGCTGCGGCCGCGCTCGGCGATCTTCCAGCACGCCGTCCGGCTCGCCGGGGTGGTCACCGTCGCCTACCTGCTGGCCCGGCTGGTCGGGTTCCACCACGGCTACTGGGCGCCGATGACCGCCGCGATGGTGATGCGGCCGGACTTCGCCCAGACCTACAGCCGGGGTGTCGCCCGGCTGGCCGGGACGGTCGTCGGGGTCGCCGTCTCGACGCTGGTGGTGCAGCTCACCCACCCCGGGGAGTGGGTGCTGGCCGCGCTGGCCGTGCTGTGCATCGGCGGCTCGTACCTCGCGTTCCGGACCGGGTACGCGCTGACGACGGTCGGGATCTCGACGTACGTGGTGTTCCTGCTCGGGCTCCAGGCCGGGAACCCGCTCACGACGGCCTTCGAACGGGTCGGGCTCACCCTGCTCGGCGGGTCGGTGGCGCTGGTGACGTACGCGCTCTTCCCGACCTGGCAGACCGCCCGGCTCGGGGAGCGGCTGGCCGAGTGGCTCGCCGCCGCCGGGCGGTACGCGGCCGCGGTGGTCGCCTGCTACGAGGACCCGGCCGCGCCGCGCGGGCGGGCGGTGCGGACCGCGCTGCTGGACTCCCGGGAGGCCCGCTCGGAACTGCTCCAGGCCATGCAGCGCGCCGACGCCGAACCGGGCCGGCACGCCTCCGGGCTGCCCGGGGTGTCCCGGCGCCAGGTCGACCGGGCCCGGGCGGCCGTCGGGCACCTCGGACGGGTCGCCGTCCTGCTGGAGGCGCACCTGCCGGCCGCCGACGCCGACCCGGTGCCGGGTACGGCGGAGTACGCGGAGGAGCTGCGGCTGGCCACCGCGCTCGCGGGGGCGGCGCTGCTCACCGGGCAGCCGGTGGAGTTCGGCGCCGTGCGGGAGGCGCAGGCGCGGCTGGAGGAACGGCTGGCGCAGGCGCCGGCGGGGGTGCAGCGGGACGTGGTGCGGGCGGGGACGCGGCTGCTGGGGCAGGCGCTGAAGGACCTGGAGCGGGCGCTGAGGGGGCGGGAGGACGTGCGGGGGCCGCAGTAGGCGACGTTCGCCCCTCCTGGAAGGGCGAACGTCGGGCGAACGTCGGGGCCGAACGGCGCCGGGGCGTCAGGCGGCGCGGGCCGCTGCCTCCAGCCAGTTGGCGAACTCGCAGGCGAAGTGCCACTGGTGGCCGGCGCCGAGGAGGGCGGGGGCGGCCTCGGGGAACTGGACGGTGAGGCGGATCCGCAGGCCGTCCGGGGTGTCGGCGAACTCGTGCATCACCCGCAGCACCTCGGTGCCGTCGGCGAGGGTGCCGGTGCCGCCGATGCGGACCGGGAAGGCCTGGTGGCCGGGCCCGGCGATCGGGACGTCGTCGTGGAAGCGCAGGAAGAAGCGGGCCGGGCCGGTGCCGAGGGTCTCGATGATCTCGACCCGTTCGCCGGTGGAGTCGGCCAGGTAGTGCTCGGGGTTGGCGGCGAGCAGGGCGTCCCGGTCGGGGGCGTGCAGGCGGCCCTGCCACCAGGTGAGGAAGCGGTCGGCGTCGATGCCGGCGGCGGTGAGCTCGGTGACGGCGGTGCTCCACCGGCCGCCGGAGGCGTGGGCCCAGGCGGCCAGGGCGGTGTCGGCGGCGGTGGTGTCGGGGGTGAGCAGTTCGCGCGTCCGGTCGTCGCCGAGGCGCTGCTTGAGCAGGCGCAGGGCGGCGCGGGCGCGGTCGAGCTCCCAGGCGAGGACGGCCTCGCGCGGGTGGCTGGTGCCGTCGATGTCGGTGTGGACGGTGAGCGCGGTGGTGTTCACGGCGTCACTCCTCGGCTCCTCAACGATGCGGAGAGATTTTCTCCGCTTCACTGGACGCTAGCATAGGGGGAGAGAATTTCTCCGGTTAGGGAGTTGCCGATGAGGGCCGACGCGGAACGCAGCCGGCGCAGGATCCTGGACGCCGCCTGCGAGGTGTTCCTGGAACGGGGCCCGGACGCCCCGCTGGACGCCGTGGTCCGGCGGGCCGGCGTCGGCCCGGCCACCCTCTACCGGCGCTTCCCCGACCGGGAGGCCCTGGTCCGCGCCCTGGTCACCGACCTGCTGGCCCGGCTCGCCGAGGCCGCCGAACGGGCCCGCCGCGACGAGACCGACCCGTACCGGGCGCTGCGCCGCTTCGTGCACGCCGCCGCCGACCTGCGGATGGGCGCGGCGATCGTGGTGCTGCTGGAGCGGCTGGTGGTGGACGAGGACCTGGTCGCCGTCCGCCGCGAAGCCGTCACCGCCGTCGAGGCGCTGCTGCGCGCCGCCCAGGATGCCGGGCGGCTGCGGGCCGACGTGGGGATGGGCGACCTGGTGCTGCTCTGCGTCCGGGTGTCCCGCCCGCTGCCGGGCGCGCTGGCCGCGCTCGACGCGGACGGCTCGCTGGTCCACCGGCACCTCGACCTCGCGCTCGCGGGGCTCGCCGCCGATCCGGACGGCCCGACCGGCCGGCCGCTCGGCTTCGACGAGGTGATCGCCGCTGCGGGCCGCCCCGGCGAGCCCGGCCCGGGCGGGGCCGCCCCAGGCGGGGTGGCCCTGGATCAGACGGTCCTGGATCAGGTGGCCTCGGATCAGACGGCCTCGGACGAGGTGGCAGAGTGAACGCCATGAACGCCATGAACGCCATGGACGACGAGGTGTTGCGGGCGTGGCGGGCGGCGGAGCGGGAGCCGGGGGCCGTCCTGCTGGACGGGTTCCACCCGCTGAAGCACGCGCTGCGCTTCGGCGGGGACGTCCGGCGGGTGCTGACTGCCGACCGGGCGGCGCTGCTGGCCCTGGCCGGGGAACTGGCGCCGGACGTCGCGCCGGCGCTGGACGCGCTGGCGGTGGAGCTGCCCGAGGAACGGCTGCGGACGCTGGCACCCCGGCTGCACCCGACCGGGGTGGTCGCCCTGGCCGCGCGGCCGTCCGTCGGGGCGAACCTGGCGGCCCTGGCCCGCCGCCCGCGCCCGGCCCCGGTGGTGCTGCTGGAGAACCCGCGCAACCTGGGCAACGTCGGGGCGGTGATCCGGCTGGCGGCCGGCTTCGGCGCCACCGGCGTGGTGACCACCGGAGATCTGGACCCCTGGCACCCGACCGTGCTGCGCGGCAGCGCGGGCCTGCACTTCGCCACCGCGGTGGAGCGGCTGGCCCTGCCGGAGCTGCCCGCCGGGCCGCTGTACGTGCTGGACCCCGAGGGCGCGGACATCCGGACGCTGCCGTTCCCGGACGACGCGCTGCTCGCCTTCGGCACCGAGCGGCACGGCGTCTCGGCGGAGCTCAAGGCGCGGGCGGACCACCTGGTCTCGGTGCCGATGCAGCCGGGGGTGTCCAGCTTCAACCTGGCCACCAGCGTGGCGATGGGCCTCTTCCACTGGATGTCGTCGAAGCCTCAGGGGTGAGGCGTGGCGCCCGCCGGGGCGGGCACCACGCCGTCGGCGTGCGTCAGGCGAAGAGCCGGCGCCAGGTGTCCGGGCCGGGGTAGCCGTCGGCCTCGGCGCCGCGCCAGCCCTGGGCCTGCTGGAAGGCCTGGACGGCCCGCCGGTCGCTCTCGCTCCAGCGCGGGCCGGGGCCGACGCCGTACGAGCCGCCGAAGCCCTTGCGCACCAGCTGCTCGCCCAGCAGGCGGACCTGGTCGTTGTTCTGACCCGGTCCGAAGTACTGCCGGCCGGGGAAGGCGGGCGCCCCGGTGCCGGGCCGGACCGGCGGCGGTAGCGGGGTGGTGCCGGCGCCGATGGCGCGGCCCTTGCCGTTGACCAGGTAGTCCCAGGTGTCCTTGCCGGGGATGCCGTCGGCCTCGGCGCCGCGCCAGCCCTGGGCCTCCTGGAAGGCCTGGGTGGCCCGCCGGTCGGCCTCGCCCCAGCGCGGGTCGGGGCCCTCGGAGTAGAACCGGGCGCCGCCGCGCTGCACCAGCAGCCGGCCGAGCTCGGTGACGTACGCGTTGTTCGCGCCGGGGCCGAACTTGTCCGCGCCCGGGAAGGCGGTGGCCGGGGTGCCGTCGTTGCTGCCGCCGGACAGGCCGGTGTAGCGGTACGGGACGTAGGCGCCGGAGTTGTTCCAGTAGGCGTACGGGGTGTCGCGCTTCTTGGTGCCGGGGGAGGTCTGCTCGTAGGCGAGGTAGCGGGTGAGGGAGGAGTCCGTCCAGCCGCCGAAGATCGTCACGTGCGACCCGGACTGCGGGCTGGCCGGGTTGTTGTAGATCAGCACGTCGCCGGGCTGGAGGTCGGCCTTGCCGATCCGCTCGGCGAAGTTCGGCAGGGTCCAGGTGGTCTGGCTGCTGCCGAGGCCCCAGGCCATCGAGACGAAGCCGGAGCAGTCCTGGCGGTAGCCGTCCGACCAGTAGCTGCCCATGCCGTACGGCACCTGCTGGTCGACCCAGCCCTGGGCGCGCTGGATGATCTGCGCCCGGGTGGGCGGCTGGGCGGCGGCGCGCGGGGCGGCGAAGGCGCGGGCGCCGGGTGCTTGGCCGTAGAGGCCGCTGACCTCGCCCTGCGGGGTCTGCGGGGGCTGGGCGGTGCTGCTGCCGCCCGGGGTGGGGCCGGGGGTGGGGGCCGCGGTGGCGTGCCCGGCGGCGGCCGTCCCGCCGCCCACCGCGGTGCCGACGGCGGCCATCAGCACGGCGGCCCGGCGGCGGATGCTGCGGGCCGCGGCGTGCCCGCCCTCGTGCACCGGTGCGGCGTGCCGCCGGGCGCGGCGGCGGGCGCTGCAGCCCCCGCATATGCAGTCCTCGTCCGGTTCGACCTCGTCGAATTCCAGCAGCGGGGACAGGTGGTCGGTACGGGTCATGCTCCGCCTCTTTCCTGCGGTCTTCCTGGTCGACGCCTGACGGCGTGACAGGACTGGCCTTCCCGGGCCGGCCCCGCGTGTTATCGGGACCAAAGTCCCAAAGCGGGCGGAAGGTGGCACGGCGGGTTGCGCCGGACGGGTGACAACCGTTCGGCGGCCCGGGCGTGGCGGGGGCGAGGAGGAGGCGCTAGTGCCGGTGCGGGGCCTGGCGGATGGTCAGGTGTGGCGGGGGTGCGCGGGCCGGTTCGAGGACGGCGGGGGCGGTCGGACGCCGGGGCGGCCGGATGTCGGGGACGACTGGACGCCGGGGGCGGCTACTGCCACTCCCAGCGGATGCCGATGTGCCCGGGCTGCTGGTCCGGCGCGAGCACGTGGGCACTCGCGGAGGCGCCGACCCAGAGCTGCTCGCGGCGGTGGTCGACGTCCGCGCCCGGCTCGCGGTCGTAGCGCTCGCAGTGCGCCGGGACGGCCGCCGGGTCGAAGTGCACCTGGAGCACGTACTCGCGCACCGGGGTGGCGAAGCGGCGGCTGTACTCCAGCGTCGGGCCGCCCGGCGGGATCTCCACCTCGTACTCGAAGACCGTGCTGTCGCCGAGCGCCAGCGGGCGGTCCAGCATCAGCTCGCCGACGGTCAGGCCGGCCTCCGGGCGGCGCCGGACCCGGCCCAGCCGGCCGTGCCGCACCGAGGTGATCTCCGGGCAGCCCGTCGCCTCCTCGTCGGCCTTGTGCACGACCAGGCAGCGGCCCACGCCGCCGACGGTGGCGCGCACCACCTGGCGCATCCGCAGCAGGTTGCCGCGCCGCTCGGCGTCCACGTAGTACGAGTCGTGGATGCTCAGCCGCTCCAGTTCGCCCTGCGGCGGGGCGTCCAGCTCGGCGAAGATGTCCGCGATCTGCCGTTCGCCCGGCCAGACGTCCTCCAGGCCGAGGTGGCAGGTGTTCGCGACGGCGGCCCAGCGGCCGCGCGGGCGGGGCGGGCCGAGCAGCGAGGTGAGCGCGCTGTGCGGCAGTCCGAGCAGTTCCTCCAGCAGGTGGACGGCTCTCAGCGAGCTGGCCCGTTCGGGCTGGCTGCGTCCGCGCCGCCAGTAACTCAGCGTCGTGACGCTGACTCTGACGCCGCGCTGGGTGAGGGCGGCTCTGATCCGGTCCAGGCTGAGGCCGCTGGCCTCGATGGCCAGGTGCAGGGTGTCCGCGAAGCCGCCGGGGGCGGTGGCCCGCCCGGCGTGCGCGGGTGCCGGAGGCGGTGCGGGTACGGACGGGCCGGGGCGCTCCGGGCGCAGTCCGACCAGCCGGAGTCGCGCGGAGTCCTGAGGCTGCTGTGCGGCCATGCGGTGACCCTCCCCGCCAGGTGAGTTCGGAGGGGCCTGGCCGGCGCCGAGGCTCGCCGCCGACGGCTTCACCGAGCTTTGGGGAACCCTATGCACGGTCGAGAGGCTACGTCATCAGTCGTGCGTATGACAGGGGTCACGGCAGGTGAACCGAAGGGTTGGTGATCTTGAAACAGTTCGGAAACACACGCCCTCGCCGCGCGCCCGCGCCGCCCGTCGCGACGGGCGGACGCACACCGCCGGGGCGGGCCCTGTCGGCGCCGCCCCGGCGGGGGTCAGGTGGTGCTACCCGCTGGTGGTCAGTTGACGTTCAGCGCGATGTCGTCGATCACGAAGCTGGTCTGGTTGGAGCCGTCCTCGGTGCCGGTGAACTTGACGGTCACGTTCTTGCCGGCGAAGGAGGAGAGGTCCAGGGTGCGCTTCACGTAGCCGGCGGCGGCGTTGACGTTGGAGTACGTCGCCAGCGTGGTGCCGTTGGCCTGGACGGTCAGCTTGTCGTACGCGGTGGAGCCGGTCTCCGCGGTGTCGATGTGCAGCCAGAAGGTGAGGCTGGCGGACTTGCAGCCGGCCGGCACCGAGATGGTCTGCGACAGGGTGTCGGTGTGGGCGCTGCCGTAGCCGTCCAGCCAGGCCTTCCAGCTGCCCGAGTGGGCCGCCTGCGAGGAGCTGTTGTCGACCACGCCGCTGGAGGTGGTCCACGGGGCGGCGGTGCCGGTCTCGAAGCCGCCGTTGCCGATCAGCTGGGCCGCGGTGCAGCCGCCGGTGGGCGGGGTGGTGGAGCCGCCGCCGAGCAGGGCGGTGGTCAGGCCGTCGGCGATCGGGGTGCCCCAGCCGGTGACCTGGTCGTAGCCCGTCCCGGCCGGGAAGTCCTGGTTGGAGCCGCTGGTCACGTCGTGGAAGGCGCCGGAGTAGTTGCTGCTGTTCGCGACCGCGTACAGCTTCGGGTTCGCCTCGCCCAGGACCGGCTGGCCGGCCGCCTTGGCTTTCTGGTTGAACTGGGCCGCGTAGCCGGCCCACAGCGGCGCCGCCGCGCTGGTGCCGCCGTAGACCTGCCAGGAGCCGGCCGTGTAGATCGCGAAGCCGCTCGCCGGGTCGGCGTTGGAGGAGACGTCCGGGACGGTGCGCATGGTGCCGGTGCCGGTGCCGGTGCCGGTCTGCCAGGTCGGCTTGCCGAACACGGTGGAGACGCCGCCGCCGGCGCTGCTCCAGGCGCTCTCCGAGGAGTACGAGGTGCCGGACACCTGGAGGTTGGTGCCGCCGACGCCGGTCTGGTGCGGGCTGGACGCCGGGAAGTCGACCGCCTTGACCGACGAGCCGCTGGTGGAGCGGGTGCAGTCGCGGGAGCCGTCGTCACCGGAGGCGGAGAAGATCGAGATGCCCTGGGCGGCGGCCTGCTTGAAGGCGTTGTCCACGGCCGTCATCGAGGCGGCGGTGGTGTCCGGCTCGCAGGAGCCCCACGAGATCGAGATGACCGAGACCTGGTTGTCGGCCACGATCTTGTTGGCCATGTCGATCTCGCCCTGGTCGCTGTTGGGCGCCTCGTAGACCAGCTGGGTCGCCTTCGGCGCCGCGCCGCGGACGATCTCGCTGTCCAGCTCGACCTCGCCCTGGCCCCCGCCGGGGGCGGAGTCGTAGTTGGCGCCGTCCACCGAGACCGTGGAGACGGCCGGGCCGGACAGGCCGTACTGCGAGTCGTAGGTGGTCAGGTTGGAGGACGAGTAGCCGTCGAACTCCCAGAGGGCGACCGTCGTGCCGGTGCCGTCGGCGCCGGTCTTGTTCAGGTTGTAGGCGCCGTCGTACTGCGACGGGCCGAAGCCGCTCGGGGTCGAGGAGGCCGTGTGCGGGGTGACCGAGTTCGGCTTGGCCAGGCGGTTCTTGCGGACCGCGTGGTTGTCCAGGCCGCTCACGCCCTGGACCACGTCGGCCAGGTCGGCCGGGACGGAGGCGGCGGCGTCGTTGGCGAAGAAGGCGCGCTGTAGCTGCGGGTCGACGTAGGAGCTCTCGTGGGTGCCGAAGGCCTGCGAGATCTGCGCGTTGGTGCCGTGGGCGCTGACCACCTGGCGGTTGGCGCTCACCTCGGTGACGGTCAGGCCCTGGGCGGCCAGGTAGGTCTTGACCTGGTCGACGGCGGCCTGGGTCGGCCCGAACCGGGCGGTGAACTGCTCCGGCGTCAGGTACTTGCCGAACTCGGGGGTGCCGGGGGTGGCGACCGCGGCGAGGAAGCGGTCGAGGGCGGCGGTGTCACGCAGCTTCAGGCTGACGGCCACCGAGATCTGCTGCTCGGCCGGGACGTCGCCCTTCTTCTCCGAGTGGGCCACTGCCGGGTTGACGGTGTTCGGGAGCGCGACACGGGGAGCGGGGGCGGCCTGCGCGGTGGAGACACCGAGCGAGACGGCGGTCAGCGGCAGCACGGCTATCGCCGCGGCGAGGGCAAGGGAGCGGGGGCGCAACGGATCCTCCTCTGGCCGGCTGTGGGGGCCGGCAAGGGGCCAGAGCGTTCCGGAGTCGAAAACGCTGTCTAGAACATGACAGAACCAGTGCGCAAAGTGGCTCATGGTCAAGCAATTCGTTGCTAAAAAACAGTCAACTGTGGACACCCGGAATGCGGGGATTCCATACAGTGAATAGCCCGGATTCCGGAACCGGTCCCTACCGGTGGGGGGCGGAAGGGACGGACGTGGAACCGGGTGGAGCCGCGCGGGAAGCATGACCGGCGTGGGCCGTACGGCGACGCGCGGGAATCGGGCGCGGGTGGCGCGGAACTATGTGAACGGCACGGCCCGGCGGCTGCTCTGACGGCTTCCCCGACGGTGGACCGGAAGGGGCTGAGGGCGGGCCGGGAGGGTCCGGCGGGGGTCAGGGGGTGCCGAGCCAGGCGGTCAGGGCGGTGCGGAGCTCGCCCTGACCGGGGTCGACGGCGCCCCAGGCGGCATAGCCGTCCGGGCGGATCAGCAGGACGGTGTCGCGCAGCTTGCCGTGCGGGTCGGCCGGGGCGGCGGTGACCATGCGGTCCGCCCAGGGTTCGGCGGCGGCCAGTTCGTCGTTGCTGACCAGGACGAACTTCCCCTCGCGCAGCGCCTCGTAGAGCCGCTCGGGGGCGGCCGGGGCGCCCTCGACGGGCTTGCGCAGCGCCGTCAGCCGCAGGTCCGGGACGCGCTTGCCGACCTGCGGGTGGGCGTCCTTCGGGGCCGGGTAGGAGATGTCGATGCCGGAGACCATCCGGGCGCCGCGCTCGGTGACCGGGTCGAGGTGGCCGCCGAGCGTGGTGAGCGCCCCGCGCAGGGCGCGGGTGGGGGCGGACTCGGCGAGGGCGAGCCGGATCAGCGCGCCGGAGGTGCGCAGCACCGTCCGGCCGACCGGGTGCCGTTCGCCCTGGTAGGTGTCGAGCAGGGCGTCGGTGGCGTGGCCCTGGAGGGCGGCGGCGAGCTTCCAGGACAGGTTGGCGGCGTCCTGGAGACCGGTGTTCATGCCCTGGCCGCCGGCCGGGGAGTGACAGTGCGCGGCGTCGCCGGCCAGGAAGACCCGGCCGGAGCGGTAGTTGGGGGCCTGGCGCTCGTCGCTGTGGAAGGTGGAGCTCCAGCGGACGTCGTGCAGGCCGTAGTCCTCGCCGAGGGTGGTCCGGGCGATGGCGGCGAGGCGCTCCGGCGAGGGGGTGGTGCCGTCGGGCTGCCGCTCCTTGCGGTCCCAGGCGATCAGCCGGTACCAGCCGTCGCCGAAGGGGGCGAGGAAGGAGAAGCCGGTCTCGTTGGCGCCGACGGTGATGGTGTCGGCGGGCTCGCGCTCCAGCCGGACGTCGGCGAGCATCACGGAGTCGACCACGGACTCGCCGGGGAACGGGATGCCGAGCAGGTCGCGCACGGTGGAGCGGACGCCGTCGGTGCCGACCGCGTACCGGGCGGTGAAGGCGTTCCCGTCGCGGGTCTCCAGGGTGACGCCCTCGGCGTCCTGGCGCAGGGCGGTGACCTCGGCGCCGCGCAGGATGGTCGCGCCGGCCTGCTCGGCGCGGTCCTGGAGCAGCCGTTCGACGTGGTACTGCGGCGTGATCAGGACGAACGGGAAGCGGGTGGGCAGCGAGCTCAGGTCGATGCCGAAGCGGTCGAACATCCTCAGGCCGGTGACCGGGCGGCCGGTGGCGATGAGGTCGTCGGCGAGGCCGCGGGCGTCCAGGAGCTCCAGAGTGCGGGCGTGCACGGCGAAGGCCCGGGTCAGGTTGGACTCGGCGCCGCGCTTCTCCAGGACGGTGACGCCGACCCCGGCCGCGGCGAGGTCGCCGGCCAGTAGCAGTCCGGTCGGTCCGGCACCGACGATCAGGATGTCGGTGGCGGTCGTCGGCTTCGCGGTCATGTGTCAGCTCCCGGTGTTCGGAGGGCGGTTGGACGCCGTGTCCGGCGTTCTCCCAGACTCCATCATCCCGGGCCCGCGGGGAGCTGTGAACCGCCGGGCCCCGGCGGTGGGTGACCGCCGGGGCCCGGAGCGGATCGGACGGGGCCGGGACGGCGCTCAGCCGTGCCGGCGGACCTCCACGGTGCGGAACCGGTTGGCGACGAACGCGCCGTCGCAGTAGGCCGAGTTGGCGGCCGGGTTGGCGCCGGTGCCGTGCAGGTCGGAGAAGGCGGCGGTCTGGTTGGGGTAGACGCCGCCGGTCAGGTTGAGCGAGAGCGAGACGCCGGCGTCGAGCGCGGCCGCCACCAGCAGGCCCTCCACCTCGGGCGAGGTGGTGTAGCCGGAGGCCGTCATGGCGCCCTTGTCGCGGACCGTGGTGCGCAGCAGCTCGACGGCGGCGGGGGTGGACTCGACGGCGACGGCGAAGGAGACCGGGCCGAAGCACTCGGTGCGGAAGACCGCGCGGTCGTCCGGCTTGTCGGCGTCCAGCTTGACCAGCGCGGGGGTGCGGACGGTCGCGCCGGGGAAGTCCGGCGAGGTCACCGCGCGCGGGGCGAGGGCGAGCTCGCCGTACTCGCCGCCGGCCGCGGCGGCCGAGCGCTGCAGCACGCCCGGGTTGACCACGGCGCCGAGGATGGCGGCGGCGCGGGCGTCGTCGGAGAGCAGGCCGTCGATGGCGGCGGCGAGGTCGGCGACGACCTGGTCGTAGGACTTGTCGCCCTGGTCGGTGGCGATGCCGCCGCGCGGGATCAGCAGGTTCTGCGGGGTGGTGCACATCTGGCCGCTGTAGAGCGAGAGGGCGAAGGCCAGGTTGCCGAGCATGCCCTTGTAGTCGTCGGTGGAGTCGATGACGACCGCGTTGACGCCGGCCTTCTCGGTGTACACCTCGGCCTGCTTGGCGTGCTCCTCCAGCCAGTCGCCGAAGGCGGTGGAGCCGGTGTAGTCGATCAGCCGGATCTCGGGGCGGACGGCGAGGGTCTGGGCGACGGTGCCGCCCTCGTGCTCGACGGCCAGGCAGACCAGGTTGGGGTCGTAGCCGGCCTCGGCGAGCACCTCGCGGGCGGTCCGGACGGTCAGCGCGAGCGGCAGCACGGCGCGCGGGTGCGGCTTGACCAGCACCGGGTTGCCGGTGGCCAGCGAGGCGAACAGGCCGGGGTAGCCGTTCCAGGTGGGGAAGGTGTTGCAGCCGACCAGCAGCGCGAGGCCGCGCGGGACGACGGTGAACTCCTTGGTCATCACCAGCGGTTCGCGCTTGCCCTGGGGCTTGGTCCAGCCGGCCCGGCGGGGCAGCCGGGTCTGCTCGGCGTAGGCGTAGGTGACCGCCTCCAGGCCGCGGTCCTGGGCGTGCGGGCCGCCGGCCTGGAAGGCCATGCCGTAGGCCTGGCCGGTGGTGTGCATGACGGCCTGGCCGAACTCGTGGGAGCGGGCGTTGATCCGGTGCAGGATCTCCAGGCAGACGGCGGCGCGCTCCAGCGGGGTGGCGGCGGCCCAGCCGGGCCGGGCGGCGCTCAGCGCGGCGATCAGCGCGTCCGGCTCGGCGTGCGGGTAGCCGATGCCCAGCTCGATGCCGTACGGGGAGGCCTCGCCGCCGACCAGGTCGCCGTCGGCGGGGTGGCCGTCGAGGGTGAACGGCTGGCCGAGCAGGGCGTCGAAGGCGGCCTTGCCGTCCGCCGGGCCGCTCTCGCCGTACGCCTTCGGGAACTCGGGGTAGGGCGACCAGTAGTCGCGCTTGGCGGCGGCGTCGAGGGCGGCGTCCAGGGTGGCCTGGTGGCGCTCGACCAGCTCGCCGACGAGGGGGTGGGTGACCGCTGCGGACATCTGTGCGCTCCTCAGGAGGGAGGACGGGACACGTCACAGGGTAACCGAACGATCGGTCGGCTCAAGAGGGTGCAGGGGACGGAATCCGGGAAGACGCGCGGGGCGGTGGCCGGAAAGCGCGCGGGGACGCGTCCGTGGCGGACGCGCCCCCGCGGGCCGGTGCGGGGCAGGGCCTACGGCACGCCCAGCTCGAAGATGACGTACCCCGCGTACCAGCCGGAGGCGACCGCGCCGAAACCCAGCACCGCGGCCAGCACCGGCCAACTGAGCTTGCGCATCGCCACCGCGAGCGCGATCAGCAGCGGGAACGCCGGCAGCAGGTAGCGCGAGACGTTGCCGAAGATGCCGAGGCTCCCCAGCACCGAGACGATCGTGGCCAGCGTGTAGGCGGTCAGCACCAGCGGCGGGCGCAGCCGGATCAGCAGCACGATCAGCACCGGCAGGGTGAGCACGATCAGGGTGGCGAAGAGGTCCGGCACCGGGAACGCGAACGGGTAGTCGTTGCGGCCGAGCAGCACGCCGCGGATCGCGTGCCAGGTGCCCTGGCCCCAGTCGAAGTAGTGCAGCCAGGCGTCGTGCTGGAGCCGGAAGTAGCCGCCCCACTCGCCCATCCGCCAGCCCACCCAGGCCACGTAGCCGAGCAGGCCGACCGGGGCCAGCAGCATCGCGGTCAGCGGGCGCAGGACGCCGTTCTCGCGCCGGTACAGCTCCACCAGCGCGGCCAGGCCGACCGCGCCTATCAGCGCCGCGGCGGTCGGCCGGTTGAGCCCGGTGACCAGGGTGATCACCCCGGCGGCGACCCACTGCTTGGTCATCACGCAGTAGCAGGCCCAGGCGGCCAGTGCGACGAAGGTGGAGTCCGAGTAGACCGCCCACTCGGCGCCCGAGCCCGGGGCGATCGCCCAGATCCCGGCCGCGATCACGCCCGCCCTGGGGCCGGCCATCCGGTCCACCACGGCGTAGATCCCGGCGGCGGCGAACAGCGAGGCCACCACCGACACCAGCATCCCGGCGCCGTACAGGCCGAGGCCGGTGACGTCCGAGGTCATCCGCATCAGGCCCGGGTAGAGCGGGAAGAACGCGGCGGAGTTCTGCTCGACGGAGAAGCCGACCGGGCCGTTGGGGATCGTGACCAGCGCCGGGTGGTAGCCGAACTGGGCCACCTGCTGGTACCACCAGCCGTCCCAGGTGGCCAGCACGTCCCAGGGGTTGGCGCCGCCGCCGAACCGGGCCGGCTTCTTGAGGTAGTCCCCGGAGAAGGAGAGCAGCTTCATGAAGACGGTGAAGCCGATCAGTTTCAGCACCGCGTAGCACCACACCGCCGGCCCGAACCGGACCACCAGGGCGCGGGCGCCTTCCCGCCAGCCGCCGCCGGGCACGCCCTCCGGATCATCGCTGCGCTGCTCGGGCACGTCGGAGGCGACGGCCGGTATTGCGTTCATTCGGACTGGACCCCACCCTGCTGGACGTGGACGATCGTCCGCCGAGTCTAGGGCCTGCGCATCGGGGCCTGGTGTGGACCAGTGCGCTGCCGCGGACCCGACCGGACCCGACCGGACCCGACCGCGTACGGCGCGGGGCGGCCGGGGATACTCGGAGGATGGCCGATCACAGCACGCGTACCGCCTACACCGTGGAGTCACTGCTCGCGGTGACCGTCGACGTGTTCAACGAGCGCGGCTACGACGGCACCTCGATGGAGGACCTGTCCCGGGCGGCCGGGATCTCCAAGTCGTCCATCTACCACCACGTCCGGGGCAAGGAGGAGCTGCTGCGGCTGGCCGTCGGGCGGGCGCTGGACGGGCTGTTCGCGATCCTGGCCGAGCCGGCGGCGGTGCGGGGCCCGGCGGTGGAGCGGCTGGAGCACGTGGTGCGCCGCACCGCCGAGGTGCTGCTCGCGGAACTGCCGTACGTGACGCTGCTGCTGCGGGTGCGCGGGAACACGGTCACCGAGCAGTGGGCGCTGGAGCGGCGCCGGGAGTTCGACCACCAGGTCGCCGAGCTGCTGCGGGCGGCGGTCGCGGACGGTGCGCTGCGCGCGGACGTCGAGCCGCGGCTGGCCACCCGGCTGCTGTTCGGGATGATCAACTCGATCGTGGAGTGGTACCGGCCGGGCCTCAAGGGCACCGACGGCCTCGCGGACGCGGTCGTCCACCTGGCCTTCGACGGGCTGCGCGCGCGGTAGCCGCCGCCGGCCGGTGGCCGGGGCCTGCCGGTCGGTCCGGGGGACCTGGTCAGTCCGGGGGGACCTGGTCGGTCTCCTCGAAGATCAGCATGGTCCGGGTGCCGAGCACCTGGGGGATGGACTGGATGCTGCCCAGCACCAGCTCCCGCAGCGCGTGGTTGTCCGCGGTGTGCACCAGCAGCAGGACGTCGAAGTCTCCGCCGACCAGGGCGATGTGGGCGACCCCGGGGAGCTCCAGCAGCTGCTCCCGGACCGTGCGCCAGGAGTTCTGGACGATCTTCAGGGTGATGTACGCGGACGCGCCCTGACCTGCCCGTTCGTGGTCGACGCGGGCGGTGAAGCCGCGAATGATGCCGTCCTCGACCATCCTGGATATCCGGGCGTAGGCGTTCGCCCGGGACACGTGCACCCGCTCGGCCACCGAGCGGATCGAGGCGCGGCCGTCCTGCTGCAGCAGCCGCAGGATCGAACGGTCGACCCGGTCGAGTCTGGACATCTGTTCAGCCGACATGACCCCCCACCCTCGCCGATTGGACGCACTGCCACCAGTCGACCGCCGCTCAGGCCGAATGTCCACCACCTTGTCACGCTTCTGGTCAAGATGAACAGACGACCGAACAATCGGTAGGGAGCCCCCGCCACCCCAGGAGGTGCCCCGAGATGACCGTTCTCGAGCACAGACACCACACGGCGGTGCCCGGCTGGACCCCCGGGGCCACCGCCCCGCGGACCGACCCGGCCCCCCTGCTCCCGGACGCCTCACCGGTCCGGGTGCTCGGCACCCCCGCGCTGGAGAAGTACGACCCCGCACTGCTGCGCGAGCTGTACCGCCGCCTGGTGGTCGGCCGCCGCTTCAACCAGCAGGCCACCACCCTGACCAAGCAGGGCCGGCTGGCCGTCTACCCGGCGTCCACCGGCCAGGAGGCCTGCCAGGTCGCCGCCGCGCTGGTGCTCGGCGAGGCCGACTGGCTGTTCCCCAGCTACCGCGACACCCTCGCGGTGGTCTCCCGGGGCGTCGACCCGCTGGAGGCGCTGACCCTGCTGCGCGGCACCGCCCACACCGGCTACGACCCGCGCGCCACCCGCACCGCCCCGCTCTGCACCCCGCTCGCCACCCAGGCCCCGCACGCCGTCGGGCTGGCGCACGCCGCCCGGCTGGCCGGCGAGCCGGTGGTCGCGCTGGCCATGCTCGGCGACGGCGGCACCAGCGAGGGCGACTTCCACGAGGCGCTGAACTTCGCCGCGGTGCTCCAGGCGCCGGTGGTCTTCCTGGTGCAGAACAACGGCTACGCGATATCCGTCCCGCTCAGCGCGCAGTCCGCCGCGCCCACCCTCGCCCACAAGGCCGTCGGCTACGGCATGCCGGGCCGGCTGGTGGACGGCAACGACGCGCCCGCCGTGCACGGCGTCCTGACCGAGGCGGTCGAGCGGGCCAGGACCGGCGGCGGCCCGACCCTGGTCGAGGCGCTCACCTACCGGGTCGAGGCGCACACCAACGCCGACGACGCCACCCGTTACCGCACCGACCCGGAGGTGGCCGCCTGGCGGGAGTACGACCCGATCCTGCTGATGGACCGCTCGCTGCGCGAACTCGGCGTCCTGGACGACGCGCTGGTGCAGTCGGCGGCCGACGAGGCGGAGGCGCTGGCGGCCCGGATGCGGGCCGAGTTCCACGCCGACCCCGAGCTGGACCCGATGGCCCTGTTCACCCATGTCTTCGCCGAGCCGACCCCGCAACTGCGGGAACAGGCCGCCCAGTTGTCCGCCGAGCTGGCCGCCGAGGCCGAGGTGCAGCACTGATGAACCAGACGGCCACACCGACCCGTACGGCGAGCATGGCGCAGGCGCTCAACGCGGCGCTGCGCGACGCCCTGCGCGAGGACCCCGCGGTGCACGTGCTCGGCGAGGACGTCGGCGCGCTCGGCGGCGTCTTCCGGATCACCGACGGGCTGACCGCCGAGTTCGGCCCCGACCGCTGCCTGGACACCCCGCTGGCCGAGGCCGGCATCCTCGGCACCGCGATCGGCATGGCGATGTACGGGCTGCGCCCGGTCGTCGAGATGCAGTTCGACGCCTTCGCCTACCCGGCGCTGGAGCAGCTGTTCTCGCACGTCGCCAAGATGCGCAACCGCACGGCCGGCCGGCTCCCGCTGCCGATCACCGTCCGCATCCCGTACGGCGGTGGCATCGGCGGGGTCGAGCACCACAGCGACGCCTCCGAGGCGTACTACGCGGCCACCCCCGGCCTGCACGTGGTCACCCCGGCGACGGTCGCCGACGCGTACGGGCTGCTGCGGGCCTCGATCGCCTCCGACGACCCGGTGGTCTTCCTGGAGCCCAAGCGGCTCTACTGGGGCAAGGACGGGTTCGACCCGGCCGCGCCGGTCGAGCCGATCGGCCGGGCCGTGCTGCGGCGGCCCGGCACCTCCGCCGTGCTGATCACCTACGGGCCCTCGCTGCCGGTCTGCCTGGAGGCGGCCGAGACGGCGAAGGCCGAGGGCTGGGACCTCGCGGTGCTGGACCTGCGCACCCTGGTTCCGTTCGACGACGAGACGGTCTGCCGGGTGGTGCGCTCGCTCGGCCGGGCCGTGGTGGTGCACGAGGCGAGCGGCTTCGGCGGCACCGGCGCGGAGATCGCGGCCCGGGTCACCGAGCGCTGCTTCCACCACCTGGCCGCGCCCGTGCTGCGGGTGACCGGCTTCGACATCCCGTACCCGCCGCCGATGCTGGAGCACCACCACCTGCCCGGGGTGGACCGGATCCTGGACGCGGTCGCCCGGTTGCAGTGGGAGGACCGAGGATGATGCCCGTCGTGCGCGAGTTCCGGCTGCCCGACCTCGGTGAGGGACTCACCGGGGCCGAGGTGGTGCGGTGGCTGGTCGAGGTCGGCGAGGTGATCGCGGTCGACCAGCCGGTGGTGGAGGTGGAGACCGCCAAGGCCGTGGTGGAGGTGCCCTGCCCGTACGGCGGGGTGGTCACCGCCCGGTACGGCGAGGAGGGCGAGGAGATCGCCGTGGGCGCGCCGCTGGTGACGGTCGCGGTGGCTCCGGCGGAAGGGGCTTCGCTGCTGGCCGAGGCGGCGGCCGGGATGCTGGTCGAGGCGGCGGCGGAGGTGGAGCGGCCGCTGGTCGGGTACGGGGTCGCCGAGCCGGGGAAGGGCGGGCGGCGGCGCCGGGTGGGGGGTGCGGCTGCTGTTCCTGCTGTTGTTGCTGCTGTTGATCCGGCTCCTGTTCCTGCTGCTGTTCCGGTTGTTGTTCCGGCTCCCGCGCTGGTGGTGCGGACCGTTCCGGGCGTGGTGCCGGTGATCTCGCCGCTGGTGCGGCGGCTGGCCCGGGAACAGGGGGTCGATCTGGCCGCGCTCTCCGGCAGCGGCCCGGACGGGCTGATCATGCGCGCGGACGTCGAACGGGCGGTCGCGGCGAAGGCGGCGGCACCGACGGCTCCGGCGCCGGTGGCGCGGGAGGGCGTCGTCCCGCTGCGCGGGCTGCGCAAGGCGGTGGCCGAGAAGCTCAGCCGCAGCCACCGGGAGATCCCCGCAGTGACCTGCTGGGTGGACACCGATGCCACCGAACTGATGGTGATGCGGCGGCAGTTGAATGCTACCCCGGGCCCGAAGGTGAGCGTGCTGGCGCTGCTCGCCCGGATCTGCACGGTCGCGCTGGCCCGTTTCCCGGAGCTCAACTCCAGTATGACGGAGGACGGTTCGGGCATCATCCGACACTCGGCGGTGCACCTGGGCTTCGCCGCGCAGGGCGAGCGAGGTCTGGTCGTCCCGGTGGTGCGGGACGCCCACGCCCGCACCACCGAGCAACTCGGCGAGGAGTTGGGCCGGTTGACCGAGGCGGCGCGCGACGGCTCGCTCACCCCGGCCGAACTGACCGGTGGCACCTTCACGTTGAACAACTACGGGGTGTTCGGCGTGGACGGCTCCACCCCGATCCTGAACCACCCCGAGGCGGCGATGCTCGGGGTCGGCCGGATCGTCGCCAAACCCTGGGTGCACGAGGGGGAGTTGGCGGTGCGCGAGGTCGTGCAGCTGTCGTTCACCTTCGACCACCGGGTCTGCGACGGCGGGACGGCGGGCGGTTTCCTGCGGTTCGTCGCGGACTGCGTGGAGCGGCCGGGGACGCTGCTGCGGCAGCTCTGAGCACGACTCGGTCGCCCTGGGTGGCGTGCTCCGCACCCAGGGCGACGGGGCGCGAATCGAGGGAGAGTAGCGCGTCCCGGGCCCGGGTGTCCGGGCTTCGCGTGATTTGTCGGATGAGCAGTTCGGGCGTGCCACGCTGCCTAGGCGTCAGCAGAGACAAGCCAGGTGGTGGCGCAGGGCGGCCGGAGGCGAAACGATTCTCTTGGGTACTCGAAACGTTGCGGTGAAGTCCCGCAGAACACTTCTGGTCCGCACCGGGCACGGCTCGGCGGGTGCCGCCTCCGTCCCGGGCCTGCCGGAGCTCCCGGCGGACGCGGCGGCGGACACGATGGCGCACGTGACGGCCGAGGTGACGGCGGCCGGGATGGCGGCCGGGGTGACAGCCGCGAGGGCGGCCGGGGCGGGGCCCGAACGGCCGCCGATGCCGCTGGACCCGCCGGACCTCCCGCCGCAGATCCCGGCCGAGGCGCCGACAGCCGTCCTCCCGGCGGTGCCCGCTCCGCCGGTGCGGCCGCCGGCCGTCCCCGCGCCCAACTACCCGGAGCCGCCGGCCGAGTCGCCCGCCGTGCCGTCTGCCGCCCCCGCGTTCCGGCCGCTGTTCACCGACGCTCCCGGCCTCAACTGGGCGGGCCCCGGCGACAGTTGGACCAGGGCTTGGGCCGTGCAGGAGCCCGCCGAGGGCCGTCCGGCCCAACTGTCGGCCCCGCTGCCCGCTCCCGACCGCAGCGCTCCCGACCGCAGCGCCTCCCCCGTCGAACAGCCGCTCACCGTACGGGACGTCGAGCTGATCCGGGCCAGCCTGGCGGTCGTCGAGCCGGTCGCCGACCGCGCCACCGCGCACTTCTACGCGCTGATCTTCCTGCACCACCCCGAGGTCCGGGCGCTCTTCCCGGCCGCCATGGACGTCCAGCGGGACCGCCTGTTCCGCGCGCTGCTGGCCGCCGCCCGCGCCGCCGACGACCCGGCCGGCCTGCGCGTCCACCTCGGCGCGCTCGGTCGCGGCCACCGCCGGTACGGCACGCTGACCGGCCACTACGGCCCGGTCGGCGAGTGCCTGGTACAGGCGCTGGCCAGGTACGCGGGCAGCCGGTGGGACGCCGAGACCGAGCTGGCCTGGCGCAGGGTCTACCGGCTGGTCTCCTCGATCATGATCGAGGCCGCCGAGGACGCCGCCCGCACCTCGCCGCCCTGGTGGCAGGGCGAGGTGGTCCGGCACGAGCGCCGCACCCGGGACGTCGCGGTGATCACCGTCCGGCCGGACCAGGCGTACCCGTACCGGGCCGGGCAGTACACCAGTCTGGAGACGCCCTGGTGGCCGCGGGTCTGGCGGCACTTCTCGTTCGCCTCGGCCCCCCGGCCGGACGGGCTGCTGACCTTCCACGTGAAGGCCGTCCAGGCGGGCTGGGTGAGCAACGCGCTCGTCCACCGGGCCGCGCCCGGGGACGTCCTGCGGCTGGGCCCGGCGGCCGGCACGATGACCGCCGACCACGTCGCCGGCGCGGACCTGCTCTGCCTCGGCGGCGGTACCGGCATCGCGCCGATCCGCGCGCTGGTCGAGGAGGTGGCCGAGCGCGGCACGCCGGTCGGCGCCGTCGACGTGTTCTACGGGGCCCGCCGCGCCGCCGACCTGTACGAGCTGGACGGGCTGGACGAGTTGGCCCGGCGGCTGCCGTGGCTCACGGTGCGGCCGGTGCTCTCCGGCACCGGGTCGGCCGAGGGTGCGCTGACCGGCGAACTCCCCGAGGTGGTGGGCCGGTTCGGGCCGTGGGCCGGGCGGGAGGCGTTCCTCAGCGGGCCGCCCGCGATGGTCCGCCGGGGCGTCGGGGTGCTGCTGCGCTCGGGCGTGGCGGCCGAGCGGATCCGGCACGACCTGGTGGGCGACCTCGCGGCGGGGTGATCGGGCGGCGGGGTGATCGGGCGGCGGGGTGATCGGGTGGCCCCGGCGGGAGAATCAGCCGGGATCGGGAGTGGCCAGCGGGTCGGCGGGTCAGCTGGTCAGCGGGTCGGCGGCTCAGCCGGTCAGCCGAGGTCCGGGGCGAGCAGCGCGCGGACGCCCTCGATGTTGGCCGCCAGGTACGCCCGCAGCCGGGGCGGGACGACGTTGACGGAGGTCACCCCCTCGCGGGTGAACGGCAGCCGGACCACCTGGTACTCGCCGTTGGGCTCGTCCACCTCGGGGCCGTGCCGCCGGCTGAGGTCCATCGAGGCGAGCCGGCAGGCGAAGAAGTGCTGCACCTTGACCCCGTGCGGGTGGAGCAGGGTGCCGTCGTCATGGTGCGTGTGGCTGATGGTGTCGACGAAGGCGGGCACCACGTCGACGATCTTGCCGCCGAGTTCCTCGTCCACCTCGCGGTGCAGCGCCTCGACCACGGTGCGGTCGCCGCGCTCGACCCCGCCGCCGGGAGTGATCCAGTACGGCTGGGGCGCGCCGGGCCGGACCCGCCGGATCAGCACGATCGAGGCCGGGCCGTACGGGTCGTCCGGGTCGAGCTCCAGCAGGATCGCCCGCGCGGTGCGCTTCACCACCGGGCGGGGCGGCGGGGTTCGGTTGTCGGGGCCCATGGCGACCTCCGGGGCTGGAGCGTTGTGCGGGAGTCTCCCGCGGGACGGTCCGGCCGAAACCCGCCCGAACCGGTGCGTCCGTTCGGGGGCGGGGAGTAACTGCGGATAGATCTTGGATAGCGAAGGTGAATCTTGAACTGATCTTCCAAATATTGGTCGATTCTGATTCTCGCCTTCGAATCGAAGGATTTTGCCGAGTGATCGGTGTAAGAGTGATTGCAGGGAGGTCATCCCTGTGCTGCAATGAGCCACTATCGGGCAGATCGGAGGGCTTCGCTCCGGATGCCCTTTCTGTGCATTGACTCGGGCTGGGGGATGGACGTGGCCATGGATCAGATCGCAGAGCCGTCCAGGACGGTCCGCACCGGGCGCGTCACCAGGTCGCCGACGCCCACCTCGCCGCCCGGCAGCCCGCCGCCGTCCACCTCGCCGTCCACCTCGCCGGGCAAGGGCCGCGGCCCCACCCTGATCGGCTCCGTCCAGCGGGCGCTGCGGCTGCTGGAGGCCGTCGGGGGATTCCGGCAGGGCGCCACCGCCAAACAACTGGCCCGCGCCGCCGGACTGCCGCTCGGCACCGCCTACCACCTGCTGCGCACCCTCACCCACGAGGGCTACCTCCGGCGCTCCGACGGCCGGTTCTTCTACGGGGAGTCGGTCAACGGCATAGGCCGGGCCGACGACCGGCAGTCCGACCGGCACGACCTGCGCACGCGGATGCAGCGGTTACGGGACGAACTCGGGGCCCCCGTCTACTTCGCGCTCTACCGGGACGGCGAGATCCACGTGGTGGACGTCGCCGACGACCCCGGCCGCCCCGCCGTCCAGCCCTGGGCCGACCTCCGCGCCACCGGCCACGCGCACGCCATCGGCCAGTGCCTGCTCGGCCAACTGTCCGAGGAGGAGCGCCGTGACCACCTCGCCCGCCACCCGCCGGTCGGGCTCACCCCCTCCACCGTCACCGGCGAGGCCGCCGTCCTGCGCCGGCTCGCCTCCCTGCGACCGACCATGCCCGTCCTGGAACGTCAGGAGTACGCGCTCGGCACCGTCTGCGCGGCCGTCCCCATCACCGTCGGGCCGATGGTCGCCACCATGGCCCTCTCGTTGCCCGTCGAACAGGCCGACCGGCTGACCGTCGTCGCCGGCCAACTGCGGCGCAGCGTGGGCGCGATGGGCCCGTCGTTCGTCCTCTGACGCTCCTCGCGCCGGCACGGATCCCGTTCGTTCACCATTTGAAAAAGCACACCTTGTCCACTACGTCCCCAAACATGGACGATGGTGACCTAACGGGGATTGGTTGCACAAAACCGTCAGAAAGCGCCCCGCACCCAGCAATTGACGATCCAGGCCCCGCGCCCGAAGCCCCCCAGCCCTGCCCCCACCCCCCCCACCCCACGGCCCACCCGGCCGGCCCCACGAGAGGTACTGGCGCCATGCAGCACAGCACAGTCCAGGGACACCTGGTGATGAACCTCGTGGTCTCGCACGAGCTCTCCTTCCGCATCGTGGTGGACCTGGAGTACGAGCCCGACGACCCGTACGCCGTCCGGTTCACCTTCCACCTGCCCGGCGACGAACCCGTCACCTGGGTGTTCGCGCGCGAGCTGCTGCTCGACGGCATCAGCCGGCCCTCCGGCGAGGGCGACGTGCACATCCACCCGGTCGGCGAGGAGCTCACCGAGGTCTGCATCGTGCTGCACTCCCCCGAGGGGGACGCCCTGCTGCGGGCCTCGGCGCCGCCGCTGGTCGCCTTCCTGGCACGCACCGACCGGCTGGTGCCGATGGGCCAGGAGATCACCGGGCAGGAACTCGACGCCGAGCTCGCGGACATCCTCCGGGGATGTGAGAACGCGGGGTGAGCGGTGGCCGCGCCGCTGCCACCGACGAAGGGGCCCGCGCCGGGTGAACCACCCGGGCGCGGGCCCCTCTCGTGTCGGCCTGACGGTGTTCGGCCTGATGGTGTCCGGCCGCCTCGTGACCGGCCGGGTCGGGTTCGGCCAGTCGGTGCCCGGCCACGGCCGAGGTCAGTCGTCGTCCAGGGCCAGGTGCAGCCCCCACGAGACCAGGCTGATGATCAGCGAGCCGAGCAGCGCCGGCACGAAGCCCGTGACGTTGAAGTCCAGGTGCAGCTTCCCCGCGGCCCAGGAGGTCAGCCACAGCATCAGGGCGTTGATCACGAAGGTGATCAGCCCCAGGGTGAGGATGAACAGCGGGAACGAGAACAGCTTGACCAGCGGCTTGATCAGGAAGTTGACCAGGCCGAAGACCAGGGCGACGGCGACCACCGTCAGGGCCTTGTGGCCCAGGTCGGCCTTGCCGCTCGCGAGTTGGATACCGTTGACGATCCAGGCGGCGACCCAGATGGCCACCGCGTTGATCACTGTCTTGATGAGGAAACCCTTCATGACGCCCAAGCCTGGCAGGCCCCGCCGTCCCGGGGGAAGCTCTCCTCGGACATGTTGGCGCTCCCGCCGGACATCCTGGCGCCCCCGGTCCGGTGCCCGTGGTGTTGAATGCCCCTGGCCCGCACGGTGGATGGACGAAGGAGGGGAGTAGCGGTGAAGCTGTTCCGGTTGGACGAACTGGACGTCGAACGCGCGGCGAACGACGGCGCGTACCTGCGCTTCCTGTGCGAACCGCGGATGTCCGCCGGGCTCTACGCGCTCTCCCCCGGCGACACCGACCCGCAGACCGCGCACGACCAGGACGAGATCTACCAGGTGATCAGCGGTCGCGCCGAACTGACCGTCGGCGCCGAGACCGCCACGGTCGGGCGCGGCACCGTCGTCTACGTCCCGGCCGGCACCCCGCACCGCTTCCACCACGTCACCGAGGAGCTGCGGGTCCTGGTGGTGTTCTCCCCGCCCGAGGGCTGACCGCCCGCGGACCGACCGTCTAGGGTCCTGGGCATGAGCAAGAGCCTGACGGAAGAACTCTGGGCGGCCATCGAGCCGGTGTACGCCGAGATCCTCGCCCACCCCTTCATCGGTGGCCTCACCGACGGCACCCTGCCGCGTGCGGCCTTCCGCCACTTCGTCGTCCAGGACTCGCACTACCTGCGCGACTACGCCCGCGCGCTCGCCGTCTGCGCCGCCAAGGCGCCCGGCGAGGAGGACGTGCGGGCCTTCGCCGACGACGCGGTCGGCGCGCTGGCCGCGGAACAGGGCATGCACGCCGAGTTCCTGACCGCCTTCGGCGGCAGCGCCGAGCAGGCCGCCGCCGAACCGGTGCTGCCCACCACCCGGGCCTACACCAGCTACCTGCTGGCCACCGTCTACGGCGGCTCCTTCGCCGAGGCCGTCGGCGCGGTGCTGCCCTGCTACTGGATCTACGCCCGGGTCGGCGAGGCGCTGCTCGCCCAGGGCTCCCCCGACCCGCTGTACGCCAAGTGGATCGCCACCTACGGCGACGAGGCGTTCCAGTCCGTCGTCCGCCGGGTGCTGGCGCTCACCGACCGCCTCGGCGAGGAGATCTCCCCGGCCGAACGGCGCCGGGTCGTCGAGCACTTCACGACCACCTCGCGCTACGAGTGGATGTTCTGGGACGCCGCCTGGCGCGGCGAGCGCTGGCCGGTCTGACCGCTGGTCGCAGGGGGTGCGGGGCCCTTGCCGGGGGTCGTCCCCGAGGTCCGCACCCGGGTCTCCCCGGGGCCCCGGGTCGGGGTGATCTAGGGGTTCTCTCCGGGCCGACGGGCCTCGTTCCGGCACTCGTGTCCCCGTACGATCGAAGTACCGAAAGCAAGCGGGATGCGGCACCGGACGGCAGCCGACCCCACGGGGAGAGAAGGAACGGTCATGGCTGAGCTCTGGAAGTCGCTGCCCTCCTGGGTGCGGAACATCGTCATCCCGGTGCTGGTCCTGGTGCTGCTCTGGAACATCGTGGGATTCGTCTTCGGTGTCGTCGGCGCCCTGCTGAGCATCATGATCAAGGTGCTGGTCGTCGCCGGCATCGCCGCCGCCGTGGTGGTCCTGGTGAAGAAGGCCGCCAAGGGCTGAGCAACCGCCCGAGGCCCGGCCCCCGTCCAGGGGGCCGGGCCTTCGGCGTTCCTGGCGCGGGGTCCGGCCGGCCGGAGGCGTGCTGGACCTGCGGCGATCGGCTCGCTACGGTGTTGGGCGTCATGTGCAGGCAACACCGCCTGCCGACGCGGGAGCTCGGAGCACCGGGCTGAGAGGGCGCTGACCGGGACGTCGACGGACGGACCGACGGCTGCGTCGACCGCAGGAACCTGACCGGGTAATGCCGGCGTAGGGAGTATGAGGTCAGATGACCACGTTCGAAGCACAGCCGCAGCCTGCCCGCAGCACCGGGAACAGCGGCACCGAGGCCGGCAGCACCGAGGCCGCCACCGCCACCGCCACCGCCACCGCCACGGCCACCGTCACCGCCACCGTCACCAGCGCCGGCACCGGCTACCCCACCCCGGCCTGGCGCAAGGCCTACCGCGAAGGGTCCCGGCCCGACCTGCGGGTCCCGTACCGCGAGGTGCAGCTCACCAACGGCAGGACCGTCCCGCTGTACGACACCTCCGGCCCGTACACCGACCAGGCCTACGAACCCGACGTGCGGCGCGGCCTGCCCGCCCTGCGCGACGCCTGGATCCGCCAGCGCGGCGACGTCGAGGAGTACGACGGCCGCGAGGCGCGCCCCGAGGACGACGGGATCAAGCACACCTCGCCGCGCGGCGGAAACCTGCGCAACCTGGACGCCGTCTTCCCGGGCCGCCCGCGTCGCCCGCTGCGCGGCCGCGGCGGTGCCGCCGTCACCCAACTCGCCTACGCCAAGCGGGGCGTGGTCACCCCCGAGATGGAGTTCGTGGCGCTGCGCGAGGGCCTCGCCCCCGAGTACGTGCGGGCCGAGGTGGCCCGCGGCCGGGCCGTCATCCCGGTCAACGTGAACCACCCCGAGGTGGAGCCGGCGATCATCGGCACCAACTTCCTGGTGAAGATCAACGCCAACATCGGCAACTCCGCCGTCACCTCCTCGATCGAGGAGGAGGTGGAGAAGATGACCTGGGCCACCCGTTGGGGCGCCGACACCGTCATGGACCTCTCCACCGGCCGCAACATCCACACCACCCGCGAGTGGATCCTGCGCAACTCCCCCGTGCCGATCGGCACCGTGCCGCTCTACCAGGCCCTGGAGAAGGTCGACGGCAAGGCCGAGGACCTGAGCTGGGAGGTGTACCGGGACACCGTCGTCGAGCAGTGCGAGCAGGGCGTCGACTACATGACCGTCCACGCCGGCGTCCTGCTCCGGTACGTCCCGCTGACCGCCCGCCGCAAGACCGGCATCGTCTCGCGCGGCGGCTCGATCATGGCCGCCTGGTGCCTGGCGCACCACCAGGAGAACTTCCTCTACACCAACTTCGAGGAACTCTGCGACATCCTCGCGCGCTACGACGTCACCTTCTCGCTCGGCGACGGCCTGCGCCCCGGCTCCATCGCGGACGCCAACGACGAGGCGCAGTTCGCCGAACTGCAGACCCTCGGCGAACTCGGCCGGATCGCCCGCGAGCGCGACGTCCAGGTGATGATCGAGGGCCCGGGCCACGTCCCGATGCACAAGATCAAGGAGAACATGGATCTCCAGAAGGAGATCTGCGACGAGGCGCCGTTCTACACCCTCGGCCCGCTCACCACCGACGTCGCCCCCGGCTACGACCACATCACCTCGGGCATCGGCGCCGCGATGATCGCCTGGTGGGGCACCGCGATGCTCTGCTACGTCACGCCCAAGGAGCACTTGGGCCTGCCCAACCGCGACGACGTCAAGACCGGCGTGATCACCTACAAGATCGCCGCCCACGCCGCCGACCTCGCCAAGGGCCACCCCGGCGCCCAGGACTGGGACGACGCCCTCTCCGATGCCCGCTTCGAGTTCCGCTGGGAGGACCAGTTCAACCTGGCCCTCGACCCGGAGACCGCCCGCGCCTTCCACGACGAGACCCTCCCCGCCGAACCCGCCAAGACGGCCCACTTCTGCTCCATGTGCGGCCCGAAGTTCTGCTCGATGAAGATCAGCAAAAGCATCAATGAGAAGTTCGGCAACGGTGCGGCCTCGCCCGAGTACGACGAGGAAGCCGTCGAGGGCATGAAGGCCATGTCCGAGGAGTTCAAGGCCCAGGGCAACAAGGTCTACCTCCCGCTGGCCGACTGACGAGGGTCTGACGATGGCGCTGTCCCTTGACACCGAAGAGGCTGTCCTGGGGCAGCGTCTCCTCATCAGCCGGTAGCGTGGTGCTGGGCCATACCCCAGGAGGACAGATGAACCCTGAGCACCTCGCCCTGATCGAGGAGTTCCGCAGGTCCGCCCCGGCGAACTTCAAGATCGAGTTCTCTGGTGACATCGTCATCATGCAGGCGTCGCCCTCGGCCATCCACGAGCGGAACCTCTCCGTTGTCCGCCGACAGTTCGAGGCCCGTGCTCCGGCTGGATACCTCTCCACGGGAAACATGGACCTGACCTCTCCTCAGGTGTCGAAGCTGCGAAACCCAGACCTCACGTATCTCCCCGAAGACGCCATGACGACCACGGAGAACAGGGTTCCGGCCGAGCTGGCTCTCATCGCAGTCGAGATCGTCTCGCCGTCGAACCCGGAGAACGACTGGGTCGGCAAGCTCCGTGACTACCCGCTGATGCAGATCCCGCTCTACCTCTTGGTGGACGCCGCGCAGAAGACCGTCACGCTCTTCAGGGAGCCCGAGGCCGGTCGCTATCGGATGAGGGAAGACGCCGATTTCGGGGAGGTCATCCACATCCCCGAGCCGTTCGGCTTCACCCTCGACACCACGGTTCTGCTCCCGTACTGACGGTCTCGTCCGGTCCGGGCGGTGCGCCAGTGTGGTTGGCCAGCGTGAATGTGCTGGTTCTGGGTTGAAGCTCTGCTCGATGAAGATCAGCCACAAGATCCGCGCCGAGCACGGTGACGGTTCCAGTGCCGTGGAGACCGAGTTCGACGCCGAGGCGCTGGCCGGGATGGCGGAGAAGTCCGCCGAGTTCGCCGCCCAGGGCAACCGGGTCTATCTCCCGCTGGCCGACTGACGTCCAGCTGCACCTCGCTGCCGCCCCGGTGAGCTTCGACGCTTGCCGGGGCGGCACCGTGTCTGCGCACGGAAGGCGGACAGCAACACACTTGTCCGGACTTCGGACGCGGGCACATCCGGCGTACTACGCTGAGCGCCGTCCCAATCACCCTCAGTGAGGAGCTGGTATGCCGTACTCGCCGCTGCTGATCAAGCCCATGAAAGAGGCGTGATCCGGCCGGATGGAGTTCTGCATTTTGCAGCTAGTGGTGCTAGAGTGCAGATATGACGGCACTCACCATCCGAGATGTCCCGGACGACCAGATCCAGACCCTGAAGGTCCGCGCGGCCCAGGCCGGCAAGTCGCTCCAGGCATTCATGCAGGACCTGATCGCAAGAGAAACGTCCAAGCCCACGATGGCGGAGATGATGGAGCGGCTGAACCGGGAGACCACCGCTCGCGTCAGCGCCGCCGACATCGTTTCTGCCATTGACGAGGGGCGAGCCGGGCGTTGATCGTCATCGACTGCTCCGCTCTGGTTCTGGTCCTCACGGCCCACAGCTCGAACGGAGAGCTCATCCGGAGCCGTGTGGCCGAGGCGGGGGACGTCTACGCCCCCACCCTCCTGGACTACGAGATCCAGTCGGCCCTGCTCGGCATGCAGCGTGGCGGCAAGTTGACCGAGAAGGAGGTGGAAAGAGCGGTCGTCGCCTACCGGATGCTTCCCATCGCCAAACGGGAGACGCTGCCGTTCTGGGACAGGGTGAAGAAGCTGCACGCCAACCTCAGCTCCTACGATGCCCAGTACGTGGCCCTGGCGGAAGCCCTCGGCGCACCGCTGGTCACGAGCGACGCGAGGATCAAACGCAGCGGTGCGGCAAAGTGCGAGGTTGAGGTCTTCGCCGCGAGCCATCCCTGACTGACGCAACTCTTCGTAGTGGCGCGGCGTCCCGGCGTCCGGCGGGGCGGGGCGGGGCGGGGCGGGTCAGGCGAGGGCGGGGGCGGGGGCGGGTTCGAGGAGGACGGTGGCGCGGTCGGCGGTGAGGATGCCGAGGATGTAGCCGTCGTCGTCGACGACGGGCCAGACCGCCATGCGCTTGACCCGCATCGCGATCGCGGCCAGGGCCAGGCCCAGGCCCGGCCAGGCGAACGGGCCGCGCTGGTGCGCCGTGGCGCTGATCGAGGTCCGCTCGGTGGTCCGGGGGTGCTCCAGGAAGGTGTGGAGCCCGGTGCGGGTGACCAGCCCCTCGCACCGGCCGTCGTGGCCGCGGACGAGCAGGTATTCGACGTGGGCGCCGCGCAGGATGTCGTTGGCCTGGTCGACGGTGCTGTCGTCGGCTATCTGGTACTCGCAGGGCTCCATCGCGTCGGCGACCGTGAGGCCGTGGCCGGTGCGTGCCGCCTGCGGGGTGTGAGTGGTCACGGTGGTCACCGCTTCCCGTCCCCGGGTGTCCGGCCGGAACGGCCCGGACGACCCTTCACCCAGAACGAAGCCGGAACGGGTACCGGGATGCGGAATGCCCTGGATGTCTTCGAGCCTACTCCTGTGACGGCAGGCCCGCCGGGGGGTGCCGCGGAGTACCGTTGGGAGACAACCGAGGACATTCCGTATACCGGTACCGGCGCTGGTGTCGCCCTGGGTCATGACAGGTCCTTGCGGACCGGACGGGCGGCTTCTGATGCTGCCGATCCCCCTCCCCGTTCCCACCACTCCCGGGCCGTGGTCCGTGCCCGGAGTCCCGCTGCTGCCACGTCTGGTGCTGGAGCCGACGATGGCGCGGGGCGGGGTGTTCGACGGTGCCTGGTGGCCGCGTTCGAACCGGGTGCTGGCCGAACTGCCGGACCTGGTCACCGCGCTCGGCGCCCACCTGGGGCGCATCATCCGGGTGGGCCTGGACACCTCGGCCTGGGACGGCGTGCCCCGTTCCGTCGTGGTGAACGGCCTCCTGATCAGGATCAACTGGCTCACCAGCAGCAGCGCGACGATCAGCGTCACCCGAGGCTTCCAGGACCACTTCCTCCTCCTGGTCGTGCCGCCCCGCACCGACCCGGAGACGGCCTCCACGGCCATGGCGGCGGCGTCGGCGACCGGCAACCGCACCCCGGCGGCCGAACTCCTGCTGGACTGGCCGGGGTTCGGGTGTCAGGTGACGTCGTCGGGGCTGGTGAAGGCGGGGCTGGTGTAGCCGGGGGCGGTGAAGTCGGGGGCCGGGGTGGGGACGGCGCCGGGGCTGGTGAAGTCGGGTGAGGTGTAGTCGGCGGTGGGGACGGGGCCCGGGCTGGAGAAGTCGGGTGAGGTGTACCCCGGGCTGGTGAACTCGGGGGCGCCGGCGGGGACGGCGGGCAGGTGGGTGTGCAGGTAGGGGAGCAGGCCGCGGTCGCGCAGCGCGGTGCGCCATTCGCGGCGGGCGTCGGCGAGTTCGGCGGCGAGTTCCGGGTCGGTGCCGGCCGGGGCGGCGGCGCCGCCGTCGCGTATGGCGGTGAGGACGAGTCCGATGATGCCGATGGCCATTGCGGCGACTCCGGCGGCGAGGGCGACCCAGCCGGCGGTGACGAGGCTGCGGGCGAGGGTGAGGTCGGGGTTGGCGGCGCGCAGCAGGTAGCCGATGAGCAGCAGGACCAGGGCGGCGGTCCAGGCGAGGACCGGGGTGAGCACGGTGAGGACGGGGAAGAGCCCGGCGCCGCCGTTGGCGGAGCGCAGTTGGGTGAGCAGTCCGGGGGCGATGGGTTCGGCGCCCGGGGGCGGCGGGGGTGTGGTGCGCAGGGTCTCGCGCAGTCGGGTGTAGTGCGTGTACTCGGTGGCGGCCGCGGCGGCGATGGCGTCGGCGTCGCGCAGGGCGCGGACGCGCAGCTGGTCGGTGGTGAGCGCGCCGGGGGCGCGCAGGGCGGTGAGGACGGTGTGGTCGCGCAGGGCTTCGGCGAGGAGGCGCTCGTATTCCGGGCGGTCCTCGGCGAGCAGCGGCGGGGGGTTGGTCATGGGGACCCCGTTCATGCGGACCCCGGTTCGCTCCGCCCCAGGGGCCGCGGGACCCTCAGGGGCGCCGAAACGGGCGCGGAGGCGGGCCGCCGGACGGGCGGCCGGGTGTGGTGTGCCTCATGTTAGGGGCGGGCGCGGCCGTGCTGACAGTCGGTTTCCGGAATTTCGCGCCCCGGCCCGCGCGCGTGCGGTGGCCCGGGCGCCGGGAACGCCCGTTCGACCGGCCCCGGTCCGCGGGCCTCAGCTGACGGGGAGTCGGGCGACGAGCAGGCGCCCTTCCATGGTGACGCCGCCGTCCATGGCCACCGCGAGGTCGTCGGCGTAGACGTAGGGGCCGGGGATGTGCGGCGGCTGGCCGTCGTCGGCGTGCACCGCGCCGGTGAGGTACGGGATGGGGCTGTGCCCGTGCACGATGCGGGTGCCGCCGTAGGTGTCGAGGAGTTCGTGGACGGCCGTCGGGCCGGCGTCGCCGCGGAAGGCGAAGCGCTTGGTGAAGCGGCGGAAGCAGTCCCACCACTCGTCGACGCCCTCGTCGGCGAGCAGGCTGTGGACGGCGTCGTTGACGTCGGGGATGGACTCGCCGTACTCCAGGTACGCGGTGGTGTCGGAGTGCAGCAGCAGGTGGCCGTCCTCCAGCGCGATGGCGGGCAGCCGGGAGAGCCAGCTGATGTGGTGGCCCTCCAGCCGGTCCAGGTCGTGCTGCTGGCCGCCGTTGAGCCGCCAGGCGGCGAGGAAGGAGGCGGTGCCGGCGGTGGACTGGACGGGTTCGTCGCCGTACCGGGCGGCGCCGAGGAAGAGCAGCTCGTGATTGCCCATCAGGGCGCGGCAGTAGCCGCCGGCGGCGGCGGCTTCGGCGGCGAGCTGCATCACGAGGTCGATGACGCCGATGCCGTCGGGGCCGCGGTCGGTGAAGTCGCCGAGGAACCAGATCCGGGAGCGGCCGGCGGACCAGTGGCCTTCGGCGTCGATCAGGCCCTGGTGGCGCAGCTCGGCGCGCAGCTCCTCCAGGTAGCCGTGCACGTCGCCGACGACGTAGAGCGGGCCGGGGGGCTCGCCGGGGCCGGGGGCGGGGTACGGGTAGCTGGGCGCGGAGGGGTCGGGCAGCGGCGGGCCGAGTTCGATGGTCGGCGGGTCGTCGCGGCCGGGGGTCTGGTGGGCGTGGTCCTGGTGGGCGTGGTCCTGGTGGGCGGGGGACTGCTGGTCGGGCAGGGCCGGTTCGTAGCCGGGGTGGTCCTGGTGGGAACCAGCGTGGTCCTGGTGGGAGAAGAGCGGGGCGTTCTCCGGGGCGTGCACGGTGTGGTCCTGCCCGTCGGCGGGCCAGTGCTGCTCCAGGTAGCGGGCTCCGCCGTAGCCGCTGTAGGTCTCCGCTTCGTACGGCGTGCCGGGGTAGCCGGTGGCGGGCTCCGGTTCGTAGTAGGTGCCGTACGGCAGCACGTCGAGGTCCGGCTGGTGGCGGGGGCCTGAGTCGGGGTGTTCAGGCCCGGGGAAGCGGTCCTCGGGTGTCATTCGCCCATCATAGGAAGACCACTCTCCCGGCGTCGTCACCTGGTGGGTATCCAATCCTCCGGAGCGTCAGCCGGGCCGTCCCGCAAGGTCCGTTTTGTCCCGGCTCGGTATGGTCTAGACCTCGCCCGGGAGTCGGGGAGGGCTGACGGTGGTGCGCGGGCTCCGGCGCTGGGAGGACGCGCGAACGATCAGCTCGGTCGGCATCAGGGTGCCCGGTGGCGGGCCGGTGCCGGCGGTGCGGAAGCGCGGCGGGAAGAGCCGGGCGATGTCGACGCCCGTCCCGGAGTCGACGCCCTCGATGGCGTCGATGAGCAGGTTGACCACGGTGGTGCCGATCCGGCGGGGCTTGAGGGAGAGCGTGGTGATCGGCGGTTCGGTGGTGGCGTAGACGTCGCTCTCGCTGCAGCAGACCAGCAGCAGGTCGTCGGGGACCCGCAGGCCGTAGCGGCGGGCGGCGGCGAGCAGGTCGGTGCCGTTGGGGTCGAACAGGCCGTAGACGGCGTCGGGCCGGTCGGGGCGGGCGAGCAGCCGGTCGGCGGCGACGGCGCCGGCGGCCGGGTCGTGCGCGGGGTAGGCCTCGTAGACGGGCTCCTGGCCGACCTTGGCGCACCAGCCGAGGTAGGCCTCGGTGGAGAGCCGGGTGTAGGTGTCGGTGCTGGTGCCGGTGAGCAGGCCGATGCGGCGGGCACCGGCCTCGGAGAGGTGGTCGAGGATGCCGAGCACGGCGGCCTCGTGGTCGTTGTCGACCCAGGCGGTGACCGGGCAGTTGCCGGGCTTGCCGTCGCTGACGACCGGGACGCCGGACCGGTACAGCTCGCTGACCAGGGGGTCCTGGTCGGGCGGGTCGATCACCACGGTGCCGTCCAGGGCGATGTTGCCCCAGACGTCGTGGCGGGAGGAGGCGGGCAGCACCACCAGCGCGTAGCCGCGGCCGAGGGCGGCGCTGGTGGCGGCCCGGGCCATCTCGGCGAAGTACGCGAACTCCGTGAAGGTGAACGGTTCTTCACCGTAGGTCGTGACGGTCAGCCCGATCAGGCCGGACCGTCCGGTGCGCAGGGTGCGGGCGGCCGCGGAGGGCCGGTAGCCGAGGCGCTCGGCGACCTCGCGCACCCGGCTGCGGGTCTCGTCGGGCAGGCGGCCCTTTCCGTTCAGCGCGTCGGAGACGGTGGTGATCGACACTCCGGCGGCTGCTGCCACATCCCGGATGCCGGCCCGTTCCAGACGCCGTGAGGTGGTGGGACGCCGACCGCTCTGGTTGGCTGCTGCTGTCATGGCGGACCGATCGTATGGCTCCTGACAAGGGTCTGTGACCGGCGCATCGGGAGCCCTCGGAGATACGTTTCTCCAAGAGTGAGCCGGGGTGCGCTCCTTCGATACCCGCACGAAACCAGCCGTCTTACCTCTGACATGTGCCAAAGGAACCCGGCAGAATGGCTGATCTGCGCCTGTCACCCGACCGGGCATCTCACCCCTACGGGTGAGCGCGGTCGGTATCGTTCAAGGCACCCGACCGGGGTGCCCCGGACGCGTTCCGAGATTCCGGGCACGGTGGCGATCCCACAGGTGGCGGGGGCGACCGCACCGGAGAACACGCGCCGAACACGCGCCGAACGCGTGCCGAACGCGCGCGGACAGCATCGAGAAGGAGTAGGACCGTGACGAGTACGTCAGCGCAGGGCCCGCGGCTGCGGCCGACCCTGGACGGCATCCCCACCTACAAGCCCGGCAAGCCGGCCGGCGCCGACGCGTACAAGCTGTCCTCCAACGAGAACCCGTACGACCCGCTGCCCGGCGTGCTGGAGGCGGCGGTCGCGGCGGCCGGCTCGCTCAACCGCTACCCCGACATGGCCGTCGGCGAGCTCAGCGAGGTGCTGGCCGAGCGCTTCGGCGTGCCCGTCGAGCACATCGCCACCGGCACCGGCTCGGTCGGCGTCGCCCAGTCGCTGATCCTCGCCACGGCGGGCCCCGGCGACGAGGTGGTCTTCGCCTGGCGCTCCTTCGAGGCGTACCCGATCATCACCCAGGTCGCCGGCGCGACCCCCGTCCCGGTGCCGATCACCGAGGCCGGCGACCACGACCTGGACGCGATGCTCGCCGCGATCACCCCGAAGACCCGGCTGGTGTTCGTCTGCAACCCCAACAACCCCACCGGCAACGTGATCCACCGCGCCGAGCTGGAGCGCTTCCTGGACGCCGTCCCGTCCGACGTCCTGGTGGTCGTCGACGAGGCGTACATCGAGTTCATCCGCGACCCCGAGGTGCCCAACGGCATCGACCTCTACCGGGACCGCCCCAACGTCTGCGTGCTGCGCACCTTCTCCAAGGCGTACGGCCTCGCGGGCATGCGGGTCGGCTTCGCGATCGCGCACGAGCCGGTGGCCAACGCGCTGCGCAAGACCGCCGTCCCGTTCGGCGTCAGCCAGCTCGCCCAGAACGCCGCCGTCGCCTCGGTGCGCGCCGAGCAGGCGCTGCTGGAACGGGTGGACGCGCTGGTCGAGGAGCGCACCCGGGTGGTGGCCGGGCTGCGCGCCCAGGGCTGGGAGATCCCGGACTCGCAGGCCAACTTCGTCTGGCTGGGCCTCGGCGAGCGCTCGCAGGAGTTCGCCGTCGCGTGCGCCGAGGCCGGGGTGATCGTCCGGCCGTTCCCGGAGGGCGTCCGGATCTCGATCGGCGAGACCGAGGGCAACTCGATCTTCCTCTCGGTGGCCGAGGCGTTCCGCAAGACGCTCTGATCCCTCCCTTCTCCGTAGGGGCGCGCCGTTCGCGGTGCGCCCCTACGGCGTTCCCGGGGGTCTGGGGCCGGTCGGCGGTGGGACCCGGGGCGCTGCCGGACGGCTGGAGATCACCGGAACTCACCGGAACTCACCGGAACTCACTGGGAGCCCGCTGGGAGTTCGGCCAACGACGGCCCACGGCACGGCCAAGGCGCCCGCGCGAACCGGGCGGTGTGACCGGAATGCCCGGATCCGCCCGGTCAGTCTTCTCCCAGCCCGCGCCCAGGGCTCCGCAAGAGCGCCCAGGAAAGCTGTCCGGCATGAAGGTGCTCCCGCGACGGCGAGGCGTCGTCCTCGTCAACTCCGCGCTCGGCGTGGCGCTCCTGGGCGGTGCCGCCCTGGTGTACGCCACAGTGAACAGCGGCACCAGTGCCGCCGCCGGCAAGACCCAGATCCGTACGGCGACCGTGGCCAAGGGAACGGTCCTGGCCACCGTGTCCGGAACCGGCACCCTGGTCTCACCGACCGACGCGGCCCAGGACTTCGCGACCGGCGGCCGGCTCACCTCGGTCAAGGTCGCGGTGGGGGACGCCGTCAAGAAGGGCCAGGTGCTCGCCACCGTCGACACCACGGCCGCCCAGCAGCAGGTGGACGCCGCCCAGGCGTCCCTCACCACGGCCAACGCCAACCTCACCAAGGCGCAGGCCGGTGTCACCACCACGACCACCCAGCCGCTGCCGGGTGCGACCTCCGGCGCCGGCGGCAACGGCGGCGGTGGTGGGGACCGCGGAGCGGGCGCGAACAGCACGCCCGCTCCGCAGACCACCACCATCACCACCACCAAGGTCGACGACGCGGCCGTCGCCCAGGCCCAGCAGCAGGTCGCCACCGCGCAGACCACCCTCGCCAACGCCCAGGCGGCGCTGACCGGCACCACCCTGACCGCCTCGGTGGACGGGACGGTCGCGTCCGTCTCGGCGAAGGTCGGCGACACCGTGGGCGCGAGCTCCGGCGGCTCGTCCGGCTCGTCGGGCTCCACCGGATCGACCGGGTCGACCGGCAAGTCGTCCACCGGCAGCACCGCCTCGGGCGGCGCGCCGAGCGGCTTCATCGTGCTGACCAACCCGACCGGGATGCAGGTCACCGCCAACTTCTCCGAACTGGACTCGCTCAAGCTCAAGAAGGGCGAGGCGGCCACCGTCACCCTGAACGCGCAGTCCGACACCAAGCTCAACGCCAGTGTCCTGTCCGTCAGTTCGCTGCCCAGCAGCAGCGGCGGCAGCGCCGGCTCGACGGCCGTCCAGTACGCCGCCACGCTCCAGCTCAGCGGTGACACCAGCGCGCTGCGCACCGGCCTCAGCGCCACCGTCCAGGTGATCACCGGCGAGGCGGACAGCGCGCTGTCGCTGCCCACCTCCGCGCTCTCCGGCACCGGCACCAGCCGCACCGCGACCGTGGTGCACCCGGACGGCTCCAGCGAGCGGGTCAGCGTCGGGGTCGGCGTCGAGGGCGACAGCACGGTGCAGGTGGTCTCCGGGCTGAAGGAGGGCGACAAGGTCGAACTCCCCACCACCAGCGGCGGCAACGGCTTCCCGAACGCCTCCTTCCCGGGGATCGGCGGCGGCCAGGGCCGTGGCGGCCAGGGCGGCGGCGCCGGCCTGGCGGGCGTCGGCGGTGCCGCCGGCGGCGGGGCCGGCCGGGGCGGTAAGGGCTGAGCATGCGTCACGTCATCGACAAGCGCGTCCCGGCGGCGCCCCCGCCCGTCATCCAGCTGCGCCGGATCACCAAGGCGTACGGGCACGGCGACGCCGTCGTGCACGCGCTGCACGGCCCGGAGGACCCGGACACCGGCGGCCCGCTCGGCGTCAGCCTGAACATCCACCAGGGCGACTACGTCGCGGTGATGGGCAGCTCCGGCTCCGGCAAGTCCACCATGATGAACATCCTCGGCTGCCTGGACGTCCCGACCGCCGGCCGCTACCTGCTGGACGGCATCGACGTCGGCCACCTCGACGAGGGGCAGCTCGCGCTGGTCCGCAACCGCAAGATCGGCTTCGTCTTCCAGTCCTTCAACCTGATCCCGCGCACCACCGCGCTCGCCCAGGTCGAGCTGCCGCTCGCCTACGCGGGCGTCCGGGCCTCGGAGCGGCGCCGCCGAGCCCTGGCCGCGCTCTCCCTGGTCGGCCTCGCCGAACGCGCCGGGCACCGGCCCAACCAGCTCTCCGGCGGCCAGCAGCAGCGCGTCGCGGTCGCCCGGGCACTGGTCACCGCACCGGCGATGCTGCTCGCCGACGAGCCCACCGGCAACCTGGACAGCCGCTCCACCGAGGAGGTCCTCGACCTCGTCGACGCGCTCAACGCCACCGGCCGCACCGTCGTCCTGATCACCCACGAGGACGAAGTCGCGCGGCACGCCAAGCGGGTGCTCCGGCTGGTCGACGGCCGGATCGTCAGCGACGTCCGGCAGGCCCCGGTGGACGGGCCGCCGCCGCTGCTGCGCGAGCTGGGGGTGTCGGCGTGATCCTCTGGCAGATGCTCCGCTTCGCGGTCGGCGGCCTGGCCGCCAACAAGGTGCGCTCGGCGCTCACCATGCTCGGGGTGCTGATCGGCGTCGCCTCGGTGATCCTGCTGCTGGCCGTCGGCAACGGTTCGTCGGTGGCGGTGAAGGAGTCGATCACCTCGCTCGGCACCAACTCGCTCACGGTCAGCTCCGGTTCGGCCAGCGGCGGCGCCCGTGCCACCTCCTCGGTGAAGAAGCTGACGGTCGCCGACGCCAAGGCACTGGCCGCCGACACCGACTCGACCGCGATCAGGTCGGTCGCCCCGGTGGTCACCACCAGCGGGACGGCGCTGTACGGGGACATCTCGTACAGCCCCGGCTCGATCGTCGGCACCTACCCGGCGTACTTCGAGACCGCCAACCAGAAGGTCGCGCACGGCGAGTACTTCACCGACGACGACGTGCTCGGCTCGCGCAAGGTCGCGGTGCTCGGCGCCACGACGGCCAAGCAGCTGTTCGACACCGTGGACCCGGTCGGCAAGAAGATCGTCCTCGGCGGCACCCCGTTCACCGTGGTCGGCGTGCTCCAGGCCAAGGGCGGCAGCGGCTTCACCGACCCGGACGACGTGGTGATCGCCCCGCTGCCGACCGTGCAGAACGCCTTCACCGGCTTCGGGGCCGTCAACCAGATCCTGGTGCAGGCCAGTTCGGCCGACAGCACGACCGCGGCCCAGGCCGAGATCACCCGGGTGCTGCTCGGCACCCACGCGATCGCCGACCCGACCAAGGCCGACTTCCGGATCACCAGCCAGTCCTCGCTGCTCACGGCGAGGGAGAGCACCACGAAGACCTTCACCGTGCTGCTCGGCGCGGTGGCGGCGATCTCGCTGCTCGTCGGCGGGATCGGGATCACCAACATCATGCTGGTGACGGTCACCGAGCGGACCAGGGAGATCGGCATCCGCAAGGCGCTCGGCGCCCCGCGCGCGGTGATCCTCGGGCAGTTCCTGACCGAGTCGACCCTGCTCTCGGTGCTCGGCGCCGGTCTCGGGGTGGCCGCCGGGATCGCCGGCTCGCACTTCAGCATCGTCGGCATCAAACCGGTGGTGATCCCCGAATCCGTGATCGGCGCGTTCGGCATCGCCGTCGCCATCGGGCTGTTCTTCGGCAGCTACCCCGCCAACCGGGCCGCCTCGCTGCGGCCGATCGACGCCCTCCGGCACGAGTAGGACTCCCATGAGCAACGAGATCGCCACGGTCAGCAGCAGCACGCCGGCCGAGCAGGTCGCCCTGCTCGCCACCCCGCCGGACGCCCGCGACGTCACCGCCGAGCTCGCCGCCCCGCCGCGGCGCAAGCTGCCCTGGCTCAGCCTGGTGCTGGCGGGGGGCGTCATCGCCAGCGGGGCCTTCGCGGGCGGGGTCTGGTACCAGCAGAACCACGGGACGAAGAGCGGCTCCTCGCACGCGACGGCCTCTGGCGCTGTGCCGCAGCAGCGGGCGGCCGGGGCGGCCGGGGCGAGCGGTGGCGGGTACGGGCAGGGCGGCTCCCGCCGGGGTGGTCAGGGTGGTGGTCAGGGCCAGGGCACTGGTCAGAGCCAGGGCGGGCAGGCCGGGCTCACCCGGGGCACGGTCAAGGCCGTCGACGGCACCACCGTCTACCTGACAGACGCCAACGGCAACACCGTCAAGGTCACCACCGGCGACGCGACGAAGGTCCAGCTCAACAAGGAGGGCAAGGTCGCCGACCTCCAGCCCGGCCAGAGCGTGACCGTCGTCGGCACCCCCGACGCCAACGGCGGCTACGCGGCCAGCCAGCTCGTCGAAGGCGCGGCCGCCGGTGCGGGTGGCGCGGGTGGCTTCGGCGGCGGTGGCTTCGGCGGTGGCGGTGCTCCCAGGAACCCGTCCGGGGGCTGACCCCGTAGCTCCCGGACGCCGCGAGGCCCTCGCCCATCCCTGGGGCGAGGGCCTTCGCATGTGGTCAGCGCTGGTTGTCGCGTTCGTCGCCGGGGTGTGGCGTTTTGAGGGTCGCGATGGCACCGAGGGCCACGATGACGATCGCGGGCGCGAGGAGGAAGACCAGGGCCGCGCCGACGAAGAAGCTCATCACCCCCACGCCTCGTCCCGTTCCACGTCGCGGAGGAGGTGGAGGAGGTTGAGCAGAGTGCTCACGGGGGCGTTGCCGAAGTCGACGAGGATCCGGCCGTCGAGGGTGGTCTCGTGGGGGAAGGCGGAGCCCCAGAGGAGACCGTAGGAGCGTCCGCGCTGGTGCACCTCGCCGAGCAGGGCGACGATCTGGGGCGGGGTGTAGTCGCGCATCCGGGGGTCGTCCGGCGCGACGGGTTCGCGGGCGGCGCTCACGCGGCGAAGTCCAGCTCGTACCAGACCGTTTTGCCGCGCTCCTGGGTGTCCACGCCCCAGCGGTGCGTGAGCCCCTCGATGAGCTGGAGCCCCCGGCCGGCGGTGGCCAGGTCGGGGAGCTGGTGTCGCTCGGGGAGGACGTCGCTCTCGTCCGAGACGGAGACCCGGAGGGTGCCGCCGAGGAGGGAGAGGAGGACGACGGGGGAGGCGGTCTTACCGTGTCGCCACGCGTTGACGACCAGTTCGGCCAGGGCGAGTTCGGCGAAGAAGATGGTCTCGGCGTCCCACCCGGAGCGGGTCAGGGCGTCCCGCAGGGACTGCCGGGCGAGCGCGAGCGAGGGGGTGTTGAGGGTGCACACGGGAACCTCCGCGAGGCTGCTGGTGTGGGGAGGGGGGATGCCTTCAGCGTGCGGGCAGCAGGCGCCTACTACCCGGCGAACAGGCATTGCTGACGATCCGTCGGATCGATCTGGGGTTGACGATAGCGCATCGGAACTTAAATTTAGGTAGTTGCGAGGAAGATCCCTCTCCCGGGGGACGGATGGTCCTTGCCGTAGCCGACGCGGCACACTGATCCCACAGGATGTTGAGAGGACGCCATGCCAGGTCGCCACAACCCAACCCTTCGTCAGCGTCGCCTGGGCGCTGAACTGAGAAAGATGAGAGAGCAAGCGGGCCTCGGGGGCAGCCAACTTGCTCGCGTGCTCGGAGTGAGCCCTGCCCAGGTGACGCAGATGGAGAGCGGGAAGACCAGCGTCAGTGTGGACCGGCTCCGTACAGTCGCCGATGCCTGCGAGTGCTACAACCAGCCGCTCATCGACGCCCTCAACGGCATCATCACAGTGCGAGACAAGGGTTGGTGGGAGCAGTACCGCAACCACATCCCCGACGTCTTCCTCGAATCCGCCGAGCACGAGGACTTCGCGGCAACGACGATCAGGGTTTGCGCGTCGACGTTCCTTCCGGGACTTCTGCAGACAGACGACTACACACGAGGAATCTTCAGTCGACGGATCCCTCGACTTCCTGCCGACGAACTCGATCTGCATGTCGCGTTCCGTTCGGAGCGCAGAACAAGGGTCCTTCAGGGCCCTCGGAAGAAGCTCGAAGCCTATCTACATGAGTCCAGTCTGCTCACACGCTTCGGTGGCACCGACGTGCTGCGAGGGCAGCTTCACAGCCTGATCGATGACTCCCTCAGGGATGACATAAGCATCCGCGTCATCCCCTTCACCGCCCACACCTATCCCGGACCGGTCGAGAGCCTCATCTACACCTCCGGGGAGGTACCCGAGCTTGATACGGCCGAGGTGGAGTCATCGCAGGGCCCGATTTTCTTCGACGCCCCGAGCGAGCTTGAGTCCTATCGTGAAGTCTTCAACCGCATCGAGAAGGCTGCTCTCAATGGCGAGGATTCGCGAGATCTGATCCATCGCACGGCCAAGAACCTGAAAGGCTGAGATGTCTCAAGACCAATGGCAGAAGTCGTCCTTCAGTAGCTCCAGCGACAACTGTGTGGAGGTCCGCGCGGTCGCCGGACTGATCGAACTCCGGGAGTCCGACGAGGGCGAGGTCATCGTCCGCACCACCGCCCTCAAGTTCGCCGCGTTCCTCCGGGGCGCGAAGGCCGGGGAGTTCGACCACTTCACCGGTGACGCCTGAGCGAAACGATCCGGCGGCCCCTTGTTGCTCTCGCAAGGGGCCGCCGGTGTGACTGCTGTCAGTGCTGCGGGCCGGGCGGGGTGGTGGCGGGGGCGCCCGTGCCGGTGCCGGTGTTGTTCGGGTCGGACTTGGGTGCCGGGTCGGGGATGTCGGCCATCGGCAGGGACTTCTTGGGCGTGCCGCGCAGGGCCTGGTTCATGGCGTCCTGCCAGATCGGGCCGGGGCCGTCGGCGCCGAACACCTCGCTGTGGTACTTCCCGTTGATGGTGATGTTGCGCATCTCGACGCCGCCGTTGGGGCCGCCGAGCCAGACGGCGGTGGCGAGCTGCGGGGTGTAGCCGTTGAACCAGGCGGCCCGCTTGCGGTCCGAGGTGCCGGTCTTGCCAGCGATCTGCCGGTTGTCGTCCAGGTTGAGCGCCGCGCCGGTGCCCTTGTTCTCGGTCACGCCGTTCAGGACGGTGTTCATCGCCCGCGCCGTGTCATCGGAGAACGCCTTCTCGCACTGGCCGGCCGGGACGGGGACGTCCTTGCCGTCCACGGTGGTGATCTTGTTGATGGCGATCGGGGCGCAGTGCGTGCCCTGGGCGGCGAAGGTCGCGTAGATGTTGGCCATGGTCAGCGGGCTCATCTCCTCCACTCCCAGCGCCATGGCGGGGACCTCCTCCAGCGGCTTGCCGCTGGCCTTGCCGGTGACGCCCAGCTTGTTGGCCATCTGCTTGACCGCGCAGAGGCCGATCTCCTGCTCCATCTGTACGAAGTAGGTGTTGACCGAGAGCGCCATCGCCTGCTTCAGCTGGTAGGGGCCCTTCTCGTTCTCGCTTTCGTTGGGCACCACCGTCTTGGGCCGGCCCTGGTTCTTCCAGGTGCCCTCGCAGGTCTTCATCGTCGGGTATTCGAGCTTGTTCGGGGCCGAGTACTCCTGGGTCGCCGGCAGGCCCGCCTCCAGGGCGGCGGCCGCGACGACCGGCTTGAACGTGGAGCCGGGCTGGAAGCCGTTGCCGCCGCCCATCGCCGCGTCGACGTTGAGGTTGACGACGGTCTGGTTCTTGTTGGCGTCCAGGCCGTACGGGCGGGTCTGGGCCATGGCCAGGATCTTGCCGGTGCCCGGCTCGACCATGGTGGCGGCGGCCGAGACGCTGTCGGTGATCTTCACGTTGGAGGTCACGGCGTTCTGGGCGGCGGCCTGCTTGTCCGGGTCCAGCGTGGTGTAGATGTTGAGGCCGCCGGTGTCCCAGAACTTCTTGCGGTCGGCGGCGCTCTGGCCGAACGCCGGGTCCTGCTTGACCACGTGCCGGACGTAGTCGCAGAAGAAGCCCATGCCGCCCTGGGCGGTGGCGGTGATGCAACCGTTCTGCGGGTCCTTGAAGTTGAGACCCAGCGGGGCGGCCTTGGCCTCCTTGGCCTGGTCCGCGGTGATGTGCTTGTTCTCCAGCATCTTGTCGATGACCGTGTCCCGGCGCTTCTGCGCGGCCACCGGGTGCAGCTTCGGGTCGTACTGGGAGGGGTTCTGCACCAGCCCGGCCAGCATGGCGGCCTCGGCGATGGTCAGGTCCTTGTTGCTCTTGCTGAAGTAGCGCTGGGAGGCGGCCTCCACGCCGTAGGCGCCGTTCCCGTAGTACGTGATGTTGAGGTAGTTGGTGAGGATCTGGTCCTTCGACAGGTCCTCCTCCAGCTTGATCGCGACCTTGAGCTCCTGGATCTTGCGACCCAGGGTCTTGCGCTGCGCTTCCTGTACCGCGGCCTGGTCCTCGCCCGCCTTCTCGACGTTGACGTTCTTCACGTACTGCTGGGTCAGCGTCGAGGCACCCTGCGAGGCGGTGCCGCTCTCGGCGTTCTTGCTGATCGCGCGGAGCACGCCCTTGAGGTCGACGGCGCCGTGCTCGTAGAACCGGGCGTCCTCGATGTCGACTTGAGCCTGTCGCATGAACGGCGACATCTGCTCAGGGGTGATGACCGTGCGGTCGCGCTCGTACACCTTGGCGATCAGGCCGCCCTTGGCGTCGAAGATCTGCGTCGCCTGGGTGAGCGGCGGAGTCTTGAAGTCACTGGGGATGTCCTCGAAGCCCTCCGCCGTGCCCTTGGCGGTCAGTCCGAAACCGCCGGCGGCGGGCAGGGCGAGGCCAGCCAGCAGCACACCGGACACCACGCTCGCCGCCAGGAAGATCGCACCGAAGCGGGCCAGCCGGAGCGGCGTCCTGCGGGGCGGGGGGAGAGCCGCACTGTCGGAGGAATTCAATATCGGAGGGAGATTCGATTCCATCCCGGAATGCTAGTCCTCACGCACTCTGCGGATCGAACGTTTTTTCGCTCAAGGCTGTCACGGCTGTGCAACAGCTAGCGGAAGTCGACCGCGGCGCGTCAAATCGCATACGCACCAAATTGGCGCAATAGAAATACAGGCCGCCTTTAACTAATCCAGCCCCCCAGCGACACACCACGGACCACGCCTGCGGCACCCGTGGCTCCCGCCTACCGCGCCCTCCCCTCTCGCGGCCCTGACACCACTTAGATGCCGCGAACGGGCCGAAAGGTTGCCTACGCCCGGTGAGCCCCGACGCCGACTCGTGCGATCCGCCCCCACCCAGCCCCACCGACGGCACCCCTGCGCGCCCCGCACCCAGTCGCCGGCGGTACGTCACGGCGCTGCCCGCGCCCCGGCGCAGGAAGTCGGCCAAGCCGACTTCCTGCGCCGAAGCCGCCTCCCCCTCGCGCCCACCCGCGCGAGGGGCTGCCGCCGGACAGGCGTGCGGTCGATGAACTTCTGATCACCTGTTCGAAGTTGGGCGGTTTCCAGTATCGGAAACGCGAACCTCTTGCCGTGTCGTGGTTGCCTCGGGAGCATCGTGGGGGTGGCGAGCGATCGAGGGGGCAATGGTGGAGCTGACAAGGCTTGCGGGTTCCTGTGACGAGGGTGATTGTCCAACTCTGGACCTGACTGATCAGGGGAACCCGGTCCCGGAGGCTCCGGACTTCTGGCTGTTCGATGACGAGACCGTGGCTGCGATGAGCTATGACGGGAACGGCAAGTATCTCGGAAGTGAATTCCTCGACGGCGGTCGGATCGATGAGTTCAGGGCGTACCGTGACACGGTGATGGCGCGGTCCGTGCCGTTCGCGGAATGGTGGGACCAGTACGGCGAGTGAACAGAACACGGCTCGGGTCGGCGCTGCGGGAACTTCGGCAGGCTTCAGGCAAAGAAGCCAAGGCCGTGGCCCGCAGCGCTGTCATGTCTGCGAGCAAGTTGAGCAAGATCGAGACCGGCAAGGTGTCACCCACCGTCGTGGACGTGGACCGCATCCTCACGGCTATAGGCGTGTCCGATGACGTCAAGGCCGAGTACATGGGTGCTGCGCGGGCGGAGGCCACGGAGGCGACAGCGTGGCGTCTGATCCGGCGTCTGGGCTACCACCGCAAGCAGCAGCAGATCAAAGCGTTGGACGACTCGACCAAGCTTCTTCGCCTGTTCCAGCCTTCCCTGGTTCCCGGGCTGCTGCAAACCCCGGAGTACGTGCGTGCCGTGTTCGCGAGAAGGGGCCTCACCGAAGAGCAGTTGTCGAGGGTGGTCGCAGCACGCCTTGCAAGGCAGCAATCCCTCTACGACACCACCAAGACGCTGCGATTCGTCATCACCGAGCCTGTTCTCCGGTGGCGACTGGTCCCGCCCGCAATGATGGCCGGACAGTTGGACCGTATCGTCTCCGTATCCCGCCTGCCGCATGTGGATATTCGAATTGTGCCTCTCGCTGCACCGCAGTCCGACGTGCCGGCACACTCCTTCGTCATCCGGGATGACCGCATGGTCACGGTCGAAACCGTCCATGCCGAGGTGGTAGTCACTGACCCTCGCGACGTTGAGGTCTATGTTCGAAAGTTCGACGGGTTCGTGGGCGTGGCCTTGCCCGGTGACGAGATGCGCAGCCTGATCGAGAGCATCAGGGACGAGTTCTTGAGGGAACAGGAAATCGCCTTCTAGCGCGCCTTGCCGCCCTATATGTTGGTGCTCGCCCGCCACGGGTGAGGCGGCAGCCCCGATGCGCGATGTCCTCGAATTAATCTGACAAATCGCAGAGTTGGCGTCGATGGCGTGGCGTGCGGGATCGTGGGTCGACTGCGCGAGAAGCGTGAGAGTGGCCCGACCGATGAAGGGGCGAACCCATGAAGAAGATCGGTGCGCGGCTCTGGCGGATCATTCGGGGGCCGATGCAGTGGCGGGTGCTGTGGTTGTGGCACTCGAAGTTCATGGTCGGCGTGACGGGCATCGTCCGTGACCAGGACGGCCGGGTGCTGCTGCTGAAGCACCGCATGTGGCCGGAGGGCCGGCAGTGGGGGCTGCCGACTGGCTACGCGAACGCGAAGGAGACCTTCGAGGACACCGTCGTGCGCGAGGTCCGGGAGGAGACCGGGCTCACGGTGAAGGTCTGCGAGCTGGCGCACCTGAAGAGCGGTTACCAACTGCGGGTCGAAGTCGCCTACGAGGCACTGTACGTCAGTGGCCGGATCGAGGTGGCCTCGTTCGAGATTCTGGAGGCTCGATGGTTCTCGCCGGACGATCTTCCCGAGGGACTGCAGGAGTCACACCGACAACTGATCGACCGTCAGCGCTTTTGACCCTTGGTCGCTCGCTCACGGTTGAGTGGATCGCCGTCGCTGAATCGGTGCCTTTCGAGGAGTACGTCAAGGGCATTGACGCTTGATCCGAAGCAGCCGGGCCTCATGGGTGACGGCAGGTCATCTCGGCTTCACCAGGCCGATGTCGGAGACCGGGCCTAGGTGGGTGAGCTTGTCGGGGTTGGAGACGGCGTGGACGGCCTGGATGGTGCCGTCGGCGATGTCGAGTTCGAGGACGCTGGCGACGCGGCCGGCGGCGTCGTGGAGGACGGCGCCCGGGCGGCCGTTGACGGTGGCGGGCGTCAGCGTGACGCCGAGTTTGCGGTTGCGGCGGAGGCCGCCTATGAGGAGCTGGGCGACGCGGCGCAGGCCGGTGAGGGCCTTGCCGAGGGCGCGGGCCTTGCCGCCGCCGTCGCCGTGGAAGACGACGTCGGGGGAGAGGAGTCGGAGCAGGGCGTCCAGGTCGCCGCCTTCGGTGGCTTCGAAGAACCTGCGGGCGAGTTCGTCGGCCTCCGCCTTGCGCGCCCGGGTGTCGACGGCCTGGGCGGAGGGGGCGAGGCGCTTGCGGGCGCGGGTGAGGATCTGGCGGCAGTTGGCCTCGGACTTGCCGACGGCGTCGGCGATCTCCGGGTAGCCGTACCCGAAGGCCTCGCGGAGCATGAACACCGCCCGCTCGGTCGGGGAGAGGGCCTCCAGCAGGACGAGGAACGCCATCGACAACGCGTCGGCCAGCTCGGCGTGTTCGGCCGGCCCCGGGCGGTCGGCGGTGACCACGACGGGCTCGGGCAGCCACTCGCCCACGTACGTCTCCCGGCGGACCCGGGCCGACGTCAGGTGGTTGATGCCCAGCCTGGTCACCGACGTGGTCAGGTACGCCTTGAGGTTGGTGATCGTGGTCCCGGCCTGGTCGGCCCGGGTCAGACCGAGGAAGGCGTCCTGGACGATGTCCTCGGCGTCGCCCACGGAGCCCGTCATCCCGTAGGCGATGGAGAACAGCAGCGGCCGGTATCCGGTCGCGTCCGTGGTGATGGCTGATTCCGGCACTGGAACCCCTCCCTCGGTTCGCCGAGCAGGGTATCCAACGGCGCCCAGGTGGCAGTGGCGCAGATCACATCCGTACCTGTCACGGCCCGCCGGGGCGCCCTGTCTCAGAGGGCACCAGCGGACAACGACAAGGGAGCACACGATGGAAGCCCGCCTGAACCCCTTCGCCAGCCAGACCATGTCCAAGTTCCTCAAGCACCTCATCGCGGCCAACAAGGTGATCGTGGAATCGACTCTGCCGTTCGCGACCCAGGAGTTGGTGAAGCTGCGCGCCAGCCAGATCAACGGCTGCGGCTTCTGCGTCGACATGCACTTCAAGGACGCCGTGCACGGCGGGGAGGAGGCGACCCGCCTCAACCTGGTCGCGGCCTGGCGGGAGGCGACGGTGTTCACCGACGCCGAGCGCGCCGCCCTGGAGCTGGCGGAGCAGGGCACCCGCCTGGCCGACGCGGCCGGCGGGGTCACGGACGAGGCCTGGGCGAACGCCGCGCAGCACTACGACGAGGAGCAGCTCGCGGCCCTGGTGTCCCTCATCGCGATCATCAACGCCTTCAACCGCGGCAACGTCATCACCCGGATGCCCGCCGGCGGCTACCGGCCCGGCCAGCACGCCTGACCGGAGCCCCTTCCGCGGCCGGGGAGTGGTCTCCCCGGCCGCGGGCGTCGGGTTCTCGGCCGTCGGTGCTTCCGGGGCGTTACCGTCCGTGCGCATACCACCCAGCCTGCGCTGGGGGCCTTGTGCTTCAAAAACCGACCGATAAGGTGTTAATCCAACATTCATCGATGCCGCATAGCCTCCGGGGGCTAGCCTCATGCCGAATGCCATCGTCCGACCAGGAGGCGAAAGCCCCGTGCAAGGCACAGTCACCACACCAGGCGGGTCCGCGGTGGCCGGCGGCCCTGGCGAGGCCTTCCTCCTCGTCGTCGACGACGAACCCAACATCCGCGAGCTGCTCGCCGCCTCGCTGCGCTTCTCCGGTTTCCGGGTCGCCTCCGCCGCCAGCGGCACCGAGGCCCTCGACCTGATAGCCGTCGAACGCCCCGACCTCGTCGTCCTCGACGTGATGCTCCCGGACCTCGACGGCTTCACCGTCGTCGAGAAGCTGCGTGAGCGGACCAACCGCGGCCAGATCGCCGGGCCCGTGCACGGCCACCCCGGCGACCACCTCCCGGTGCTCTTCCTCACCGCCAAGGACGGCGTCGGCGACAAGGTCCAGGGCCTCGCCGCGGGCGCCGACGACTACGTCACCAAGCCGTTCAGCCTGGAGGAGCTGATCGCCCGGATCCGCGCCATCCTGCGCCGCTCCGGCGGGCCCGCCGAGGACGGCCGGCTCATCGTCGCCGACCTCAGCCTCGACCCGGTCGCCCACGAGGTCACCCGGGCCGGCACCCCCGTCGCGCTCTCCCCGACCGAGTTCAAGCTGCTGCACTACCTGATGGCCAACGTCGGCCGGGTGGTCTCCAAGGCGCAGATCCTCGACCACGTCTGGGCCTACGACTTCGGCGGCGACCTCTCCATCGTCGAGTCGTACATCTCCTACCTGCGCCGCAAGCTCGACTCCGGCCCGGCCCACGGCCCCAAGCTGATCCACACCGTGCGCGGCATCGGCTACGCGCTGCGCCGCCCCCCGCAGGGCTGACCGGTCCGCTCCGTGCCCGCCCGGCTCTCCACCCGGCTGTCGGTGTTCCGGCGGCGGCTCTCCCGGCTGCCCCTGCTCCGGCGGCCGTTCTCCCGGCTGTTCTCCCGGCTGTCGAGGCTGACCGGGCTGTCCCGGCTGTCCCTGCGCGCCCGGCTGCTGGTGCTCGCGCTGGTGCTGGTCACCACCGGGCTGGCGGTCAGCGACGCCGTCGTGCTCGGCACCGTCCGGGTGCAGCTGGTCGATCAACTCGACGAGCAGCTCCAGCGGTACGGGCTGCCGCTGTCCCACAAGGGCCCGGTACGGGTCGGCACCCCGGAGGCCGGGCGCCCCGCCGTCACCGGCAAACGCAGCACCCTGCCCAGCCAGTACCTGGTCCAGTACCTCTCCTCGGACGGCAAGGTGCAGGCCGTCATGCGCCAGCCCGTCTCCGACAGCGACCCGGCGCCCCAACTCGCCGGCCTCGACCCGACCCGCACCGAGCCCGACGTCCCCTTCGACCTGCCCGACCAGCGCGGCCACTACAACTGGCGGGTCCTCGTGCTGCCGATCCAGACCCCCCGGGCCCCGGCCGCCGCCAGCCCCAGCGACTACGCCTCGCCCGCCGTCACCGCGACCTACGTCATGGTGGCCGTCTCCCGCGCGGACATCGACGCCACCGTCGGCAAGCTGCGCAGCTCCTTCCTCGCGATCGGCGGCGCCGTCCTGCTGCTGATCGCCGGGCTCGGCTTCTTCGCCGTCCGGGCCGGGTTGCGGCCACTGCGCCGGATCGAGGCCGGCGCCGCCCGGATCGCCGACGGCGAACTCTCCCACCGGATGCCGGAACTCTCCCCCGGCACCGAGGTCGGGCGGCTCTCCATCGCGCTCAACGGCATGCTCACCCAGATCGAGGCCGCCTTCGCCGCCCGCGCCGAATCCGAGGCCCGGATGCGCCGGTTCGTCGCCGACGCCTCGCACGAACTGCGCACCCCGCTCGCCGGGATCCGCGGCTTCACCGAGCTCTACCGGATGGGCGCGCTGCCCACCGACGGGGACGTCAAGCGGACCATGACCCGGATCGAGAGCGAGGCCGTCCGGATGGGCGCCCTGGTCGAGGACCTGCTGGTGCTCGCCCGGCTCGACGAGGAACGCCCGCTCGACCTCGCCCCGATGGACCTGCGCACCCTCGCCGCGGACGCGCTGCACGACCTCACCGCCCTCGACCCGACCCGGCCCGTCTCCCTCACCGGCCCGTCCGGCACAGGCGCCCCCGGCGCGGCCCCCGTCCTCGGCGACGAGGCCCGGCTGCGCCAGGTGGTCACCAACCTGGTCGGCAACGCGGTCAAGCACACCCCGCCCGGCACCCCGGTGCGGATCGGGGTCGGCGGCGCGGGCGGCGTCTGCCTGCTGGAGGTCGCCGACGCCGGGCCGGGGCTCACCGACGGCCAGGCCCAGCGGGTCTTCGACCGCTTCTACCGGGTCGACGCCTCCCGCAGCCGGCACGGCGGCGGCGGCGCCGGACTCGGCCTCGCCATCGCCACCGCGCTCACCCACGCGCACGGCGGCACCCTCACCCTGGACACCGCCCCCGGCGCCGGCGCCACGTTCCGGGTCGAACTGCCCACCAACGGTGACCGGACTTCCTGACGGCATTGTCGACACGTCAATTCCCTTGCCGACCAAGCAATGGCGGGCCGTTTTCATTGCCGGAACGCGGCATGGAGCGTAAAGAATCCGTGTGCCTATGATCAACGCCGTCGGGTCGTCAAGAACGGTCCGGCACACGGCTTTTGCTTTCTTTCCGACCCGAAAGGGGTCATTGTGAAACTCCGCCGTACGCTGGTCTCGGCCGCCCTCGTCGCCGCCGTGATCTCGCCCGCAGCCATGCTCTCCGCGGCACCCGCCTTCGCGGAGTCGGCTTCGACGGCGCAGACCCGGAACGACACCGGCTCGATCGCGGAGCTGGAGAAGGCCGCCGCCGCCGCGGCCAAGGCCCACCAGGCCGCCGTCGCCGCCGAGGCCGCCGGGCAGGCCGAGACCACGGCCTTCATGAACAACCCGCAGCCCTACCTCGGCAAGCTCCAGGAGGCCCAGGCCGCCGCCAAGACGGCCGCCGCGGCCCACGAGAAGACCTACAACGAAGCCGTGGAGGCCTCGGCCGCGTACCGCTCCGCGAAGCCGGAGGAACTGGAAGCGGCCAGGGTACGGATGCTGGCGGCGTTCGACGCCGCCAACGCCGCCACCGACGCGGACACCAAGGCCAAGGCCGCCGTGACCGCCGCCGGCACGGCGCTGGACGACGCCAAGGTCGCGGCGATGCGCAAGCTCGGCGTGCTGCAGGAGGCCACCAAGACCGCGGCCGCCGCCCAGGCCACCGCGGACAAGGCCCTCGCCGAGGCCAAGGCCGCCGCCGAGAAGCCGGTCGACAAGCCGGTCGACAAGCCGGCCGACAAGCCCGCCGACAAGCCGAGCGAGAAGCCGGTCGAGCAGCCCGCCCCGGCCCCGGCGGAGCAGCCGGCCCAGCAGCCCGCCGCCGTCACCCCGGTCTCGGACACCACCGCGACCACCACCACCAACAACGGCACCGGTGCCGGCACCAAGGCGACCACCGCGAGCAGCCAGGCCAGGTCGACGACCGCCGCCCCGGCCAAGGCGACCACCGGTTCGACCACCGAGCTCGCCGAGACCGGTTCCAACCCGGCCACCCCGTACCTGGCGCTGGGTTCCGGCCTGGCCCTCAGCCTGGGTGCCGCGGCCCTCTACGTCTCCCGCCGCAAGCCGGCCCGCTCCTCCTCCTGATCCACCCGGTTCGCGCCCGCTCGGGAGGAGGGCGCGAACCCCACAGCACCCCCGAACCGCAGGGCAGGCCCCCTCCCGGCCCGCCCTGCGGTCTCGCGTTTCCGGGCCCGAAACGCCCCGATCGGGTGAACCCCGGCCGTTCACCCGACCGGCCCCCCGGTCCTGTGCGACGGTCCAGGTGCTCACTCACGCACCGGGAGATCGCTATGGACCCTGATCAGAGGTTATGGAAGGCCTGGAAGGCCATGGCCGTCCCGAAGATCGCGCGCGCAGAGATCGGAGATGACAGCATCACCATCTCGGTCATCGGTGACCTCCGCCATGCGGCGGTGGGAGGTGGCCTCAGGAAGGCGCTGACGAAGCACCTGCGCGGGACGGGGTACACGGCGACGCAGGGCCGTTATGTGATCGCCGGTTTGAAGGCGATGAAACCTGACTTCGCCGTGGCACCGGACGACACGAAGGCGATCGAACACCCGGAGGGTGTGGGGCTTCTGGCGTCCGGGATCCCCCTTGTCGCCGAGGTCGTGTGGCCCGACTGCTACGAACGCCGTGACCAGGAATTCAAGCCGCGCGCCTACGCTTCCGCGGACATTCCGGTGTACGTGGTCATCGATGACTACGATCACGGCGGTACCGTGACCGTACTTTCCCGCCCCGACCCCGAACGCCGTGCGTACGCGTCCTCGACCCGGATCCCGTACGGGGAGGAGGCCGTGATCCCCGAGGGCCCCGCCAAGGGGTTCGTGATCGGGCCGGAGATCACCGGTGAGCGCCGTGGCTGATTCCGTGGCTGATCCCGTGGTTGATCCCGGGGTGTCGTTCCGGCGGGACCTGTCCGAGTGGCGGATCGCGCTGGTCGCGTGGCGGCTGCTGGTGCTGCAGGCGGCGGATCCGGTGGTGGGGGCCGGGATGGCCGAGCACTCGACGTACCAGGCGCATCCGTGGCGGCGGGTGGAGCACACGCTGGGGAGCGGGCGGCGGCTGTTCTACCAGGACGGGGAGGCGCTGCGGCGGGAGGTCGCGCGGCTGGACCGGGCGCACAAGCGGATCCGTGGGACGGCGCCGGACGGGCGGGCGTACGACGCCGAGGACGCGGCGACCCGGGCGTGGGTGCTGCTGACGCTGTTCGAGTGCGTGGTCGCGATGCGGCGGCTGGGCGGGGATCCGTACGACGCCGGTCAACTGGAGGCGGCGTACCAGGAGTTCACCGGGTCGGTGGCGGCCTTCGGGCTGCCTGAAGGCGAACTTCCCCGCAGTGCAGCCGAGTTGCCCGCGTACTTCGCCCGGGCGGCGCGCGAGCGGCTGGAGCTCACCGAGGCGGCCCGCTACCTGCTGGAGGACATGCTGCGCGGGGCGCCGCGGCCGCGTCGGCTGTGGTTCCTCGGCGACGCCGGGTGGCGGGTGCTGCGGGCGGTGGTGGCGCGGGCGATCACGGCGCTGACGGTGGCGGATCTGCCGCCGGCGGTGCGGGAGCGGTTCGGGCTGGTGCGGACGCGGCGGGCCGCGCTGCTGTCCTGGCTGCTGCACCGGGGCGCCGGCGCGGTCGTCCCGCTGCTGCCGGACCGGCTGCGCTACCGCTCCCCGGGGCAGGGCGGTGCCCCGTCCCGGTGGCGTCCGCCGCGCCGGGACGCGCGCGGGTCCCGGGTGGACCGGTTCTTCCGCGAGGTGCTGGACCAGACCGGCGACGGCTTCCTCACCGTCCACGACCTGCGGGCGATGGCGCACAACGTGTGCTGGCAGCTGGAGTTGGACGAGGCCGCCGAGGCGCGGGTGTATCAGGCCTTCGACGGCTGGTGGGAGCAGCTGCGCGCGGCGATGGACGCGAACGGCGACGGCAAGGTGAGCCGGGAGGAGTTCGTGGCGGCCACCGTCGCGGGCTGCGACCGGGATCCGGCCTATCTGGAGCAGGGGCTGCTGCCCGCGCTGCGGGCCGTGTTCACCGCCGCCGACACCGACGGCAGCGGCTTCCTGGAGGCGGACGAGTACCGGGCGGTGTTCGGTGGACCGCGCGTCCATCCGGCCGAACTCTCGCACGGGTTCCGCCAGTTGGACGTGGACGGGGACGGCCGGATCACCGTGGAGGAGTTCCTGCACGGTTTCACCGAGTTCTTCACCGCCCGCGCCGACTCCACCCCCGGCACCCAGCTCCTCGGCCGGGCGTAATGGCCGGGCGTAATGGCCGGACGTAGCCGAAGGGCGTAGCGGAGAAACGAGGACAGGACCAGGGGCCGCTGGTCCCTTCAGGCGCCCACGCCGTCCGCGACGGCGTGGGCGCCGTCGTGTCAAGCGACGGATCGGCCAAGACCGCTCCGCCGGCTGCCCGGCCGTTCGTTGTCAGGGCCGTGGACGGCTCCACAGACTGTCCCCACCGCCACTGCGTTCACCACTGCACCGCCGCCGCACGGCCACACACGGCCACGCCCCGCTACGTACGGCTACACACCGTTCCGAAGGTGTCAACCACACCCCGCCTGCGATTCCTTCGTAAGGATGATGGATACTGCTCCTTGTGAACGTGTTCACGTTCACAAGCGGACAAGCTTGCGTGGTTGGGCAGCGGTCTACAGCTATAGATGAAGTTTGTCCGAAACATGCCCTTCAACAGGGCCGGTCGGTTGGAGAGAGGGCGACGTGGAGCTGGCAATCGCTCACGAGACCATCGCGCGATGGCAATTCGGCATCACCACCGTTTACCACTTCCTCTTCGTCCCGCTCACCATCAGCCTCGCCGCCATCGTGGCCGGGCTGGAGACCGCCTGGGTGAGGACGAACAAGGAGAAGTACTTCCACGCCACCAAGTTCTGGGGGAAGCTCTTCCTGATCAACATCGCGATGGGCGTGGTCACCGGCATCGTCCAGGAATTCCAGTTCGGCATGAACTGGTCCGACTACTCCCGTTTCGTCGGCGACGTCTTCGGCGCCCCGCTCGCGATGGAGGCGCTGATCGCCTTCTTCTTCGAGTCCACCTTCATCGGCCTGTGGATCTTCGGCTGGGACAAGCTGCCGAAGAAGATCCACTGCGCCTGCATGTGGATGGTCGCCCTGGGCACCGTGCTCTCCGCCTACTTCATCCTGGCGGCCAACTCCTGGATGCAGCACCCGGTCGGCTACTCGATCGACCCGGCCACTGGCAAGGCCCAGCTCACCGACATCGCCAAGGTGCTGTTCCAGAACACCACCCTCACCGTGGTGGCGCACACCCTGACCGCCGCCTTCCTCACCGGCGCGGCCTTCATGGTCGGCATCGCCTCCTTCCACCTCTGGAAGGCCAAGCGCAAGCCGGAGAGCGCCGACCCCAAGAAGACCGCCGTGATGCGCACTTCGCTGCGGCTCGGCCTGGTCCTCGCCGTGGTCTTCGGCGCCGGCACCGCGCTCAGCGGCGACTCGCTCGCCAAGGTCATGTTCGAGCAGCAGCCGATGAAGATGGCCGCCGCCGAGGCCCTGTGGGACACCCAGTCGCCCGCGCCGTTCTCGATCTTCGCGGTCGGCGACGTCAGCAAGGGCCACAACTCGGTCGAGCTGGAGATCCCCGGGATACTCTCCTTCCTCGCCCACAGCGACTTCAACTCCTCCGTCCCCGGCATCAACGACACCGCGGCCGCCGAGGCCGCCAAGTACGGCGGCGACCCCAAGGACTACATCCCGAGCATCTTCGTCACCTACTGGGGTTTCCGCCTCATGATCGGTTTCGGGATGACCTCCTTCGTGGCCGGCCTGATCGGGCTCTGGACCACCCGGCGCAAGAAGTTCCTGCGCCCCGAGTTCCGCACCGGCGAGACCGAGGTGCCCCGGCTGATGCTCACCCCGGGACGGGAGATGGGTCCGTTCCTCACCAAGTGGAGCTGGCGGATCGGCATCCTGACCATGGGCTTCCCGCTGATCGCCAACAGCTTCGGCTGGATCTTCACCGAGATGGGCCGCCAGCCGTGGGCCGTCTTCGGCCTGATGACCACGGCGAACGCGGTCTCCCCCAACGTGAGCGTCGGCACCCAGATCGGCGCCCTCACCACCTTCACCCTGCTGTACGCGATCCTCGCCGTCGTCGAGGTGCGGCTGCTGGTGAAGTACGCCAAGGCCGGCCCGGTGGTGACCGAGCAGCCCCCCGCCAAGGACCCGACCCTGCGCGGACCGTCCTCGGACGACGACGCCGACAAGCCTCTCGCCTTCGCCTACTGAGGACCACAGGGGATCTGACATGCAACTCCACGACGTCTGGTTCGTACTGATCGCGGTCCTGTGGATCGGCTACTTCTTCCTGGAGGGCTTCGACTTCGGGATCGGCATCCTCACCAAGCCGCTCGCCCGCAACACCGCCGAACGGCGCGTCCTGATCAACACCATCGGCCCGGTCTGGGACGGCAACGAGGTCTGGCTGCTGACCGCCGGCGGCGCCACCTTCGCGGCCTTCCCGGACTGGTACGCGACCCTGTTCAGCGGCTTCTACATCCCGCTGCTGATCATCCTGGTCTGCCTCATCGTGCGCGGCGTGGCCTTCGAGTACCGGGCCAAGCGCGACGACGCGCGCTGGCAGCGCAACTGGGAGGAGGCCATCTTCTGGACCTCGCTGCTCCCGGCCTTCCTGTGGGGCGTGGCCTTCGCCAACATCGTGCGCGGCGTCGACATCGACGCGCAGAAGAACTACGTCGGCACCTTCTGGGACCTGCTCAACCCGTACGCCATCCTCGGCGGCCTGGTGACGCTCAGCCTGTTCACCTTCCACGGCGCGGTGTTCGCGGCGCTCAAGACGGTCGGCGACATCCGCGACCGGGCGCGGGCCACCGCCCTGCGGGTGGGCGTGGTGGCGGCGGTGCTGGCGCTGGCCTTCCTGCTCTGGACGCAGGCCGACAACGGCAACGGCCGCAGCCTGGCCGCCCTGGTCATCGCGGTGCTGGCGCTGGTCGGAGCGCTGGCGGCCAACCAACTCGGCCGCGAGGGCTGGGCGTTCATCCTCTCCGGGGCGACCATCGTGGCCGCCGTCGCGATGCTCTTCCTGGCGCTCTTCCCGGACGTCATGCCCTCCACCCTGAACGACGGCTGGAGCCTGACCGTCGCCAACGCGGCCTCCTCGCCGTACACGCTGAAGCTGATGACCATCGTGGCCGCGGTGTTCACCCCGCTCGTGCTGCTCTACCAGGGCTGGACGTACTGGGTGTTCCGCAAGCGCATCGGCGTCCAGCACATCCCCGGGCACGACCCGGCCGCCGCGCTCGACCAGGCCTGACGCCGTGAAGCCGGTCGACCCCCGACTCCTCGGGTACGCCCGCACCACCCGTGCCTTCCTCGCCGGATCCGTGCTCCTCGGCGGGGTGGGCGCGGCCCTGGTGGTCGCCCAGGCGAGTCTGATCGCCGAGATCGTCGTCCGCGCCTTCCAGCGCCAGGCGACCCTCGGCGAACTGACCACGCCGCTGCTGCTGCTCGCCCTGACGGCCGTCGGGCGCGGGCTGGTCGGCTGGCTCACCGAACTCACCGCGCACCGGTCCGTCGCCCGGGTGAAGTCCACCCTGCGGCGCCGGCTGCTCGACCACGCCACCGCGCTCGGCCCGGCCTACCTGGCGGGCCGGCGCACCGGCGAACTCACCACCCTCGCCACCCGCGGCGTCGACGCGCTGGACGACTACTTCGCCCGCTACCTGCCGCAGCTGGCGCTCGCCGTCGTCGTCCCGGTGATCGTGCTGCTGCGGATCGTCGGCGCCGACTTCACCTCGGCCGCGATCATCGCCGGGACGCTCCCGCTGATCCCGCTGTTCATGGTGCTGATCGGGATGGCCACCCAGAGCCGGATGGACCGGCAGTGGAGCACCCTGGCCCGGCTCTCGCACCACTTCCTCGACGTGGTGGCCGGACTGCCCACCCTCAAGGTGTTCAACCGGGCCCGCGCCCAGGCCGCCACCATCGCCCGGATCACCGCCGACTACCGCCGCGCCACCCTGCGCACCCTGCGGATCGCCTTCATCTCCTCCTTCGCGCTGGAACTGCTCTCCACCCTGTCGGTCGCGCTGGTCGCGGTCACCGTCGGCTTCCGGCTGGTGGACGGCACGCTCGACCTGGAGACCGGGCTGCTGATCCTGATCCTCGCCCCCGAGGTGTACTTCCCGATCCGCCAGGTCGGCGCGCTCTACCACTCCAGCGTGGAGGGCCTGACCGCCGCCGACGAGATCTTCCAGGTGCTGGAGACCCCGCTGCCCGCCGCCGGCACGGTGCCCGCACCCGCCCTCACCGGGGCCGCCGTCGCCGTCTCCGACCTGGTCGTACGCCACCCCGGGCGGACCGAGCCCGCGCTGGACGGCGCCGCGCTGACCCTGCGCCCGGGCACCACCACCGCCCTCACCGGCCCGAGCGGGGCCGGCAAGTCCACCCTGCTCGCCGTCCTGCTCGGCCTCGTCGCCCCGGACGCCGGCACCGTCCGGATCACCGCCGACGGGCGGACCCACGACCTGGCCGCACTGGAACCGGCGAGCTGGCGGCGGCAGATCGCCTGGGTGCCGCAGCACCCGCACCTGTTCGCCGGGACGGTCGCCGACAACCTGCGGCTCTACCGCCCGGAGGCCACCGACGAGCAGCTGTGGACGGCGCTGCGGGCCGCGCACGCGCTCGACTTCGTGACCAGGCTGGACGCCCCGCTCGGCGAGGACGGCGCCGGGCTCTCCGCCGGGCAGCGCCAGCGGCTCGCGCTCGCCCGGGTCCTGCTCGCCGACGACCGGCCGCTGGTCCTCCTCGACGAGCCGACCGCCAACCTGGACGGCGCTTCCGAGGCCGCCGTCGTGGACGCCGTCCGGACGCTCGCCGAGGACCCGGCACGCACCGTGCTGATCGTCGCCCACCGGCCGGCGCTGCTGGCCGTCGCCGACCACCGGGTCCGGCTGGCGGGGGCGCCCGCCCCGGCCGCCGGCCCGGCCGCGGCTACGTCCTCCGCTGCGGTCGAGCGGCCCGCGCACAGCGGGCGGCCGACGCCCGCCCCCGCCACGGCACAGGACGAGCCCGAAGCCGCCGCCACCCCGAGGCTGGCGCTGTCCGTCCTGCTCGGAGCGCTCGCCCTCGGCTGCGCCGTCGCGCTGATGGCCACCTCCGGCTACCTGATCTCCCGGGCCTCCGAGATGCCGCCGGTGCTCTACCTGATGATGGCCGTCACCTCGGTACGGGCCTTCGGCATCGGCCGCAGCGTCTTCCGCTACGCCGAGCGGCTGGTCTCGCACGACGCCGTGCTGCGCACCCTCGGCACCCTGCGGGCCGCCGTCTACCGGCGGCTCACCGCGCTCGCCCCGGCCGGGCTGCCCGCCTTCCGGCGCGGCGACCTGCTCTCCCGGCTGGTCGCCGACGTCGACGCGATCCAGGACCACCACCTGCGCTGGCGGCTGCCGGCCGCCGTGGCGGGCGTGGTCTCGCTGGCCGCGGCGGCGGCGATGGGCGCCTTCCTGCCCGCCGCCGGGGTCGTGCTCGGGGTCGGGCTGCTGCTCGCGGGCGCGGTGGTGCCCGCCCTGGCCGCCCGCTGGTCGGCCGGTGCCGAACGGCGGCAGGCCCCGGAGCGCGGGCGGCTCGCCACCACCGTCGTCGACGCCTTCACCGGCACCGCCGAACTCACCGTGGCCGGCGCGCTGCCCGGCCGGCTCGCGGCCGTCCACGGCGCCGATGCCGCGCTCACCCGGCTGGCCGCCCGCTCGGCGGCCACCACCGCGCTCGGCACCGGGCTGATCGCGCTGCTCACCGGGCTGACCGTGACCGCCGCGGCGGCCGTCGGCGTCCAGGGGGTGCACGGCGGCGCGCTGGCGCCGGTCTGCCTGGCCGTGGTCGTGCTCACCCCGCTGGCCGCGTTCGAGGCCGTCACCGGGATGCCGCTGGCCGTCCAGGCGCGCCAGCGCAGCCGGGCCGCGCGGGCCCGGCTGGACGAGGTGCTGGAGGCCGAGGCCGCCGTCCCGGAGCCGGCCGCGCCCGCCGCGCTGCCCGAACAGCCGCTGCCGGTCGCCGTGCGCGGACTGACCGTCCGGCACCCCGGGCAGGCCGTGGACGCGCTCACCGGCGTCAACCTCGACCTCGGGGCCGGCCGCCGGATCGCCGTGGTCGGCCCGTCCGGCTCCGGCAAGACCACGCTGGCCCAGGCGCTGCTGCGGTTCCTGGAGCCGAGCGCGGGCGGCGTCACCTTCGCCGACGGCTGTCCACAGGCTGTGGACAGCCGTGCGCTCGCGGGTGAGGACGTCCGCCGGGTGATCGGACTGTGCGCCCAGGACGCCCACGTCTTCGACAGCTCGCTGCGGGAGAACCTGCGGCTGGCCCGGCCGGGCGCCACCGAGGACGACCTGCGCGCCGCGCTCGCCGCCGCCCGGTTGCTGGACTGGACGCTGACCCTGCCCGACGGCCTGGACACCATGGTCGGCGAGCACGGCGCCCGGCTCTCCGGCGGCCAGCGGCAGCGGCTCGCACTGGCCCGGGCCCTGCTCGCCGACTTCCCGGTGCTCGTCCTGGACGAGCCCGCCGAACACCTCGACCTGCCCACCGCCGACGCGCTCACCACCGACCTGCTGGCCGCCACCGAGGGCCGCACCACCGTGCTGATCACCCACCGGCTGGCCGGACTGGACGACACCACCGTCGACGAGGTGCTGGTGCTGGACGGCGGCCGGGTCGCCGAGCGCGGCCGCTGGTCGGAGCTGATCGCGGACCGGGACGGGCGGCTGCACACCATGTGGCGGCGGGAGCGGGAGGCGGACGGGCTGCTGGAACCGGTCGGGGCCACCCGTTAGGCCCGGTCGGGGCCGCCCGTTCAGCCTGGTCGGGGCCGCTCGTCGGGCCCGGGCAGGGCGCGGTTCCCGAGTCGCGCCGTCCTTCGGATGAAAAGCGTACAAACTAGGCTTTCTGCATGGACCCCACGCCAGAGCCCTCCGCCGCCGCGCCCGAGCCGACACCCCATCGGGTGCCGGAGATCGCCTCGCTCGGGCTGGACACCCTGGTCACCGAGGTCGCGGAGCGCCTGCAGTCGGCCGCCGCGGTCACCGACCGGATGCAGCGGCTGCTGGAGGCGGTGGTCTCCATCGGCGCCGGGCTCGACCTGCACGCCACCCTGCACCGGATCGCCACCGGCGCCGCCGAACTCGTCGACGCCCGGTACGCGGCCCTCGGCGTGATCGCCCCCGGCCGCACCGGCCTGGCCGACTTCATCCACGTCGGCGTCGACGACGAGACCGCCGCCGAGATCGGCGACCTGCCCGCCGGCCGCGGCGTCCTCGGCGCGCTGATCGACCGCCCCGAGCCGCTGCGGCTCGCCGACCTCGGCGCCGACCCGCGCTCCTCCGGATTCCCGCCGCACCACCCGGAGATGAAGACCTTCCTCGGCGAGCCGATCCGGGTCCGCGACGAGGTCTTCGGCAACCTCTACCTCACCGAGAAGAAGGGCGGCGGCGCCTTCACCCCCGAGGACGAACAGGTGGTGCACGCGCTCGCCGCGGCGGCCGGCGTCGCCATCGAGAACTCCCGGCTGTACGAGGAGGGGCGGCGCCGGGAACGCTGGATCGCCGGCGCCTCCGCCGTCACCACGGCGCTGCTCTCCACCGACCAGGCCGAGACCGCGCTCACCGTCGCGGCCGAGCAGGTCCGGGAGCTGGCGGACGCCGCGCTCGGCATGATCCTGCTCCCGACCGAACCGACGGAGGACGGCGACGGGCAGATGCGGGTCGCCCACGCCTCCGGCGAGGCCGCCGAGTTCGTCCGGGGCGAGCTGCTGCCCAGGGAGAGCTTCGCGGCCCGGCTGCTCGCCGGGGAGAGCGTCCACCTGGACGACATGTCCAGCGACCCGACCGTGGAGATCCGGCTCGCCCGCGCCTTCGGCCCGTCGATGGCCGTCCCGATGGTCGCCGCCGGGCGGGTGCTCGGCGGACTCTGCGTCTGGCGCCCGCGCGGCGCCCTGCCGTTCACCGACACCGAGAAGCAGCTCGCCGAGACCTTCGCCTCGCAGGCCGCGCTGGCCCTGCGGCTCGCCGAGGGCCAGCGCGACCAGCAGCGCCTGGCCGTCTTCCAGGACCGCGACCGGATCGCCCGCGACCTGCACGACCTGGTGATCCAGCGGCTGTTCGCCACCGGGATGATGCTGGAGAGCGCGGCCCGGCGGTCCGTGGTGCCCGAGGTGAAGGTCGGCATCGGCAAGGCGGTGGACGAGCTGGACGCCACCATCCAGGAGGTCCGCACCACCATCTACGCCCTCCAGCACGACAACCACGGCGACGCGCCGGACACCCTGCGCACCCGGGTGCTGCGGGAGGCCAGCCAGGCCGCGGCGGCGCTCGGCTTCAAACCCTCGGTGAGCTTCGTCGGGCCGGTGGAGAGCCTGGTCGAGGAGAAGAACGGCCGTCAACTGCTCGCCGCGCTCAGGGAGATGCTCTCCAACACGGCCCGGCACGCGCGGGCCTCCCGGGTCGGCGTCGAGATCGACGCGACCGCCCACCTGGACGACACCGGCCGGCCGGTGAGCGGCGACCCGGAGTCGCTGGACCGGGGCGGGCGCCCGGGCGTGCTGCTGACGGTGACCGACGACGGCGTCGGCATCCCGGCGGGCGGGCGCCGCAGCGGCCTGCTCAACCTGACCCGGCGGGCCGAGGCGCTCGGCGGCGCCGCCTGGCACGAGACCGGACCGTACGGGAAGGGCACCATGGTCCGCTGGACGGCCCGGCTCTGAGCCCGGCCCGATCCTCCTCGGCGGTTGGCCGGTGAAAGTTAAACGAGGGAGAACTTCCCGACCAACACCGCAAGTTGTGAACGTTCTGGGCTTTCCGTGGGTCCGTGTGCACACATAGCTTTGCACCGGTCTCGGAGGGGTAACCGGACGGGGGGAGCAGTGGACGCGTCTGGCCGCGGGAACACCGCAGCAGGGGCAAGTCGAGGCGGGTTCAGGACGGAGCGCGCCCCGGACGGGCGGTACCGCTGGCAGCTGAAGGCGCCGAACGGCCGGGTGGTGGCCATCACCGCCGCCATGTTCGAGACGCCCGGCGAGGCCGAGCGCGGCTTCGACGGATTACGCGTCGGGGCCGCCGAACTCACCGCGCGGATCACCCACGTCCGGGACGGCATCGGCTGGATCTGGGTCGTCCCCGGGTCGCGCAGCCTGCCCGAGGTGCGCTCCAGCCGCGCGTACGAGCGGTACGCGACCTGCCAGAACGCCTTCCGGCGCTTCGTCGTGCTGCTGGCCAAACAGCCCGCGCGGGACCTGCCCGTGCGGGAGCTGCCCGCGCGTGACCGGCCCGCGCGTGACCGGCCCGTTCGCGACCAGTCCGTTCGCGACCAGTCCGTTCGCGACCAAGCCGTTCGTGAGCGGCCTGCCAGGGAGCGGCCGGTTCGTGATCTTCCGGGCCGTGAACTTCCCCGGAACACCGTCTCGTTGAGACGCCCCGATGGCCGCTGAGGGGCGCGGCCCCCGTCTGCTGATCGTCCCCGCACCCGAACGCTGCCTGGGCTGGGCGCTGCGCGCCGCCAACGGGCGGCCGCTCGGCGTGGGCGTGCGCACCTACCGCAGCGAGGAGGAACTCGCCGAGGCGGTCCGGGTGTTGCTGATCGAGCGGGCGGCCCTTCGATGTTCGGTGGCCCAGTCCGAGGGCCGGCAGTGGGTGTGGTCCGCCTACCTGCCGGCGCGCAGCACCCGGCGGGCAGCGGTCGAGCCCGCGCCGGTGGCACGCAGCGCCCGCGGCTACCTGCGGCGCGACCAGTGCCAGGCCGGCGCCGAGGGCTTCCTGTCCGGACTCCAGTGGGTGGGGCAGGAGTTGCGGCGGGGCGGTCGGGACGGCCGCTGGCCGCTGTGAGGCGGCCGGGGCCCACGTGCAGTTCCGGTGAAGCGCAGGTTTCCGGCAACACCCCGAGTCGCCACCTGGAGAAGAACGTCACCGGCCTCCGACCACCCCCTTTCCCCTCCGCCGCGCCCGCGCTGACCAGTCGCTAAACCTCGTCGAACCGATGAGTCGACAATCCCGACCCGCCCTCGACCTCCCTTCCGGCGGAACCTCCGGGCCGGACAGGATCTGCACTGCCGGAGCGGCCGCAGCGGACGCGGCCACCGGCCCCGGGCTCCCAACCAGAGCACGGGTTCACGCGATGGACGTCTCTCCCACCGGAGGAAGAGAAACATGCGTAAGACCGCTGCCAAGCTGCTCACCGTTGCCGCCCTGGCGACCTCCCTCGCCACCGTCGCCTCGGGCTCGGCCATCGCCGACCCGGCCGCCGGTGTCACCCCGGCCGCCCAGGACATCGTGGGTGTCGGCTCGGACACCATCCAGGTCCTGCTGAACCAGTTCTCGGCCGACTACAACGCCTCCCTGGGCGCCGGTTCCACCGCGCCGCGCCTGTACAGCTGGGACGCGACCGGCACCTCGCCGATCACCACCAAGACCGGCGCCACCTCGATCGCCCGCCCGAACGGCTCCGGCGCCGGCATCAAGGCCCTGGTCGCCAACACCGGCGCGACCGTGGACTTCGCCCGCTCCTCGCGCGGCCCGGCGGCCACCGACGCCCACGGCCTGGACTTCGTCGCGCTCGCCAAGGATGCCGTCACCTGGTCCGCCCCGAGCACCGGCAACGCCCCGGCGCAGCTGACCTCCGCGCAGCTGACCGCGATCTACAACTGCACCACCACCAACTGGAACCAGATCAGCGCGAGCCTGCCGAACGCCACCATCAAGCCGTTCCTGCCGCAGGCCGACTCCGGCACGCGCTCCTTCTTCCTGGGTGCGATCGGCGTGACCACCCCCGGCGCCTGCGTCACCACCGGCCCGGAGGAGAACGAGGGCACCGACGCCAACCTGACCGACCCGAACGTCGTCTTCCCCTACTCCGTCGCCCACTACCTCGGCCAGACCGTCGGCGGCCACGGCACGGCGACCGACGCCCCCGGCAGCCTGACCCTGCGCAACATCGTGGTCAACGGCGCCACCCTGACCCCGGTCACCAACAACGTGATCAACACCAAGTTCGCCAACTCCTCCTTCGGCCGCGTGGTCTACAACGTGATCCGCGACACCGAGTGGACGGCGACCGACGCGCACGGCCAGGCGCTCCAGGCCATCTTCGGCTCCAACGGCTGGATCTGCACCGACCCGGTCGCCGCCGCCGACCTGGCGAGCTACGGCTTCCTGGCCACCCCGGCCTGCGGTGTCGCCACCCTCACCTGATCCACCCTCACCTGACTCACCCCGCACCTGATCCACCCCGCACCATCCGGCGGCCACGGGCTTCGCGCCCGTGGCCGCCGGCCCACCGGCGGGACGTCTCGAAGGGAACGGGCCGGCTCCGGTCGGACCCGTCGGCCGGCCCTCGGACCGGTTCTCCACCCTCAGCGCGAAACCTTCCTCTCCCAAGGAGCCCAGCATGTCCCGTACCACCGGTCGGTTCCTCGCCGGCGGCGTCGCGGTCGTCCTCGCCGTCACCGCCTTCGGCGGCGTGGCCGCGGCCGACGCCGCTCCCGTCCCCACCGGCAGCGCCGTGGTGACCGAGAACAACACCTTCCTCCAGGCCGCGGCGAGAAACGGTGTGTTCATCGTTCCGCTGCCGAACGCCAGCGTCTCCTACAACACCACCGCGGGCCTGGCGACGAGCCTCCCGGTGACCGGCGGCAGCGTGAACCTGCGCGGCTACTACGGCAACGCGACGCTCGGTGGCAGCCTGCTGTTCGTCGACGTCTTCACCGGCAAGAGCGTGCTCTTCAAGCAGCTCGCGTTCAGCGCCGACGACTGGCGCCTCACCGGTGTGCCGGACGGCGCCACCGACCCGGTCCTGCTGTTCAAGCCGGCCGGCCTCCAGCGGACCGAGCAGAGCGGTACCACGCAGTCGCTGACCGCCTCCGCCCTCACCGTGGACGCCGCGGGTGCGCAGTTCCTCGACAGCAAGCTGAACACCGCCTTCTTCACGAACGGTCAGGCGGTCGGTTCCTTCGCGCTGACCGTCAACGGCTGAGCATCGCCCACCGGTTGGTCCAGGCCCGTGCCGACAGGCGCGGGCCTGTTTTTCCGTGGAGGCGTCAACTCCGCTACCGAGGTGCCGCGTTGTGGTCTCGTACACGCGCGCGACCGGATCCGGCCATCTGCGGCTGGCCGAATGGACGGGTACCGGAATCGTTGGCCGCTCGATGCCTGATCCCCTGCGCCGCGTCTCCCGGCGGCGCGCAATCGCACGGAGGTACCCGCCATGAGAGTCCGACCGCCCGACCGGAGACCTTTGGGCCGGTGGCGCCGCCGACTGCCCGCTCTCGCGATGGTGTGGTCGTCGGTGGTCGCTGTCGGCGTGCTGCCGATCGGCCTGGGGGCGCTGCCGCAGGCCGTGGCGGAGGACTCCGCCGTCACGGTGCCGGGGCCCAAGGTGTGGCAGCCGAACGAGGGCGTGTACGGCCCCGAGGGCAGTGTGAGCGTCGTGCAGACCAGGAACCTGGTCAACCAGGTGGTCCACGTCGGCTGGAAGGGGTTCACCCCGACCTCGGACGCCAACGGCGATCCCTGGCTGAACGGGCCGGCACCGCGCAGCGAGCAGCCCTTCTACCAGGTGCGGGTGTACCAGTGCCGGGGCACCGACCCCAAGGTCACCGACTGCTACGACAGCACCCTGTACAACGCCGACGCGGCGGCGGGCTTCCAGCAGAAGACGCCCGCGCCGGGGACGACCTTCCCCGACTACCCGTCGAACATGGTCGTCTCGGTCACGGGCCCGGACGGTTCGGGCTTCGCGGACATCGAGCTCTACACGGCCGACCAGAGCCCCACCCTGGGCTGTGACGACAAGCACCCGTGTTCGCTGGTCGTCGAGCCCAACTACGGTGGCGACTCGATCGCCTGGGCGGACAAGACCCGCAAGGGCGTCCTCGGCTGCGACAACCACAGCCTGGACCTGGACTTCGGCATGGCGTCCGACCTGAAGCTCAACGGCACCATCAACCGCTACACGAACATGAAGACGTCCGAGCAGTGCTCCTGGGAGCGCCGCACGGTGGTGCCGTTGGAGTTCGCCCCCACGGCGGCGGCCTGTCCGGACCAGCACGCGGCCTTCAGGGTGGCCGGACTCGAACCGGCCAAGCGGGCGATGGCGCAGTGGCAGGCCGGGCTGTGCCAGGGCACCGAGCCGATGTCGCTCACGTACGGCTTCGCGAACGGCGACGCCCAGGCCCGCACGGACTTCCTGTCGGGCGGCGGCGACATGGCGCTGGCGTCCCGGCCGGACACCCAGGCGCCGCCACCGCGCCCGTACGTGTACTCGCCGATCGCGACCTCGGGGATCTCCGTGGTGTTCGTCGTGGACGACCCGAACACCGGTCGGCAGATCAGGAGCATGAAGCTCAACGCGCGGTTGCTGGCCAAGCTGCTCACGCAGTCCTACGCCTCGCCCGGCGCCGCGATCCCGTCGGTGAAGGGCAACCCGATCTGCATCTTCGACGACCCGGAGTTCCAGAAGCTGAACCCGCTGCCCTCGGACGGCACGGTCTCCTGGCCCACGGGGTGCCTCTCGAACAACACCACCCCGACGGTGTTCGGCGGGACGGCGGACATGACGTACCAGCTGACGTCGTGGATCGCCTCGGACCCCGACGCGGTGCGCTTCCTGGACGGCGAGTCCGACCCGTGGGGCATGCACGTGGACAGCTTCTACCTGCGCCCGGCCTTCTCCGGCTACCCGACCGACTCCCTCGTCCGGCAGGACTCCTCGGGGATCCCGGACGCGAAGGAGGACGCCAAGCGCAACTGGAAGCAGTTCGAGTGGAACCCGATCTCGACCGGGCTGAACGACGTGGTGCGCAAGGTGCTGTGGAACCAGCCCAACTGCGTCAACGGGGACACGAAGTCGGACGGCTCGCACGACCTGTGCCCGCCGCTCAAGATCGGGAAGCGGACCCTGTTCGCGATCATGGACACCGGTGAGGCGAAGGCCTACTCGCTGCCCGAGGCCCAACTGCTCAACCCGGCCGGCGGTTTCGTCTCACCGGACGGCCCGGGCTTCCAGGCGGCCGTCGCCGACATGACCGTCGACCAGGCCACCGGCGTGCAGTCCCTGCCGTACGGCGCGTCCGACTCGGCCCTCTCGCGTGACCAGAAGGCCTACCCGCTGACCGCCGTGCAGTACGCGATGCTCCCGACCAAGGACGTCGCGGCCGGCAAGGTGGCCGCGATGACCAAGTTCATGCGCGCGGTGACCACCACCGGCCAGGTCTACGGGTACGAGCCCGGCCACCTCGCCCCCGGCTTCCTCGCCCTGACCGCCGCCCAGCGGACCCAGGCCGGGGACGCGATCAGCCACCTGGAGGCGCAGGACGCCAAGCTGCCCGGCAACCAGGCCGCGCCGCCGAACCCGCCCGCGACCGGCGGCGACGGTTCGACGCCGGCCTCCGGTACGGGGGGTGGGCAGGGCGTCGCCCCGGTCACCCAGGTCGGTGAGGGCGGAGCGTCCGGCGGGAGCGGGGCCGCGGCCTCCGGCGAGACCGGGGACCAGGCGTCCGGCGGGTCCGGCGGGTCCTCCACCGGTGGCCTGTCCGGCACCGGTGCGGGCTCCGCGTCCGGTGGAGCGGGAACGGCGGCCGGTGGAACTGCGGCGGGCGGAGCGGCGGCGGGTGCCGGTGCCGGTGCCAAGCCCGGCGCGACGCCCAGCACGCCCGGCAAGCCGCTGTCCGCCGCGCCCGTCGCGGCCGGTACTCCGGCGCCCGACCGCTCCGGCGCCGCGCGGCTGCTCCTGCCCGTCGCGCTGATCGGCGGCCTGGTGCTGCTGGTCGGCGGTCCGGCGGTCCTCTTCCTGGGCGGGACGCCCGCCGGGGCGCGGGCGCTGGCGGAGGTGCGGAAGGGCTGGTCGCGGTTGCGCCGCCGCCCGTGACGGTCTGACGCGGGGACACAACAGAATCACCGAAGCACGACTCGGCGGGGCCGCCGTTTCGGCCCCGCCGAGTCGTTTTCGCATGGCTGAAGTCGCTTGGAGTCAACGCGCGTTGCGTCTGGGGTGGAATCGGCCAATGGTCCGGCCGCGCGTGATCGAAGGCAAATACCTTTCACATCAGAGGACTTGGGTGAGAAGCCCCAGCACGGACATGTCATTCGCCGGTCCGGTCCGGCCATTCGGAGTTCCCAACTCCGCCACCGAGTTGCCGCGTTGGGCCCTCGTACACACGCACGACCCGATCCAGCCACCTGTGGCTGGCCGAATGGGTACGCACCGGATCCGTCCCCCGCACCCGAGCACGGAGAGCAGACCATGACATCCGCCGCCGAGCCCGCGGCACCGTACGCCGGGGTGCCAGGCCAACCGGGCCACGGGCCCGACCGGGACGTCCCGCGCACCATCACCGCCCCCGCGACCCCGGGCGACCGGGTGTTCCGCGGGGTGCTGCGGGTCGCCGGGCTCTCAGTCTTCGCGATCATGGGGATGATCGCGTTCTTCCTGGTCCTGCGGGGCACGGACGCGCTGCGCGCGGTCGGCTGGTCCTTCCTGACCGAGCAGAAGTGGCAGACCGCCGCGCACAACTTCGGCATCGCGGCCGTCCTGCCGAACGGCCTGCTGATCGCCGTCATCGCCCTGGTGATCGCCGTCCCGGTCGCCCTCTTCACCGCGATCTTCATCTCCGAGTACGCGCCGGTCCGGTTGCGGGCGGCGCTGATCTCGCTGATCGACCTGATGGCGGCGATCCCCAGCATCATCTACGGCCTGTGGGGGCTGTTCTTCCTCCAGCCGCGCATCATCGGCTTCGTCCGCTGGCTGACCAACCACCTCGGCGACACGATCCCCTTCCTCAAGGTGCGCACCGGCGACATCGGCACCTCCTACACCTCCTCCACCTTCATCGCGGGCGTGGTCGTCGCGTTGATGATCATCCCGATCGTGACCTCGCTCAGCCGGGAGGTGTTCTCCCAGGCCCCGCAGGGCGAGCGGGAGGGCGCGTACGCGCTGGGCTCGACCCGTTGGGGGATGGTGCGCGCGGTGGTCCTGCCGTTCGGCAAGGGCGGGGTGATCGGCGCGATCATGCTGGGCTTCGGCCGGGCGATGGGGGAGACGATCGCGGTCGCGCTGATCGTCTCGCCGAGCTTCAAGACCATCACGCACATCCTGGAGAACGGCGCCAACTCGATCTCGGCGCTCATCGCGCTGCGCTTCGGCGAGTCGGACGCGCTCTCGCTCTCCGCGCTGATGGCAGCCGGCCTGGTGCTGTTCGCGCTGACCCTGCTGGTCAACGTGGCAGCCGGCTTCGTGATCAACCGGTCCCGCTCCGGGGCCTCCACCGCGGACTGAGGCGGCGTACCGACATGACCCACCGCGTCGAAGGGACGACCCGATGACCACGCTCGACCTGCCACCGGTCGCCGCGTCCGGGCCCGGAGGTCCGACGCCCTCCGGCTCCGCCGAGGCACCTGCCGAGGCCGCGCCACCGCGCTCCCAGACCAAGGTGCGGCTCGGCGGTGTGACCCGCGAGGACGTGTTCACCGTGGCCGGCTCACTGGTCGGCTCGCTGGCGCTGAACTGGGCGCTGTACGAGCGGGTGCTGCCGTTCAGTGGCGCGTTCGGCTTCCTGGTCTGCTGGTACCTCCTGTTCCTGGCGGGCTACTTCGCGCTCGGCCGGCTCCAGTGGGGCAGGCTGATGGTGCGCGACCGGCTGGTGTCGGTGGCCTCCTGGAGCTCCGGGCTGCTGGTGGTCGCGCTGATCGTCGACCAGATCGGCTACGTGGCCAGCCGCGGCTTCGAGGCGGCTCAGCACCTCAACTTCTTCACCGAGTCGATGGAGCGGACCGCCGCGCTCTCCCCGATCACCTCCGGCGGCGCGCTCAACGCGATCGTCGGCTCGCTCGAACAGCTGGGCCTGGCAACGCTGTTCGCGGTGCCACTGGGCATCGCGGCGGCGATCTTCATGTCCGAGGTCGGCGGCCGGCTGGCGCGCCCGGTGCGGACGCTGGTCGAGGCGATGACCGCGCTGCCCTCCATCGTGGCCGGCCTGTTCATCCTCGGCGTCTTCATCATCACCTTCGGTTTCGAGAAGAGCGGCTTCGCGGCCTCGCTGGCGCTGACCGTGATGATGATGCCGATCGTCACCCGGGCCGCCGAGGTGGTCATCCGGCTGGTGCCCGGCACCCTGCGGGAGGCCTCGTACGCGCTCGGCGGCAGCCAGTGGCGCACGGTGTGGAACGTGGTCCTTCCCACCGCCCGGCCCGGTCTGGTGACGGCGGTGGTGCTCGGCATGGCGCGCGGCGTCGGCGAGACCTCGCCGGTGCTGCTGACCTCGGGCTTCACCTCGCAGTTCAACGCCGACCCGCTCCACGAGCACCAGGTGTCGCTGCCGCTGTACATCTGGAACTACGTCAAGCAGCCCTACCCCGAGATGGTCGCCCGCGCCTTCGCGGCCGGACTGACCCTGATGGTCCTGGTGCTGATCCTCTTCGTCACCGCGCGCGTGCTCGGCGGCCGCAAGCCGGGCGAGCTGACCAGGCGGCAGAAGCGCCGGATCGACCTGGAGGCGCGGCGCGCCGAGGCCGCCGCACGAGCCGCCCGGCCGTCCGACACCGTCCGTCCGGCGCTGGCGCGGACCGCGTCCTCCCATGCGTCGGCCACCGCCCTCCCACTCCCCGGGAACAGCTGATGACCCACCCAACCACCCTCCGTCCCAGAGGAGTCCCCATGTCGTGGGAGGCTGCCGGCCGCCCCGTGGCCCGCGCGCTCGCCCTGCTGATGTCCCTGTTGCTGCTCGCGGCCGCGCCGATGCTGGGGCCGGGCTCCCGGGCCTTCGCGGCGAGCGTCGCGCTGAGCGCGGACGGGTCCAGCTGGGCCGGTCCGGCCATCGACCAGTGGCGCCAGGACGTCGGGTCGCAGGGCATCCAGATCAGCTTCAACCCGGTCGGCTCGGCGGCCGGCCGCAACTCCTGGACCCTCGGGCAGAACGACTTCACCGCCTCCGACGTGCCGTTCCGCACCACGCCCGACGCCGGCGTGAACGACGCGGGCCGCCGCAACGGCCAGGGCAGCGCGGAGCAGCCGACCTACGGCTTCTCGTACGTGCCGATCACCGCCGGCGGCACCACCTTCATGTACAACCTGGTGGTCGGCGGCAAGCAGGTCCGCGACCTGCGGCTCTCGCCGCAGACCGTCGTCGACATCTTCACCAACAAGATCACCAACTGGAACGACCCGAAGATCACCGCCGACTACGGCAAGACGCTGCCCAACCTGCCGATCACCCCGGTGGTCCGCTCGGACGGCTCCGGCGCCACCGCGCAGTTCACCCGCTGGATGGAGCACACCCACAAGGACCAGTGGGACGCGTACTGCTCCTCCGTCAACGGCGTCTCCTGCGGTGACTACACCGAGTTCTTCCCGCCGTCCGGCCGGATGGTCGCCCAGAACGGCTCGGACGTCGTCGCCGGCTACATCAAGGCCTCCTCCGGCCTCGGCACCATCGGCTACGACGAGTACGCCTTCGCCAAGCGCAGCAACTGGCCGGTCGTGAAGGTGCTCAACCAGGCCGGCTACTACTCGCTGCCGACCGCCTCCAACGTCGCCGTGGCGCTCACCGCGGCGAAGATCCGCGGCGTCGACGACAACACCCCGGTGTCCGACCCGAACTACCTGCAGCAGAACCTCGACGGCGTCTACACCATGGACGACCCGCGCTCCTACCCGATCTCCAGCTACAGCTACGTGATCGTGCCGCGCTCCGGGGCCGCGCTGCCCCCGCCGCCCCGCTTCAACAACGACAAGGGCAGTGCCCTCAGCCGCTTCCTCGCCTACGTGCTGTGCGAGGGCCAGGGCGAGGCGGACGGCCTCGGCTACTCGCCGATCCCGCGCGGCCTGGTCAAGGGCGGCCTGCTGCAGACCAGGAGCATCCCCGGCAACGCCAGCCCGGTCGACCCGGACACCCTGTCCAACTGCGCCAACCCGACCTTCAACTCCACCGGTGAGCTGACCGTCCTCAAGAACGCGCCGCAGCCCAGCCCCTGCGACAAGCAGGGCGCTCCGCTGGACTGCACCGTGCAGGGCGGCCAGGCGGTCAAGACCGGCTCGGGCGCCGGCGGTTCCAGCAGCGGCGGCAGTGGCGGCGGCGCGGCCGGCGGTACCGGTGGCGGCGGCGGTACGGGTGGCACGGGCGGCGGCAGCGGCGGCGGCACGGGCCGGACCGGCAGCGGAACGAGCGGTGGTGCGGCCGGCGGCGCCGGCGGCACGGGCGGTGGCGCCGCGGGCACCGGCGGCACCGGGGACGGCGCCGCGGCGGCCGACGGCGCGGCCGGCACGGACCCGAACGCGGACGGCGCCGCACCGGGCGACCCGGGCACCGAGGACGTGGTCGACCCGCAGACCGGCCAGGTGGTCGCCCGCGGCCGCGGCGGCAGCACCGAGGTCGCGGCGAACGTGGTCGAGGTGGCCGGCAAGCCCGAGGACTGGACGCTGAGCACGCTCACCGCCCTCGAACTGCTCGCCGTGGTGCTCGTCCCGCCGCTGCTCGGCCGACGGCTGCTGCGCCGGCGCAAGTCCTCGGACGGCGCCTCGTGACCGCCCCGGTGCTGGAGAAGCCGGCCGCCCCCGCGCGGCCGGCCACGCCCGCGGGCCCGCCCGCCGCGACCCCCGCGACCGGGCCCGCCGCCGCCCCCGCGCGGCGCCGCCTCCTCCAGGGCGCCCGGGTGGCCAGCCTGCTGGCCGCGCTGGTGCTGGGCTTCGTCGGCTACCTGTTCACGCTCTCGCACGTCCAGGAACGGCACTTCCAGTCCACCGCGTACAAGACCTTCCGGGACCAGCTCGCCCGGGCCGTCGCCCCCACCGGGGCCGCCGCCGACGGCGCCCCGGTGGCCCTGCTGGACATCCCGGCGATCGGCCTGCACCAGGCCGTCGTGGTCGAGGGCACCACCGGCCGGGACCTCATGCGCGGGCCCGGCCACCGCCGGGACACCGCCCTGCCCGGCCAGGGCGGCGTCGCGGTGCTGTTCGGCCGCGGCGCCACCTTCGGCGCGCCCTTCGCCGAACTGTCCGGGCTCCGGGTCGGCGACAAGATCGAGGCCACCACCGGGCAGGGCAAGTTCACCTACACCGTCAACGTGTACGGCGACGGCGACCACCCGATCACCGACCCGGCCCGCAACCGGCTCGTCCTGGTCACCGGGGACTCGGACTGGATCCCCGGCTCGACCGTGATGGTCGGCGCCCGGCTGGACGGCGACCCCGAGCAGAACCCCGGCGGCCGGCCCAGGACCGTCCCGTACGACAAGGCGCTGGCCGCCGACAAGGGCGCGCTGGCCACGCTGCAGCTGTGGTCGCTCGGGCTGCTGGGCGCGGTGCTCGGCGCGCTCCTGCTGGCCCGGTACTGGCGGGCCTCGGCGGCCTACCTGAGCCTCGCGCCGGTGCTCGGCGCGCTGCTCTGGGCGGTCTACGAGAACGCCGCGGCCCTGCTGCCCAACCTCTACTGAAGCGCGCCCGGAAGGCCGTACCGATGACGGATGCACCGATGACCGACACCCCGACCACCGGCCTGGGCACGGCGGACGCCCCGGCGACCGACCCGGCCGCCGACACCCTCACCCTCCCGCCGCTGCCGCCGGCCCCGCACCCGGGCAGCGAGCCGCTGGCCGGGCTGGAGACCAGGGAGGTCTCCGCGTGGTTCGGCGCCCGCAAGGTGCTGGAGCGGGTCTCGCTGGCGATGCCGGCCGGCGAGGTCACCGCGCTGATCGGCCCGTCCGGCTGCGGCAAGTCCACCTACCTGCGGATCCTCAACCGGATGCACGAGATGGTGCGCGGCGCCGCGCTCGCCGGCGAGGTGCTGCTGGAGGGCGACGACGTCTACCGTCCCGGCCGGCGCCCCGCCGAGGTGCGGCGCCGGATCGGCATGGTGTTCCAGCGGCCCAACCCGTTCCCGGCGATGTCCATCCAGGACAACGTCGCCAGCGGCCTGAAGCTGGCCGGGATCAAGGTCTCCAAGGAGGAGCGCCGGGACCTGGTGGAGACCAGCCTGCGCCGCGCCGGGCTCTGGGACGAGGTCTCCACCCGGCTGCACACCCCGGGCGGCGCGCTCTCCGGCGGGCAGCAGCAACGCCTGTGCATCGCACGGTCGTTGGCGGTCTCGCCGGACATCCTGCTGATGGACGAGCCGTGCTCCGCGCTCGACCCGACCTCCACCCGGAGGGTCGAGGAGACCATCGCCGAACTGCGCGGGCGGCTCACCATCGTGATCGTCACCCACAACATGCAGCAGGCCCAGCGCGTCTCGCAGACCTGCGCCTTCTTCCTGGCCACCCACGACACCCCGGGCCGGATCGTGGAGGCCGGGCCGACCGCTCAGGTCTTCGGCAACCCGCGCGACCAGCGGACCTCCGACTACGTGAACGGCCGCTTCGGCTAGGTCCTGTTGTCCAGGGCCCGGGCGGCACGCCTTCAGGGGAGCCGCAGCAGCTCCTCCAGCACCGCCGCGACGCCGTCCTGCTCGTTGCTCACGGTGTGCAGCGGCACCGCCGCCAGCACCTGCGGGTGCGCGTTGGCGACGGCGTACGCGGTGCCGGCCCAGTCCAGCATCTCCAGGTCGTTCGGCATGTCGCCGAAGGCCACCACCTCGCTCCGGTCGATCCCGTGCCCGGCGCACCAACGGGCCAGCGTGCTGGCCTTGGTGACGCCGGGCGCGCTGATCTCCAGCAGCGGGATCGGCGCCGAGCGGGTGATCTCGGCCAGGTGCCCGGCCGCCTCCCGGGCCCGGGTGAGGAACGCGTCCGGGTCGAGGTCGGGGTGCTTGGCCAGCAGCTTGAACAGGCCCCGGACCGGCCCGCCGGCGCCCAGCAGCTTCTCCGCCGGGCCGACCGCGTGCTCCAGGTCGTCGCCCCACATCGGCACCGCGTACTCGGGCTCGCGGGCCCACCCGTCCGGGTACTCGAAGGCGAACGCGGTGCCGGGCAGCTTGGCGCGCAGCACCTCGACCACCGCCAGGGTGGTCTCCACCGGCAGCGGGAACGACTCCAGCAGCTCGCCGCGCCGCACGTCCACCACCGCGCCGCCGTTCGAGCAGATCGCCACCCCGTGGCCGCCGATGTGCGCGCTCACCTGCTGCATCCAGCGCGGCGGACGCCCGGTGACGAACACCACCTGCACCCCGGCCGCCTCCGCGGCCGCCAGGGCCGCGGCGGTGCGTTCGCTGACGGTGCCGCCGGCGCACAGCAGGGTGCCGTCCAGGTCGGTGGCGATGAGGCGGGGGGCGGTACGGGCTTCGGTCACCGGTCCATCTTCGCCCATCGGTGCCGCACCGGTCACCGGCGAGGACGGACCTCGTCGCGGACCCGCAGGACGGCGCCGCCGACCCGCCGGACCTGTGGCTTTCGGCCCCCTTTCGGCCCCCGAGGCTCCGTTTCCGGCCTATTCGCCCGCCGGCCGGGGTGTCCCCGGGGCGCGACGGGCAGGAGTGTGCACGGCCACCCCGTCGGCAGGAAGAGCCATGCCCACTCGCCAGCTCCGAGACGAGCCTCCCCCGACCATCCCGCCCGCCGCCTCCCCGGACGCCTCCCCGGACGCCTCCCCGGACGTCTCCTCGGGCGCTTCCCCGGACGCCTCCCGCGAGCCGGTCCTGCTCGGCGACGTCCTCTTCCACACCCTCGCCGAGATCGCCCGCCGCGCCCCCGAGCCCCGCCTCCCGGCCCAGCGCACCCGCCCGCACCCGTAGCTGCGGCACCGCCCGTTCGGGGCAAGGAATTTGATGCCGTCTCACCCCTGGTCGAGGCTTGTTCGATTCCCTAAACTGCACTCCCCACCCGCCGGCACCGGAGCACGTCATCGGGGCGTGCTCGGCCGCGCCGGCCAGCCCCACCAGGAGGTCTTGACATGGTCAAGCACTACTTCAAGTACGCCCTGAGCACCCTCACCGCCGCCATGTTCGCGCACATGGCCTGACCGAGTCGTCCCGGCCTGGGCCGGGGTGAGCATCCCCGGCCCAGGTTCCAGGAGGTCTCGTGTTCGGCACTGCGGTGAGTCAACTCCGGTACGGCGCATCGATCCTGCTCAACCGCAGGATCCGCCCCAAGGACCTCGGGCGGATCGCCGACGACATGGTCCGCACGCTCGCCGAGTTCGGCGAACCGGGCGCGGACTCGGCGCTGCTGCCGGGGCAGGCCGGTCAGGTCGACCCGGAGGTGCGGCGCACGGTCACCCGGCGGAGCCTGCGGGCCACCGCGCGCGCCGCCGTCCGCCACACGGCCTACTACCGGCGGACCTTCGACGACCTCGAGATCGACCCCGAGACGCTCGACACGGAGACCTGGTCGCGGGTGCCCGTCACCCCGAAGGCGGCCCTGCGCGGCCTGCCCGCCGCGTTCGTCTCCGCCGCCGCCACGCCCGCCCTGATGGCGCTGACCACCGGCACCAGCGGCACCCCGACCGCGGTCTGGTACTCCCGGGCCGAGTTGGAGACCACGATCGCCCTCAGCACCATCTCGGCGGCCCTGACCCTTGGGCTGCGCCCCCGGCACACCGTGGCCTACGCGGGCTGCTCCAGGGCCACCCTGCCACTGGTCGTCGCCGAGGAGTCCACCACCCGGGTCGGCGCCTCGTTCGTCCAGTTCGGGACGATCGACCCCGCGCTCGCCCTGGAACGCCTCGCCGCACCGCTCGGCCTGCCCGGCAAGGCCCCGCAGATCACCCACCTCACCGCCTCCGCGTCGTACCTCTCCGCGCTCGTGCAGGAGGCCGAACAGGGCGGGTGGCGGTCCGCGGACTTCGGGCTGGAGAGCATCGGGGTGGGCGGCGAGGTGCTGTCGGCCCCCCTGCGGGAGCGGGCCGAAGCGGCGTTCGGGGCACCGTTGTCCACGTCCTACCTGATGACGGAGACGCTCCCCTCGGGCGGCACGCCGTGCTCCCAGGGGCATCTGCACCACACCACCGAGTTCGGGCACCTGGAGGTGCTCGACCCGCAGACCTGGGAGCCGACCGCGCCGGGGGAGGTCGGGATGCTGGTGCACACCCCCTTCGTGCCCTACCGGGAGTGCACCCTGCTGCTGCGGTACGCCACCGGCGACCTGGTCCGGCTGCCCGTCGGCGGGACGGGGTGCGAGTGGGCGCACCTGCCGGCCACGTCCGCCGTCCTGGGCCGCTGGTCGGGGCCGCTCAGCGCCTCCGTGCCGACCAGGGACGTCCTCGACCTGGTCGAGGGGGAGCCGGACGTGCCGCTGCCGGCCAGGTACACGCTGACCGAGGAGCCGGACGGCGGTGCGCTGCTGCACCTCCTGGTCCGGGCGCTGCCCGCGGCGACACTGCGCCGCAGGCTGGAGGAGCGGGCGTCGGCGGCGGGGCTGCCGCTGGCCGGCATCGTGCTCCACGACGACCGGTCGAAACTGCCGCCGTCCAGTCCGGTCCGCGCGGACCTGCGGGAACACACCTTCGAGTCGGCCCGTCCGGTCGGCGTCCGGGCCGGGAGCGGCGCATGAACGCGATCCCCCTCATCGCCCTGAGCTGCTGCGTGGCCCTGCTGATGGCCGCGGCCGGGGGGTACCTGGTCCGCGTGCGGATGCCCAGGCCTCCGGTGGGCGTCTACACCTCCGGCGACATCGCCGTCCTGTGCGTCGGCGTCGTGCTGGCCCCGCTGCTCTACCTCGAGCTGCCGGGCGTGGTCGTCTCGGCGCTGTTCGGCCTGGTGCTCTGCCTGGCGGTGCAGTTCACCCTGGCGCCGGTCTGCTCCGGCCGCTGGGCCTGGGGCCTCGCGCTCGTGGCCGCCGGAGCCACGGCGGCGTGCAGCGGCCACCCCGTCGCGGTGCGCGCCTGCACCGACGTGATGCTCGCCGTCGCGGTGGTGGGCGTGGCCAACCTGTGGACGCAGAGCGGAATGCGATCGGCGCACGCGGCCGGCCTGGCCGCCGTCCTGTCCTGCTACGACCTGGTCGCGACCACCCTGACGCAGGTCACCGCGAACTTCGTCACCCAGGTCCAGGGAAGGCCGTTCGCCCCGATGCTCGTCCTGACGGGCGGCAGCCCGCCGGTCGCCGTGGGCCTCGGCGACCTGCTGCTCCTCGTGCTGTTCCCCCTGGTCGCCGCCAAGGCGTTCGGGCGGACGGCCGCGTTGCTGGCGGCGGTCGTCGGAGTGGTCGTGACCAGCGCGGTCAGCGCGCTGTTCGCCCTGGGCGCGCTGACGGCGGGCTTCCCCCTGCTGACCGTGCTCGGCCCCCTGATCGTGGTGCAGCACGTGGTGTGGTCGCGCCGGCTGGGCGGCGAGCGGACGACGGCCCGCTGGCGCGCCGGCACCGCGTCGCCGGCCCCACGCCCCGACCGCCTCCAGCCGGACCACGCCGTGACGTCGGCCCTGTCCCTCACCCCGCCCACCGGGCTGGCACCGGGCACCTGGATCGCGATCGCCGACGGCCGGATCCTCGGCACCGGCAACTCCCCCGGCCTCGCCCGCCGCGACGCCCGCCAGCGCGGCACGGCCACCCTCCCCGTCGTGCGCCAGCTCTGACCGGGCGTCGGCCTTCTGACGGCGGCGGCCACGGCGGCCACGGCGGCCACGGCGTTCTCGGCGTTCGTGGCTAGGGGCGATGGGGTTGGCCCGGCACGCGCCGTGCGCTGGTGAACCGCTGCCGTCGCCCGCCGGCCGCCAGTTCGCCGAGGCGCTCGCCGACGACGGAGACGCCGGGCCGGGGCTCCTGCGCGTAGTACCAGGGCTTGCGTCGGCGCAACAGTTCCTCGCCGTGCTCGCTCCAGGCGAACCCGGGTTTCCGCAGCAGCTTCCGGAACACCGAGTCGGCGGTCTCCGGGTGGGCGGCGGCCAGTCGCCGGATCGGCAGTGGCGTGATCGACTGCTCGCGCAGGTACGTGCGCAGCAGGTCCTGGTGCGGTTTGCGACCCGTGAGGGAGGGGTCGGCGAAGAGCTCCCGCAACAGCCCGTAGTCCGCGTAGAAGTTGAGCCCGTCGACCTCGTCGTAGATGACTCCGATGGTGTCCGCGTCCGCAAGGTCCCGCGGCAGCTCGAAAGCCGGAAAGTCGAGGCCCGGGAGCCGCCTGCCCCGGGCGCGGTCGGGACGCCCGGCGGCGGTGTCCTCCTGCCGGTGCCGGTAGTAGGCGTTGAGCCGTTCCTCGGTTTCGGCGGGCGGAAGGACCAGTTCGTCGCCGCCGAAGAACTCGACGAACGCGTCCCGGTCCGCCCGCATCGACTCCCATCCCTGCTCGATCTTCTCGGGGTTGCGGAAGACCAGTTCGGGGTGGCTGGTGGCCAGTTGGAGTGCGGCCCGGGCGATCTCGGTGGCGCTGGACCTGGGGTAGAACGACATCGCCCCGGAGATCAGCCACGTCCCGTCGGCCGAGAAGACCGGCACCAGGCAGGCGTGGAGGAACCCTCCCTTCGTCACTCCCCGGAAAGCAGCCCGTCCGGCGTTCGAGTACGTGCGGTACTCCAGGTCGTCGATCAGGTTCAGCAGGACGAGGGCATCCCCGTCCTTGCGGCGGATCTCGAAGATCCCCTCGACCGGGTCCCGCCAGCCGAGCAGCATCTCCCGGTCGATCCCGTCCAGGTCCCGCCGCCCACCGACGAACCGGTCCACCACCGTCGAACCGTCCGGCAGGCGGAAGCGCAGGATGAAGTGGTCGGTGATCCGGACCGCCTCACCCTCGTCCAGCAGCCGTTCGGGCCCGGCCGCCTCCAGCAGCAGGGGAGTCAACCACCGGTCGAAGCGCGCACTCTGCGCGAAGGCGACCAGCTCCCCCTTCAACTCGGCACAGCGCTCGATCAGGTCGGTGAGCGAGCGCTCGCCGTGATCCGCGCCTCGAACGGCGATCGCCATGTCCTGCTCTCCCCACAAGCCGGTTCCGAAGTAGTGATGTGCGAGTTGCTCGGCTCTCGCCGTGGGCATCGACGGTGGCCCTCATCCAGCACGGCCAAAAGCTCGGCCCGCCCGGCCCGCTGCACCCATGGCGCCACGGTAGCGGTCGTGAGGGCGCCGTCGCCGAGGGTCGCTCGAAACCTCACCTGCCGGAGTGAACACGCAGGGTCGACGGCACGCGTCTGGGTACCGTGATCCCGGCAACAAGAAGGCCGACCGAGTGGGCCGAGCCGGGCGTCGGCGCGACGCCCGACGGAACGGAGTTCGTGGTCACCCAGGGCCGAGACGGCTGAGCGTCGCCGCTAGTCCGCCAACGGCCCGTCGGCCGCCGGCGGACTGGTTGCTTCGCGTGGGTCGGCGGCGCGAACCACGGGAAGCGAATCCTTGATCAGGCCAGCTGGGCGAGGCCCTCGGTGGCGATCCTCTCGAAGACGGCGAGGTCGTTCTCGAAGATCGAGTCCGGGACGGGCCAGTGGATCACCAACTCGGTGATGCCCAGGTCGCGGTAGGTGCCGGCCCAGTCCACGAAGGCGTCCAGCGACTGCAGAGGCTTCTCGGCGGTCGAGCCCTGGAGCAGCACCTTCTCCAGCTCGCCGGCGTCCCGGCCCCGTGCCTCGCAGGCGGCCGTCAGCTTCGCGATCTGCGCGGCGATCACGCCGGGCGCCTGCTCGACCGGCACGTCCGCGGGGCCCTTCGGGTCGCCGTACGTCACCCAGCCCTGCCCGTACTCGGCCGCCAGCCGCAGCCCGCGCGGCCCGGTCGCGGCGACGTAGAACGGCACCCGGGGGGTCTGCACGCAGCCGGGGACGTTCCGCGCCTCGACCGCCGAGTAGTACGTGCCCTCGCGCGTCGTGGCGTCGGTGCGCAGCAGCTCGTCCAGCAGCGGCAGGAACTCGCCGAAGCGGTCCGCCCGCTCCTTCGGCGACCACGCCTCCTGCCCCATCGCCGTCGCGTCGAAGCCGGTACCGCCGGCGCCGATGCCCAGTGTGACCCGCCCGCCGGACACGTCGTCCAGCGTGATCAGCTCCTTCGCCAGTGTCACGGGGTGGCGGAAGTTCGGCGATGTCACGAGCGTCCCGAGCCGCAGGCGCTCGGTCGCGGTGGCCGCCGCGGTCAGTGTCGGGATCGATCCGAACCACGGCTCGTCGCGGAGCGACCGCCACGACAGGTGGTCATAGGTGTACGCGGCATGGAACCCGAGCTCCTCGGCCCGCCGCCAGATCTTCTGCCCCTCGCTCCACCGGTGGATGGGGAGGATCACGGTACTCAAGCGCATGCCCTCGACCCTACGCGTGTGCTCCGGCAGGTGAGGTTGCGAGCAACCCGCAGTGACGACACATGCGTAGCCGCTAGCGTAGTGCCATGGGTGCATTGGGCAGGACCGAGCTTGAGGCCATGATCGATGAGGCCACCGTCGACGCCTACGGCGAGGACGAGCAGCTGACCGGTCTGTTCACCATGCTGGAGGAGAACCTCGCGGTGCCGTTCGGCACGACGGTTCTCGGAGTGGAGGTGACTGTGCGCGGCGTCGACCTCACTCAGGATGGCCGGATCGTCGCACTGTGCTTTCGCGGCCGTGTTCGACAGGAGATCGGGATCCTGGAGCTGCCGATGCCGACACCTGCCCCGGACGGCGCCGAGTGGATCGAGGCTTACCGCCACTGGACCGGCTGACGCCAAGCAGCTCACACATCACTTCGGAACTCACCTGCAGAGAAAGCAGGACATGGCGATCGCCGTTCGGGATACGGATCACGGCGAGTGCTCGCTCACCGATCTCATCGAGCGCAGTGCCGAGTTGAAGGGGGAGTCGGTCGCCTTCGCGCAGAGCGCGCGCTTCGATCGGTGGTTGACTCCCGCCCTTCTGGAGGCGGCGGGCCCTGAGCGGCGGCTGGACGAGGGCGCGGCGCCTCTCGGTGGCCTCATCCGGGTGAAATGCTGGCGAGCCCGATGCCCGTACGGGACGATGAAGTAGCGTCGGATTGTCGTCTGGAGCCAAGGAGGTGCCGCATGTCGTACGAGCCCAAACTGGCTGCCGCGTTGTCCGGTGCGACTCTGCGGCAGCTGTCGCACTGGCGGCGGGCCACCGGCGAGCGCGGCGCTGTCCTGGTGCCGGAGATCTCGACGTCTCGTCCGATCCTCTACTCCTTTCGCGACGTGGTCGCTCTCCGAGTCTGTGTCCGTCTTCGCGAGGAGGCATCCCTCCAGAAGATCAGGCGGGCGCTGAGCACGTTGCGCGAGGGCCTCGACGAAGGGGAACACCTCTTGGCCTACCGGCTGGTCGCGGGCGGTGACACGATCTACCTGGCAGACCCGGACCACGCAGTGGACCTTGTGCGGAGCAAGGGCAATGTCGTCATTCACGACATGGTGGACGTGCTTGCGCCTTTCTACCGTGGTGGTCGGCGAATCCCGGACCTCCTTGAACCCCGGCCGCACGTGTCTATTGACCCTGCTGTGCGAGGCGGCGAGCCGGTCGTCGAGGGGACACGTATCCCGGCGACAGAGGTTGCTGCTCTCCTACGGGACGGCGTGCCACCTGAGCAGATCGGCGACTACTACCCGGGCGTCACAGCAGAGGCAGCGCGCGACGCAGCGGACTTCGCCGACTATGTCGACAGTTACGAGGATGCGGAAATCCGGCAGGCAGCGTCTTGAAGCTGCTGCTCGACGAGAATGTGCCGCTTCCCATGGCACGGATCGTGCGGCTGCTCCTGAAGCACCACGTTGTCGAGCACGTGGCCGAACTCAGCGGGTGGGCGGGAACCAGGGACGTCGACCTCTATGCGCGTGCGGCAGCGGACGGCTTTCAGATCGTTGTCACGAATGACACGAAGCAACTGAGCCGTCCACTCGAGGTAGTCGCCATCGCCGAGTCGGGCCTGCATCGCATCGAGTACCGCCAGAATCACAAGCACGGCGGGTTGGTGGGTCTCGGTGCAGCTATCGCCACCGTGTGCGCCGGCCTGCCCCATGCCTTGGCTGAACTCGACCAGGCAGACAGTCAGCGCCTGATCTCGCTGAATGCGGTCGACCCGTCCCAGCAGAGCCGCTTGCGGATCGTGGATCCTGCCAGCGCCCCGCCCAAGTTCTGGCCCGCCGACTCACAGGGGTAGTGGCATCAGGGGCTGAACCAGCGGAACATCGCAGGTCAGCGTGTGATGCATGAAGAAGGATTGACTGATGTCACGGCGTCCCGAGCCGCAGGCGCTCGGTCGCGGTGGCCGCCGCGGTCAGTGTCGGGATCGATCCGAACCACGGCTCGTCGCGGAACGACCGCCACGACAGGTGGTCATAGGTGTACGCGGCATGGAACCCGAGCTCCTCGGCCCGCCGCCAGATCTTCTGCCCCTCGCTCCACCGGTGGATGGGGAGGATCACGGTACTCAGTCGCATGGTGTCGACCCTATGGGTCGGAACGGCCGCGTGGTCTTCGCGTCTCCCGGCCGGGTCGTCGAGGGCCGTCGACCCGGAGAGCATCGGAAGCGGCCGGTACCGCGGGCACGGCGACTCCGGTGGCGTTTCCGAGGCGGACCTCGCGCCGGATTCCCCGTTGCCGGCCTCGCACGGGCGACGAGGACGTCCTGACCCTGAGGGGGAGGTGCTCCGCCCCTTAGGGGAGATCCTCCGCGGCGTCATACCGCAGCAGCAGACGGGCTCGTCATTCCAGCTCATAGCCCTTGGCGCGTAGGCCCGTTACGTTGAGCAGGTGTCCACTGCTGTCATCAAGACGGACGGCCTCACCAAGAGGTTCCCCCGGGTCACCGCCCTCGACCAGCTCACCGTCGAGGTGCGGCCCGGGGTGGTCGGGCTGGTCGGGGCCAACGGGGCGGGCAAGTCCACCCTCATCAAGATCCTGCTCGGCCTCGCCCCGGCGACGTCCGGCCGCGGCGAGGTCCTCGGCCTGGACGTCGCCACCCGGGGCCCGGAGATCCGCGAACGGGTCGGCTACATGCCCGAACACGACTGCCTGCCACCCGACGTGTCGGCGACCGAGTTCGTGGTGCACATGGCGCGGATGGCGGGGCTGCCGGCCACCGCCGCCCGCGAGCGCACCGCGGACACCCTGCGGCACGTCGGCCTGTACGAGGAGCGGTACCGGCCGATGGGCGGGTACTCGACCGGCATGAAGCAGCGGGTCAAGCTCGCCCAGGCGCTGGTGCACGACCCGAAGCTGGTGCTGCTGGACGAGCCGACCAACGGCCTCGACCCGGCCGGCCGGGACGAGATGCTGGGCCTGATCCGCCGGGTGCACACCGACTTCGGGATCTCGGTGCTGGTCACCACCCACCTGCTCGGCGAGCTGGAGCGCACCTGCGACCACCTGGTCGTGATCGACGGCGGCAAGCTGCTGCGCTCCTCCTCCACCGCCTCCTTCACCGAGGCGACGGCCGTCCTGGCGGTCGAGGTGACGGACCACCCGCAGGACGCCGTCCCGGAGCCGGGCGACGCCGTCCGCGAACGGCTGGCCGCCGCCGGGCTGTCCGTCCAGCCGGAGGGCTCGCACCTGCTGCTGGTCCGGCTGGCCGGCGACGACACCTACGACACCATCCGCGACACCGTCGCCGGCCTGGGTCTCGGCCTGGTCCGGCTGGAGCAGCGCCGCCACCGGGTCGCCGAACTCTTCACCGACGAGAACAGGGGAGGGACGGACGATGTCGCTGCCTCCTGACACCAGGTCCGCCGACACCGGCGTCATCCACGACATCGGCTACCGCGGCTACACCGGGCCCCGGCTCGGCCGGGCCTACGCCACCCGCTCGCTGTTCACCCAGAGCCTGCGCGCCGCGTACGGGCTCGGGCGCTCCGGCAAGTCCAAGGTGCTGCCGATGCTGGTGCTCGGCGTGGTCACGATGCCGGCCGTGGTCATGGTGGCGATCGCGCTCGCCACCAGCGCGAAGGAGCTGCCGCTGGACTACCCGCGGTACCTGTCCTCGTTCGTGCTGGTCGTGTCGATCTTCCTGGCCTCGCAGGCGCCGGTGCTGTTCTCCCGGGATCTCCGGCACCACACCGTCCCGCTGTACTTCTCCCGCCCGATCACCCGCGCCGACTACGTCCGGGCCAAGTTCGCCGCCATGGTCAGCGCCCAGTTCCTGCTGATGGCGGCGCCGTTGCTGGTCCTCTACATCGGGGCGCTGCTCGGCGGGCTGGACTTCGGGCACAACACCGGGCACTTCCTGTCCGGCCTGGTCGCCGCCCTGCTGTACTCCCTGGTGCCGACCTCGGTGGCGCTGGTGGTCGCCGCCGCGACCCCGCGCCGCGGCTTCGGGGTGGCCGGGATCATGGGCTACCTGGCGATCAGCACGGCCGTGGTGGCGATCCTGACCCGGATCGGCACCGCCACCGAGCTCACCGTCCCGGACTCCGCCCAGTGGATCGCGCTGCTGTCGCCGAACGACCTGGTGGAGAGCCTGACCAACCAGCTCTTCGACGTCGGCGGGATGGACGGCCGGATGCACGCGCCCGGCGGGCTCGGCGTGGTCGTCTTCACCGCCGCCGTCCTCGCGATGGTGTCCGGCTCGTACGGGCTGCTGCTGCGCCGCTACCGCAGCGTCTGATGAACCGAGGAGTTTGAGAGGGCGTCATGGCCACCATCACCATCGACAAGGTCTCCCGCTGGTTCGGGAACGTGGTCGCCGTCAACGACATCAGTATGACGATCGGCCCAGGCATCACCGGCCTGCTCGGTCCGAACGGCGCGGGCAAGTCGACCCTCATCCACATGATGAGCGGCTTCCTCTCGCCCTCCAGCGGGGCGGTCACCCTGGACGGCGCGCCGATCTGGCGCAACCAGCAGGTGTACCGGCAGATCGGCCTGGTCCCGGAGCGGGAGTCGATGTACGACTACCTGACCGGCTGGGAGTTCGTGCTCGCCAACGCCGAACTGCACGGTCTCGCCGACCCGGGCGCCGCCGCCCGGCGCGCCCTGGACCTGGTGGAGATGGCCTACGCCAAGGACCGCCGCACCGGGACGTACTCAAAGGGCATGAAGCAGCGGGTCAAGATGGCCTCCGCGCTGGTCCACGACCCGGCCGTGCTGCTGCTCGACGAGCCGTTCAACGGCATGGACCCGCGCCAGCGGCTCCAGCTGATGGAGCTGCTGCGCCGGTTCGGCGCGGACGGCCGGACGGTGCTGTTCTCCTCCCACATCCTGGAGGAGGTCGAGCAACTGGCCCGGCACATCGAGGTCGTGGTGGCCGGCCGGCACGCCGCCTCGGGCGACTTCCGGAAGATCCGCCGGCTGATGACCGACCGGCCGCACCGCTACCTGGTCCGCTCCAGCGACGACCGCCGGCTGGCCGCCGCGCTGATCGCCGACGGCTCCACGACCGGTGTCGAGGTGGACGCGCGGGAACGGGCGCTGCGGATCGAGGCGGTGAACTTCCAGGGCTTCACCACCCTGCTGCCCCGGGTCGCCCGGGAGGCGGACATCCGGCTGTACACCGTCTCGCCGGCGGACGAGTCGCTGGAGAGCGTCTTCGCCTACCTGGTGTCCGCGTGAGGCCCGGCGTCCGCGTGAGGCCCGGCGTCCGCGTGAGGCCCGGCGTCCGAGCCACCGAACTCCCGTACCGGACCCAGGAAAGGGCCGACCGACCATGAACCCGACCGTCGCCAGGCTGACCCTGCGCGGCCTGCTGGGCCGCCGCCGCGGCCTCCTGCTGCTGGTGGTCCCCGCCCTGCTGCTGGTCATCTCGGCCGTCGCGAGCGGCACCGCCAGCGGGAACGAGCACGACCTCACCGTCAAGATCCTCGGGCAGCTCGGCCTCGGCACCCTGGTGCCGATCCTCGGCCTGGTCGTCGGCACCGGCGTGATCGCCACCGAGATCGACGACGGCTCGATCGTCTACCTGCTGGCCAAGCCGCTGCCGCGGTGGAAGATCGTCACCACCAAGCTGGTCGTCGCGATCGGCACCACCTGGGTGTTCGCCGCCCTCCCGACGCTGCTCTGCGGCCTGCTGCTGATCGGCACCAGGGACGGCATCGCGCTCGGCTACACCGTGGCCGTGCTGGTCGCCGGGGCGGCGTACAGCGCGCTGTTCCTGCTGCTCGGCGTGGTCACCCGGCACGCGGTGGTGGCCGGACTGGGGTACGCGCTGGTCTGGGAGTCGCTGATCGGCAACTTCGTGTCGGGCGCCCGGACGCTGAGCGTCCAGCAGTGGGGCCGGTCGGTGGCCGAGGCGGTCGCCGGGGACGCCGCGATCGGCGCCGACGTCTCGCTCGGGGTGGCCGTCCCGCTGCTGCTGGCGGTCACCGTGGCGGCGACGGTGCTGGCCTCGGTGAAGCTGGCCGGACTGACCCTGGCCGCCGAGGAGTAGCCGGACGGGGCCGACCCGGGGCAGTCGGGGTCGGCCCGAGCGGAGGTGCTAGCCGAGCGTCCGGTTGCGGCCCGCGCCCCAGCCGGCCGCGCCGACCACGGTGGCCAGCACCAGCATCAGCACCAGGGTGGCCGTCCAGCCGCCGGTGAGCTGGTGCAGCGCGCCGGCGCCGACCGGGCCCGCCGCCGCGACCAGGTAGCCGACCGCCTGCGACATCCCGCCCAGCTGGGCGGCGCCGGCCGCGCTGCCGGTGCGCAGCACGATGAAGGCCAGGCCCAGGCCCAGCGAACCGCCCTGGGCGACGCCCAGGATGGTCGCCGACACCCAGGCGCCGGACACCGGCGCGATCAGCAGCAGGGCGATGCCGAGGCCGTTCAGCCCGGCCATGACCACCGCCAGCCCGCGCTGGCGGGTCATCCGGCCGGCCAGCAGCGGCACCAGGAAGGCGCCCGCGACCTGCACCAGGTTGGAGAAGGCGAAGACCAGACCGGCCTCGCCGCGGTCCATGCCGTGGTCGGCCAGGATGGTCGGCATCCAGGCGACCAGGGTGTACACCAGCAGCGACGAGATGCCCATGAAGAGGCTGATCTGCCAGGCCATCGGCGAGCGCCAGATGCCCTCGATCGGCTTCTCGGCCACACGACCGGCCACACGACCGGCCGCAGGACCGGCAGGGGCCGCTGCCCCGGACGCCGCCGCCCCGGACGCCGCCGCCCGCTCCTGCCGGGAGCGCAGCACCTGCGGCAGCCAGGCCACCGCGGCGATCAGCGCGAGCAGCGACCAGGTGCCCAGCGAGGCCTGCCAGCCGCCGCCGAGGGCGTGCTCCAGCGGCACCGACAGACCGGCCGCCAGGGTCGCGCCGACCAGCATGGTGGTCGAGTAGACGCCGGTCATCGCCGCCGCCCGGTCCGGGAACTCCCGCTTCACCAGGCCCGGCATCGACACGTTCAGCACCGCGATGGCCACGCCGATCACCACGCAGCCCGCGTACAGCGCCGCCACCGAGGGCAGCACCCGCAGCAGCACGCCCGCGCCCAGCACCAGGACCGCGCCCAGCACCACCCGTTCGGTGCCGAACCGCCGGGTCAGCCGGGGCGTGAGCGGGGCGCCGACGCCCTGGAACAGCACCGGCACGGTGGTGATCAGTCCGCTCGCGGTGGCGGAGAGTCCGAAGGTCCGCTGGATCTCGCCGACCATCGGCGACACCGCCGCCAGGCAGGCGCGCATGTTCAGCGCGACCAGCAGGATGCCGGTCAGCAGCAGCGCGGGGTGGGCCAGCCGGGTGCGGACGGGAAGCGGGAGGGACGTGGTGGCAACCGGCTGCTGGGCACGGGTGACGGCCATGGGTGTGCTGTTCTTTCGTGAATGTGCGAGAGGGCGCGGAGGACGGAAGGGAGGCGGGTGCCTACGTCACTTCCGGGCCGCGATGGCCGCGAGGAGCTGCTCGACGGCCGCGGTCGGCTCGGCGAGCAGCGCACGACACGCGGCCTCGGCACGGTCCGGGTCGCCGCTCTCGATCGCGTCGACCAGCGCCGCGTGGGTGGCCACGGCCACCTCGGGCATGTCGTGGTCGCCGAAGGCCGAGGTCATCGACTCGCGCACGGAGGCACCGAAGTAGCGGTAGACCTCGGTGAGCGCCGGGTTGTGCGCGGCCTCGACGATGGCGGTGTGGAACTCCAGGTCGTGCTCGACGGTGGCCTCGCGGTCGGTCCGCTCGGCGTGCGAGGCGATCACCTCGGCCTCGCGGGCCAGCGCGGCCCGCATCCGCTCGACGTCCTCGCGGGTGTGCCGCAGCGCGGCCAGTCGGGCGGCCTCGGTCTCCAGCGCGGCCCGGACCTCCAGGACGTCCCGGATGCCCGAGCGCTGGACGCCGCGCAGGACGGCGGCCGGGTCGCTGGTGGAGCGGACGAACGTCCCCTCGCCCTGGCGGGAGACCAGCATGCCGGCGTGCACCAGCACCCGGATCGCCTCCCGGACGGTGTTCCGGCCGACCTGGAGCCGCTCGGCGAGTTCGTGCTCGGTGGGGATCTGCGATCCCACCGGCCAGACGCCGCCGGCCAGTTGTTCGCGCAGCTGGTCGATCGCGGTGTCCACCAGGGAGCGCCGTCCGGCCGCCTGGAGGCTGTTGCCGTCGTTGGTCATGCCGGTACTCCCTTCGTTGTCGGTCACCGCGCCGCTGGTCAACGCCGGTCATCGGTCATCCTACAACCGCTTGCCCGGTCATCCTACAACTGGAGGTGAACCCCCGCCGAACACTACGGCGAGGTCGGGAGGAGGAGGGCCTAGACGCCCGGGTAGAGCTGTTCCAGGACGACGGCGACGCCGTCCTCGTCGTTGCTCGCGGTGACCTCGTCGGCGACGGCGAGCAGTTCCTCGTGGGCGTTGGCCATCGCCACGCCGCGGGCCGCCCAGCCGAACATCGGCACGTCGTTGGGCATGTCGCCGAAGGCGATGGTGTCGGCCCCGCGGACGCCCAGGCGGCGGGCGGCGACGGCCAGCCCGGTGGCCTTGGACAGGCCCAGCGGCAGCAGTTCGACCACTCCGGCGCCGGCCATCACGACGCCGACCAGGTCCCCGGCGACGCGGCGGGCGGCCTCGGCGAGCGCGTCGTCGGTCAGGCCGGGGTGCTGGATGTAGAGCTTGCTCACCGGGGCGTCGAGCAGCTGGTCGCGGTCGACCCGGACGACCGGGAGGTCGGAGCCGATCAGCAGCTCGTAGCCGGGGCCGGCCAGCACCTGGCCGTCCAGGCCGTCCTGGTTGGCGGCGACGGCCAGCGGGCCGGTCTCGGCCTCGATCTTGGCGATGGCGAGCCCGGCGAGCCGGCGGTCCAGGGTGAGGGAGGTGAGCAGCCGGTGCGCGCCGGCGTCGTACACCTGGGCGCCCTGGCCGCAGACGGCTATCCCGGTGTAGCCGATCTCGTCGAAGACCGGGCGGGCCCAGGCGGCGGAGCGGCCGGTGACGACGATGTGCAGCGCGCCCGCGCCGGTGGCCGTGGCCAGGGCGGCGCGGGTGCGCTCGGAGACGGTTTCCGTGCTGGTCAGCAGGGTGCCGTCGAGGTCGGTGGCGACCAGCCGGTAGGGCAGGTCGCCACCGCTCGGGCGCTCACCGTTGGGGGAGACGGGGCTGGGGCTGGTGGTGCTCATGGGCCGTACGTCTCCCGGGAGTTGCGGGTGGTGCGGGTGGCGCGGTGCTACTTGACCGGTTCGAGGACGGTCCGCCCGCCGAGGAACGGCCGCAGTGCCTCGGGCACGACCACCGAGCCGTCGGCCTGCTGGTGGTTCTCCAGGATCGCCACGATGGTGCGCGGGACGGCGACCAGGGTGCCGTTCAGGGTGGCCAGCGGGCGGGTCTTGCCCTCCTCGCGCATCCGGATGGCGAGCCGGCGGGCCTGGTACTCGGTGGTGTTGGAGGTCGAGGTGACCTCGCGGTACTTGCCCTGGGTCGGGATCCAGGCCTCGATGTCGAACTTGCGCGCGGCCGAGGCGCCGAGGTCGCCGGAGGCGACGTCGATCACCCGGTAGGGCAGCTCCAGCGCGTTGAGGAAGTCCTTCTCCCACTGGAGCAGGCGGCGGTGCTCGTTCTCGGCGTCCTCGGGAGTGGTGTAGACGAACATCTCCACCTTCTCGAACTGGTGGACGCGGATGATGCCGCGGGTGTCCTTGCCGTAGGTGCCGGCCTCGCGGCGGAAGCAGGACGAGTAGCCGGCGTAGCGCAGCGGCAGCTTCTCGGCGTCGAGGATCTCGTCCATGTGGTACGCGGCGAGCGGGACCTCGCTGGTGCCGACCAGGTACCGGTCGTCCTCGGCGAGGTGGTACACGTTCTCGGCGGCCTGGCCGAGGAAGCCGGTGCCGTCCATGGCGGCGGGCCGGACCAGGGTCGGGGTGATCATCGGGATGAAGCCGGCCGCGGTGGCCTGGGCGATGGCCATGTTGACCAGGGCGAGCTCCAGCAGCGCGCCGACGCCGGTCAGGTAGTAGGAGCGGGCGCCGGCGACCTTGGCACCGCGCTCGGTGTCGATCGCGCCCAGGATCTGGCCGAGCTCGACGTGGTCGCGCGGCTCGAAGCCCTCGGCGGCGAAGTCGCGCGGGGTGCCGATCTCCTCCAGGGTGACGAAGTCCTCCTCGCCGCCGACCGGGGCGGCCGGGTCGATGAGGTTCGCCAGCGAGCGGAGCAGGCGATCGGCCTCCTCCTTGGCCGCGCCCTGCTCGGCGTCCGCGGCCTTGACCTCGGCGGCCAGCTCCTTGGTGCGCTGCAGCAGGGCGGCCTTCTCCTCGCCCTTGGCCTGGGCGACCTGCTTGCCGAGCGTCCGCTGCTCGCTGCGCAGTTCGTCGAAGCGACTGCCCGAGGACCGGCGCCGTTCGTCGGCGGAGAGGAGGGCGTCGACCAGGTCGACGTCCTCGCCACGGACGCGCTGCGAGGCGCGCACTCGGTCAGGGTCCTCACGAAGCAGGCGAAGGTCAATCACAGGCCCAAGCGTACCGGGCGGAGGCTCATCCACCGGTACGGGTTTTCCCCTGGGGATAACCGCCCGGATCCTGTGGATAACTTCTGTGGGGAACGGGCGGGGCCGGGGTTATCCACAGGATCCGGGCGGTGCCTGTGGATTGAAGGGGAGGTTGGCCCTCCGATCACCGAAGCCAGGGAATTGAGGTTTCAAACCTCATTTGACCTTCTCGGGTGAGGGAATTGAAGCACTCGGACGGGTGATTTGCTGGCACACGGGTGACTCTGGTCCGATTAGTCATCTCTACGCCGCTAACCAATGATCCGACCGAAACCTGCAGTGGCTATACCGGTTTGTCGACTCATCCCCAGGCCTGTGGATAACTTTCGGCTGTGGATAGTCCCCGCCCCTGTGGATGGCGGGTTCCGGCGCCGCGGGCCCCTGTGGACGACGGGTGCGGTCACCCGCCCCCTTCCGCCCGGCCGGGAGAAAGCGATCGGAAAAGGGCGGAAAGACAAAGGGCATCGATCAGATGTCGTCACGATGCCCTCGCGTGGATCAGATGTCGCCGCGCCCGTCGAGGCACCGGGAGAGCCAGTCGGCGGCGGCCGTGAAATCGTCGTCCGAGGTCCCCGGCCGCCGGTGCGTGGAGACCTGCCGGTCGGCGCGCGGATAGGAGCCGAGGAACCGCACCTGCGGGCTGATCCGCTTCAGCCCCATCAGGGCCTCCGCCACCCGGCGCTCGGACAGGTGCCCCTCGCAGTCGATCAGGAAGCAGTAGTTGCCGATGCCCTCGCCGGTCGGCCGCGACTCGATCCGCATCAGGTTGACCCCGCGCACCGCGAACTCCTGGAGCAGCTCCAGCAGCGCGCCCGGGTGGTCGTCCGGCAGCCAGACCACCATCGAGGTCTTGTCCGCGCCGGTCGGCGAGGAGACCCGGCCCGGGCGGCCGACCAGGACGAACCGGGTGGTCGCGGTCTGCGCGTCCGCGATGTCCTTGACCAGCGGGTCCAGGCCGTAGATCGGCGCCGCGAACTCGCCCGCGAACGCCCCGTCGTAGCGGCCCTCGGCGACCAGCCGGGCGCCGTCCGCGTTGGAGGCGGCCGACTCCCACTGCGCGTCCGGCAGGTTGGCCGCCAGCCAGCGGCGCACCTGCGCCTGGGCCACCGGGTGGCTGGTCACCGTCTTGACCCCCGCCAGGTCGGTGCCCGGCCGCACCAGCAGCGCGAAGGAGATCGGCAGCAGCACCTCACGGTAGATCATCAGCGGTGCACCGGCGGCGAGTTCGTCATTGGTCGCGGTGACGGCGCCCTCGACCGAGTTCTCGATCGGGACGAACGCCCCGGAGGCGTCCCCGCCGCGCACCGCGTCCAGCACCAGCGGTACCGAGGCCAGCGGCACCAGCTCCCGGGTCGCGGCCTCGGGCAGGGTGCGCAGCGCAGCCTCGGTGAAGGTGCCGGCCGGACCGAGGTAGGTGTAGCGGGTGGCCGACATGACGCCTCCGTGGGAAACAGGGGGGAACCGGGGCAGGGGTGTTGCCGAAGAAGTCACCATAACGACTCCGCCCGTCGGCCAGGAAAGCGTTTCGGTGGCCGGGACCGGAGACTGCCGGGACCGGAGACCGCCGGGGGCGTGCTACTCGAAGAGCTGCTGGCCGAGGTAGCCGCCGGCCGGGACGCCCGGCGGCACCGCGTACAGGCCGCTGGCCTCGTGCCGCAGGAAGCGGGAGAGGCCGTCCCCCCGGGCCAGCTTGCGCTGCACCGGGGTGAAGCCCTTGCGCGGGTCGGCCTGGAAGGCGAGGAAGAGCAGCCCGGCGTCCGGCGAGCCGTCGGGCAGCAGGCCGTCGTGGTACGAGAACCCGCGCCGCAGCATCGCCGCCCCGCCGTTGGCGGCCGGGGCGGCCACCCGGACGTGCGCGTCGGCGGGGATCGCCAGCGCGCCGTCCGGGCCCTGCGCGGCCAGGTCGACGGGGGTGCGCTCGCCGGCCCCGGCGGGTGCGCCGAGCGGTGCGCCGTCCGACTTGCGCCGCCCGATCACCCGCTCCTGCCGGTCGGTCGGCAGCGCCTCCCAGTTGTCCAGCAGCATCCGGATCCGCCGGAACACCAGGTACGAGCCGCCGACGAGCCAGGCCGGCTGGTCCGGCCCGGCGGTGCAGAACACCTTGGCGGCGAAGCCGTCCTCGCCCGGCTGGGGGTTGTTGGTGCCGTCGATCTGGCCCATCAGGTTGCGGCCGGTCATCGGGCGCGCGGTGGCACCGGGCGTACGGGCGAAGCCGGCCGACTGCCAGCGCAGCGCCGCCGTGCCGGCCGCCTGGCGTTGCAGCACCCGCAGCGCGTGCACGGCCACCAGGGCGTCGTCGGCGCCGATCTGGACGAACAGGTCGCCGTCGCCGCGTGCGGGGTCGAGCGCGTCGGCGGGGAAGGGCGGCAGCGGTTCGAGCGCCTGCGGGCGGCGGTCGGCCAGCCCGGCCTTGTCGAACAGGGCGGCGCCGAAGCCGACGGTGAGGGTGAGCGAGCAGGGGCCGGCGTCCAGCGCCACCTGGTTGTCGGCGTCCTCGGCCGGCTCCCCGGCGGTCAGCCGCTCGGCGGTCTTCGTCCAGCGCTGGAGCAGGGCGCGCAGCCCGTCCCGGCCGGCGCCCTCGGCCAGGTCGAAGGCGGCCAGCTGGACCCGGGCCTGCTGGGGTTCGAGGATGCCGGCCTGGTGCTCGCCGTGGAACGGCACCCGGGCCGCGCCGAGCGCGCCGCCCGGCCCGGCGGCGGGCGCCGCGCCGGGGTGGCGGTCCAGGGCGACCGCCCCGGCGGCGCCGGCTCCGGCGCCGGCCAGCAGCCCGGCGCCGGCGGTGCCGAGCAGGGCCCGCCGGGTGAAGCCGGCGCGGCCGGGCGCCTGAGCACCCTGTGCTGCGGGCCTCGGCACCGTGGCCCGGTCCGTCGTGGCCCGGTCCGCCGTGGTGCGGTCCGTCGAGGTGTGCTCCATCGCGGTCAGCCGATCTTGAACTGCTGGGTCGGGGTGGTCTGGTCGATGTCGGAGGAGCGGATCTGCACCGACACCACCCAGGTGCCGGCCAGCGGCAGCTGCGCGGTGCCGCTCCAGCGGCCGGTGCCCTCCGGGGTGAGCGCCACCGGCAGCGGGCCGAGGTCGCGGTCCGGCAGGGTGAAGGCGAGCTGCACCTCGGGGACGTCCACCGGCTGCCCGTCCGCGCCGGTCAGCGCGAGGTGCACCTCGTTCGGACCGGTCCGGGCCGGGTTGAGGGTGACGGTCGCCGTCCCCTTGGCGTTCGGGGTGCGGCCCTTGGTGTCGTACGGGAGCTTGAGCTCCACGGTGCGGCCCGGCTCGGTCTGCGGGGCGGGCGCGCCCCCGGCGGCCGGTCCGGCGGCGGGTGCGGCGGCACCGGCCTTGACCTCGCTCGCCACCCGCCCGGGCGGGGAGTTGGTGAGCATCGTGGTGACCACCAGCACCGCCACCGCGACCAGTGCCTCGACCAGCACCGAGCGGCGCAGCCCGGCCCGGGTCGGGGTCAGTCCGCGCTCGCGCCCGGCGCTCTCCCGGGCCGCCTGCTGGCGGGCCAGCTGGGCCTGCCGGAGCGGGTCCTCGGAGTGCGCGGCGGCGACGCCGACCGGCTCCGGCACAGCGGCCGGCTCGACCTCCGCCGCCTCGGCCGGGGCCGCGCGCAGCCGGGCCAGCCAGGTGCGGGAGAACCAGGCGGCGCCGAGCATCACGGCCACGCAGCCGGTCTTCACCAGCAGCAGCCGCCCGTACTCGGTGCCGGTCAGCGCGCCCCAGCTGCCGAGGCCGCGCCAGGACTGGTAGACGCCGGTGGCGGCCAGCACCGCGACCGAGCCGAAGGCGACCTTCGAGAAGCGGTCGACGACCTGCGCGCCGACACCCTCGCGCAGCGCGACCAGCAACGCGGCCAGGCCGCCCAGCCAGAGCGCCATCGCGATCAGGTGCAGCATGCCGAGCGGCAGCGACAGCCAGACCTGGATGCCGACCGAGGCGTGGTCGGCGCCGACCCAGGTCGCCGCCAGGGCGATCGAGAGCACCAGCCCGGCGACGCCGAGGCCCAGCCGGGCCTCGCGCTGAGGCCGCTCGGCGGCGCGCTGCTCCAGCTCCCGCAGCTCGGCCTCCTCGGCCTCCTCGTCGCTCGCGCCTCCGGCGCTCCCCGTGCTCCCCGTGCTCCCGGCGCCGCCGGGCCGCACCGCCGGCCGGGCCGGCTGCCCCAACTGGCCGACCAGCAGCGACAGGAACACCCCGCTCGCCGCGAGCAGCAGCAGCCGGGCGGCCAGCGCGGTGCCGATCCGCTCGTCCAGGGTGGCGCGCACCAGCGACAGGTCGAGGGCCTTGCCGATCCCCGAACCGCGCTCGTACGGGCCGCGCAGCATCAGCACCGCGACGGTGGAGGCCAGCAGCGCCGCCCAGCCGGTCATCAGCAGCCGCTGCATCCGGCGCCGGGCGGCGCCCTCCGGCCAGCAGATCAGCACGAACGCGGCGACGCCGGCGAGCAGCGCGAACGCCGCGTACGCGACGGTGCGCCCGGTGCCGTAGAGGGCGGAGACCAGGCCGTCGGCCTTGGCGCCCTGGAGCGCGGTGGCGGACACCGAGGTGTCCGAGGGCGCGCCGATGGAGAAGGTGAACGCGCCGCCGATCGGGTGCGAGTCCTCCGAGACGGCCCGCCAGGCGACGGTGTACGTGCCGTTGGCGAGCCCGCTGTTCAGTCCGACCCGGGCGGTGTCCGCCTTGCCGCCGGCATGCCCGGGGTTGCCGGTGTCCACCGCCTTGCCGGCCGGGTCGAGCACCCGCACCGAGTCGCTGGACAGCGACACGGACTCGCTGAAGGTCAGCGTGACCGCCTGCGGGGCGGTGGCGACCACCGAGTTCTGGTGCGGGTCGGTGGACTCCAGGGTGGCGTGCGCGGCGGCCGGTCCGGCGCCGGCGAGCATCAGCGCGAGCAGCGCGCCGAGCGTCCCGAGCAGTCCGGCGATGCGGCGGTGGGCGGCCTTCTCCATGCTGGCGGTCCCCTTAACTCTGGCCGGGGCGGTAGGTGAGCTCCTTGACCGGCACCTTGACCGACAGGGTGCCGGACTTGGCGAAGGTCAGGTCGAGCTCCAGCTCGTCGCCGAGGGCGGGGGCCTTCTGCCATCCCATGATCATCAGGTGGGTGCCGCCGCGGGCGAACTCCAACGCGCCGTGCGCGGGCACGTCCAGGCTCGGGACCTGCTCCATGCTCGACGGGGTCGAGCGGTGCATGGTGACGGACTCGGCGCCCGGGCTGCTCACCTTGACCAGCTGGTCCTGCCCGCCGTCGTTGCGGACGGTCAGGTAGCCGGCGGCCATCCCGCCGGCCGGGGGCAGCGGGATGTAGGAGTCGGCGACGCTCAGCTTCGCCGCCCCGCCGCCGGCACCGCCCTGACCGCCTGCCCCGCAGGCGACCAGGATGGCGCCGCCGCCCAGGGCCGTCGCCAGTACCGCGCCCGTGAGCGCCGTCCGTCGGAAGCCGAGGGTCGCGCGGCCGGCCGGGGCGTGGCCGGTCGAGGCCTTCATGCCGCGACCCCCTTGGCGAGCAGCGGCAGGTCGTGCTCGTAGGTCTTCTCCTCGGTGCCGCTCAGGTAGAGCACGTGCGCCTTGTCGTCCGAGGGGAGGAAGGCCAGCACCTGCGCGCCGTGGGTCGAGGTGACGGTGCCGTCCGCGTTGACCACCGGGTCCTCGATCATGATGCCGAGCGACCTGGCGGCCGTCTTCACCTTGGCCAGGTCGCCGGTCAGGCCTATGAAGTCGCTGCCCATCGAGTCCAGCCAGGTGCGCAGCACCTTGGGGGTGTCGCGCTGCGGGTCGGTGGAGACGAAGACGACGTTGACCTTCTGCCGCTCCTCGGCCGGGAGCGCCTTCATCGCGACGCCGATGTCGCCCATGGTGGTCGGGCAGACGTCCGGGCAGCTGGTGTAGCCGAAGAACAGCAGCGTGGTCTTGCCGTTGGTCTGCTGCCGCAGGTCGTACGGCTGGCCGGAGGTGTCGGTCAGCTGGAGGTCGGGCTTCTCGAAGTTCTTGGTGAGCACCGTGCCCTGGTACGGCGAGTCGGACTTCTGCTGGACGACCTTGGCGGCGGTCGAGCCGCCCCCGGAGGAGCCGCAGGCGGTCAGCGTCAGGGCGGCGGCGAGCGCGACGGCGGCCGCGCCGGCCAGGCGGGTGGTGCGGGTGGTGCGGAGCATGGGAGATCCGATCGTGCGGGGTGGGACCGCCGGCGGGACCGTACCCGGGGCGTGGGTACGGCCCCGCCGGCGGGGTGGGTCAGGAGGCGGAGCCGCTGCTCCGGCGGCGCAGGCCGAGCACGCCGACGGCGGTGCCGATCACGCCGACCACGATGCCGACCACGCCGAGCACCCGGGCGGTGGAGTCGCTGGACTTGGCGCCGGCCGGGGCCGCGGCGTGGTCGGAGCTGTCGCCATGGGCGCCCGCGGAGGGGGAGGCAGTGACGCCGCCGTGGGCGTCCTCACCGGCGGCGGCCTTGGTGAGCTTCAGGACGGGGGCCGGGTGGGCCGGCTCGGGCTGGCCGTCCTTGGACTCGTCGATCCAGCGGACGATGTCGCCGTTGTCGTAGGTCTGCAGGGTCTTGAAGACCATGCTGTCGGCGTCGGACGGCAGCGGGCCGATCGAGACCCGGAACTCCTGGAACTGACCGGGGGCGATCTTGGTGCCGGCGTCGGCGGTCCAGGTGATCTTGGAGACGGCCTCGTTGACGTCGCTGCCGTGCACCTTGATCGGCTTGTCGAGCTTCGCCTTCTCGACGGTCGCGGTCCAGCCCGGCAGCGGCAGGGTGCGGACGGAGGCCAGCGGGTGGTCCAGCGGGAGGTTGACCTCCAGCTTCACCGTGCCGGCGGCGTCGCTCTCGTTCGGCACCCGGAAGTCGACGGCCGTGTAGCCGCCCTGGGCGGCCGCACCCGGGTTCACGGTGACGTGCGCGAACGCGGGACCGGCCAGCGCCACCACGGAGGCGGCGGCGGTGAGGGCGACGGCGGCGAGACGGCGGGTGGGAAGGGAACGCATGATGCGGTGTCTCCGATCGGAGCTCGGCGGACCGGCCCGCGTCCGGGCGACGGGAAGACCGTGCCTCGGCGGGGCCGCGCGTGGGGACGTGCTGGGGACGTGTGGGGGCGGAACCGGGGGCCGTCGGCGTGTCGGGGACACGCGGGACCGGCCCGGGACGCTGCGCACAACCGGGGCCCGACACGAAGGGGGCGCCAGGAGCCGGATCAGTACGCGAAGGCCCCGAGCGGCGGACCGCGCCGCACCACGCTGTGCCGCAGCGCGGCACCCGCCGGAAGCGGACTCTCCCCGCCCCGGACGCCGAACCGGCGGGCCGGACCGGCCGCGCCGAACAGGCCGCGCAGCAGCGCCGCCACCAGCACCAGCGCCGACCGCAGCGGCGCCGCCCAGTGCTCCCGGGCCGCCGACGCGGTCACCCGCACCAGCCGCCACAGCGCCGCCTCACCGCGCCGCAGCCACCAGCCCGCGACCAGCGCGGCGGCCAGGTGCCCGGCCAGCATCGACGGCGTCATCCCGAACACGCCGCCCTGCCACCACGGGGCGACGGCGTACGCGTTCGGGTCCAGGCCCGCCGAGGAGACCAGCTGCTCGGCGGTCGGGCTCCCCGGCAGGCCGGCCAGCGTGCCGGGGCGCGCCTCGTTGCAGATCAGCCGGCCCGCCACGGTCGGCAGGGTCAGCGGACCGGAGCCGCCGTGGTGCATGCCGGCCATGCCGCCGATCGCGGCGTGGCCGTTGAAGCTGTGGAACAGGCAGTGCAGCCCGAGCTGCCCCGCGCCCAGCGCACCGGCGATGGCCGTCAGCGAACGTTCCCGCCCACCGCAGGCCACCGCGAGCACCAGCACCGCGGCGAAGCCCGTCGCCAACGCGGCCGGCGGCACGTTCCCGCCACCCGCCAGGGCGTGCCCGGCAGCCGCTATCAACGTGCACACCAGGGCGAACGGGACGGCCCGGGCAAGCCGCAGGTCCCAGGCGGCGGCCCCCACCGGCGCATCCGGTGCGAGGGCGCCCGGGAGCGGGGCGGCGGGGAGGGCAGTCATGGCCGAGACATCATCTCACCGCCTACCTCGCCCGCGTGGGCAGGGTGGGAAATCCCTACGAATGCCCCGTTCGGCAGCGGCGTGCAGGCCGGCGAGTGCGCCACTCGGCACAATCCACGGCCTCAGTCCATCCGCCGAACGGGCGGCAGCGGGCCCCGGGCACGGTTCACCGCCGAATCGCCCGGAGATACCTAGTTGTATGTGGAGCCGCAGCCAGGAGGGACCTCCCGTGGACATCTGGTGGACTCTGCACCTCAAGCGCGACCCGGCCAGCGTCCCGCTGGCCCGGCGCATCCTGCTCGGTGCCATGGCGACGGCGGGCGTCGACCCGCAGATCGCCCATGACCTCGGCGTCGCCCTCAGCGAGGCCTGCGCCAACGCCGTCGAGCACGGCGCCTGCGGGCGGCCCGACGGCGGCTTCCAGGTCACCGCCTCGATCAGCGGCGACCGCCTGCGGATCGAGGTCACCGACTCCGGCCCCGGCCTTCCCGGCCCCGTCGGCACCCCCGCCCCGGCGGTGCGCCGCCGCCCCGTCCCCCCGCCGCCGCCCCGCCCGGCCGCGCACCGCCGCCCCCGCCGCGGCCGCGCCACCGTCCCGGCCCGCGTCCTCACCGCCCACCAGCCCCGGCGCGACGGCCACCCCTACGACACCCACGTCCTCCCCGCCCGCCCCACGGCGCCCACGCTGCGCCCCGTGGACCTCGACACCCTCCCGGACCTCACCGCCGAATCCGGCCGGGGCCTCTTCCTCATCCACGCCCTCACCGACCACGTCCAGCTCCGCAACCACCCGCTCCGGGGCGCCATCGTGAGTTTCGACAAGATCCTCAAGTGGCAGGACGGCGCCTTGTTGCGGGCAGCGTCCTGACACGGCGAACCGATGACGACGAACTGATACGACGAACGCCGGGGGCGCGGACCACGGTCCGCGCCCCCGGCGTTCACCCGGGTGCAGGGGTCAGCTGTGCGCGCCGGCCTTGCGGCGGCGCAGGACGAACACGGTGCCGGCGCCGGCCGCCAGGACGGCGGCGCCGCCGAGGGCGATCGGCAGGGTGTTGGAGTCGGCGCCGGTCTCGGCCAGGTGCGGGCCCGCCGACGGCGAGGCGGAGGCCGAACCGTGGCCGGCGGCCGCGGGGGTGCTGCTGGCGCCACCGGCCTCGGCGACCCGGAACTTGCCCTCGAAGGGGTTGTAGAACTGGGTGCAGGCGTTCGGCTTGTCGTTGGCCGGGGTGGGCACCTTGTCGTTGTCGAACGCGTCGGAGCCGGCGTCGTAGTTGGCGCCGTAGTTCCCGACCGGGGCCTTGGCGGTGGCGGCGATCCGGACCTGGTAGGTGATCTTCTCGCCCTTGGCCAGCTTGATGTCCGGCGACTGGAGGTCGCGGTCGTCGAGCTTTGCGGGCTTCCAGCCGGAGCCGGTGTTCAGCTGCACGTCGAAGAACTCGGTGCTCCACTGGACGGGGTAGTCCCCGTCGAACTCGTCGGTGACGTAGAGCGAGTTGTGGACGACGGGCAGATCGACGCCGCTGTTGTTCTGCCAGGTCACGCTCAGCTCGGCGGCCGGTCCGCCCTTGACCAGGGTGGTGCCGTACAGGCCGGAGCCGGTGACCTTGAGCAGCGGGCTCTGGTAGACGCCGCCGTGGCATCGCATGCTGTTGGTCGGGGTCGGCATCGGCAGGGTGGACGGCCGGTTGGTGGGGGTGGCCGTCGCGGTGTGGCTGGGGGTGGTGCTCGGAGTCGCCGTGGCGGGGGCGCTCGGGGTGGTGCTCGGGGCCGGGGTGCTCGGCGCGGGGGTGCTCGGCGCGGGGGCGCTCGGGGTGGCCGTGCTGGAGGTGGGGGGCGGGGAGGAGGGGACTCCGACCGCACTCGCGCTGACGGCGCCGACCGTGGTGCCGAAGGAGAGCGCCATCAGCGCGGACGCGGCCAGAAGGCGAGAAGAGCGCACGTTGAGAAGCTCCAGATTGGGGTAAATGGGGTTGATTTCGGGCGACTTGAGACCTCCGGCAGGGCCGTCGGCGCTGGTCGCGCCCGCGAACCCTACCGGTTGCGGGTGGCTGGTTTCGATCGGATTTGGCGCTAAGTGATCGATGCTGCCCAGCGCGCCCGTTCGGCCACCGGTTGCCGGGGTGGCCGGGGGGCCGGACGATGGCCGCATGAAGCACCAGATGCGAGCCGAGTACGGGGCCGGGGGTGCGACCGGCGGGGTGCGGTTGTGGCACATGGTCCGGGGGGCGGAGAGCGTGGCGATGTGCGGCCGGGAGCTCGACCCGGGCGCGCAGGTGCGGGAGCCGGTGGACTGGGGCAAGACGCCGGAGCTGTGCTGCCACACCTGCGGGGCGTACTACCTGCGCGAGACGCCGTACCTGTCGGCCGAACACCAGTAGCGCGCCAACGGGTGGTCTACCGTGATCGGCATGGAGCAACCCCTCGCCCGGCCACGGTCGTTGACCCGTGAGGCCGCCGGGCTGCGGTCCGGCGTACCGGGCCTGTCCGAGCACGTCGACCGGTTCTGCGGGCTGGTCGAGCGGGTGGATCCGTTGATCCACGCGTTCGTCCCGGAGCCGGGGCGGCACGAGCGGCTGCGCGCGCAGGCGCGGGCGCTGGCCGCGCGGTACCCCGAGCCGGCCGGGCGGCCGCCGCTGTACGGGGTGACGGTGGGGGTCAAGGACATCGTGCACGTGGACGGGCTGCCCACGCACGGCGGTTCGGCGCTGCCGCCGGGGGTCCTGGCGGGGCCGCAGGCCGTGGTGGTGGACCGGCTGCGGGCGGCCGGGGCGCTGGTCGCCGGCAAGACGGTGACCGCCGAGTTCGCGGCGAGCGCGCCAGGACCGACCCGCAACCCGCACCATCCCGGGCACACCCCGGGCGGCTCCAGCAGCGGGTCGGCGGCGGCGGTCGCGGCGGGGCTGGTGCCGCTGGCGGTCGGCACCCAGACGGTGGGATCGGTGATCCGGCCGGCCGCGTACTGCGGGGTGGTGGGCTTCCGGCCCACGTACGGGCGGATCCCGATGGCCGGGGTGATCCCGAACGCGCCGAGCTTCGACACCCTGGGGGTGTTCACGGCCGACCTGGCCGGGGCGGCCCTGGCGGCTGCACTGCTCTGCGACGACTGGCGGGGCGACGACTGGCGCGGCGGGCCGGCGGCCGGGGGCCGGCCGGTGCTCGGGGTCCCGGACGGCGCGTACCTGGAGCGGGCCGAGCCGGCGGCGCTGCGCGTCTTCGAGGAGAGCCTGGAGCGCCTGGCGCAGGCCGGCCTGACGGTGCGCCGGGTGCCGCTGTTCCCGGACTTCGCCGGGATCACCCGGCAATTGCAGACGATCAACCGCTTCGAGCTGGCCCGCGGCCACGCCGACTGGTTCGCCCGGTTCGGCGGCCTGTACCGGCCGGAGACGGCGGCGAGCATCCGGGTCGGCCAGGGCGTCGCGGCAGAGGACCGGGCGGCCGCGCTCCAGGCCCGGGAGCGGTTGCGCGAGCGGGTCGCCCGGGCGACCGCCGAGGTCGGAGTGGACCTGTGGCTGGCGCCGTCGGCGACCGGCGGGGCGCCGGAGGGCCTGCACACCACCGGGGACGCGGTGATGTCGCTGCCGTGGAGCTACCTGGGCCTGCCCGCGCTGAGCCTGCCGGCCGGACGGACGGCGGAGGGGTTGCCGCTGGGCCTCCAGGTGGTGGGCGCGGCGGGCGGCGACGAGCGGCTGCTGGCCCAGGCGGCTTTCCTGGAAGGGGCGCTGGGCGGAAAAGCCTAGGAGCCTGCTAGGCGAGCGCCGGGTCGGCCGGGTCGGTGGCCTCGGCGCGCAGCAGGCGCAGCAGGAGGCGGCCGGCCCGCTGGTAGGGGGTGTCCTCGTCGTGCAGCACGGCCTGCGAGTTGGCCGTCTCCAGGAGGGCGATCAGGGCGAAGGCGAGGTCGTCGAGGTCGGTGCCGGGCCGCAGGCCGCCGGTGGCGCGGGCCTCGGCGAGGGCGTCGGCGATCACCTGGCGCCACTCGCGGGCGCAGTCGGCGAGGGCGTCCCGGACGGCGCCGGGGCGGGCGTCGAACTCGGCGGTGACCTCGTAGAAGAAGCAGCCGCCGGGGAAGACCCGGGCCCGGGAGTAGGCGAGCCAGCTCTCGCAGAGGGCGCGGGCCCGGGCGAGGCCGGGCGGGGTGTCGGCGACCGGGGCGACGACGGCGTCGGCGAAGATGCGGCGGGCGGCGCGGACGGTGGCGAGCTGGAGCTCCTCCTTGGAGCCGAAGCCGGCGAACACGCCGCTCTTGCTGAGCCCGAGGTCGGTGGCGAGGCGACCGATGGAGAGCGCGCCGAGGCCTTCGACGGAGGCGATCGCGACGGCGCGGTGCAGCACCGCCCGGCGGGTCTCCTCGCCGCGCAGGACCCGTCCGTCCGTGGTCGACCCGGCCATCGGCCACCTCAGTTCTCGTCGTCGCCGTCGCCGTCGCGGTGCGTGCCGCCAGGGTAGCCCGGGGGCGGGCGGCGGACTTCCCGCCCATGAAACTGCACGAACGGTCGTGCTAATATCCGGGCCCAGTACGGCCCCGCACCCCGGCACGCCCGTCCGCACCGACAGGGAGACCGCATGGACCCGGCCCTCGCACTGGTTCGCACCGCCCTCAACACCACCTCGCACCTGGCGCCCCGGCTGGCCGGCCGCGCCACGTACGAGCTGTTCCAGCGTCCGCTGCGGCGCAGCGCCGTCCGCCCCGCCGAGCGGGAGACCCACCGGCAGGCCGCCGTCGAGCGGATCACCGTGAACGGCAAGGACGTCGTCGTCTACCGCTGGGGCGACGGCGCCCGGCCGGTGCTGCTGATGCACGGCTGGCGCTCCCGCGCCTCGCGCTTCGCCCCCTACGTGCCCCGGCTGCGCGCGCTCGGGCTGAGCCCGGTCGCCTTCGACGCGCCGGGCCACGGCGACTCCGGCGGCCGGGCCACCACGGTGCTGGAGTACCGCGCCATCGCCGGGCAACTCCAGGACGGCTACGGCGGGTTCGAGGCGATCGTGGCGCACTCGCTGGGCGTGGCCGGGGCGTTCCTGGCGCTGCGCGAGGGGGTCCGGGCCGGGCGGCTGGTCGCGCTCGCCGGGGTCAGCGAATTCGCCTACCTGCCGGGCGCGTTCTGCGCCGGGCTCGGCCTCGGCCCGGTGATCGAGCGGGACCTGCGGCACCGGATCGAGCACGAGCTGTTCGCCGGCACCGAGGACCCGTGGCGGCGCTTCGACGCCGCGCACCGGCCCGAGGAGGTGTCGCCGCCGATCCTGGTGGCGCACGACGAGGGCGACGACGTGGTCGGAATATCGCACGCGCGGCGCCTGAAAGCCGCGTACGGTGACCGGCTGGAACTACTGGTCACCCGAGGGCTCGGCCACCGCCGGATCGTCGCCGAGCCCACCGTCATCGACAACGCGATCGGCTTCCTGTCGGCCGGTCAGGAGGTCAGCGCCGCATGAGCCGTGCCGGAGAGCTCGTCGAACTGCACGCCCGGTCCCTGGAGTTGGCCGCCGAAGTGGTGGACGGCCTGCGGTCGGACCAGCTGGAGCTGCCGAGCCCGTGCGCGGGCTGGACGCTGCGGCGGCTGATGGAGCACATCGTCGGCCAGCACCAGGGCTTCGCCGCGGCCGCCCGCGGCGCCGGGACCGACCTCGCGCTCTGGGCCGACGCCCCGGTCGGCGACGACCCGGCGGGCGCCTTCCGCCGCACGGGCGCCGAGCTCACCGAGGCGTTCCGCGAGGCCGTGGCGGCCGGGCGCGAGGTCTGGCTGCCGGAGATCCAGCACGGCGGCCCCTTCCCGCTGGCGCACGCGGTCGGCTTCCACCTGCTCGACATCCTGGTGCACGGCTGGGACGTCGCGGCCGCGCTCGGTGTCCAGGCCCCGTTCACCGCCGTCGTGGACGGCGACGAGGCGCTGGCGGCGACCCTGCTGGCGGTCGCCGAGGCCGTCCCGGCCGCGCCGGAGAACCGGGTGCCGGGCAAGGCGTTCGCGCCGCGCCTCGAACCGGGTGCGGCGGGCGGCCGGTTCGACCGCGCGCTGGCCCTGCTCGGGCGGGACCCGGCCTGGAAGGCCTGAAGCTTTCGGGTGCGGGCGGGCGCAGGCCTGGCGTCAGGCGTGCCGGCCGCCGCGCTGTTCGTCGGGGAAGCGCGGCCCGCCGATCAGGAAGAGCAGCGCGGCGGTCGGAAAGCCGGTCGAGGCGGCCACTAGCACGATGAACTCCCAGAACATCTCCTGCTCCTCGTCAGTCCCGGGCCGCCCGGACACCCGAAGGTGATCCCAAACCTGACAGGCCCTGATTGGCCGAATTGTCCGGTCGCTATTCGACGGTATGACCGGATTGCCCCGGCTGCCACCGGGCGGCGGGGACCGGCCCGCGCCACACCGGCGCAGGGGTCTGGGCGCGGGCCGGGGGCGGCGGCCACACTGTCGGGATGCAGCTACAGCTCGCAGGGGAAGCACGGCGGCCGGACCGCGAGAGCGAGGACTTCGCGGCGGCCTCGCCGGAGGCGCTGGTACTGCTGGACGGTGCGAGTTCGCCGGCCGGCCTGGAGTCCGGGTGCCGGCACGGAACCGCCTGGTACGTCCGCCGGTTGGGCGTGCACCTGCTCGCCCGGCTCACCGACCGGGTGGACCGCTCGATCGCCGAGTGCCTGGCCGACGCCATCGTGGAGACGGCCGCGCTGCACGGCGGCCGCTGCGACCTGGGCCACCCCAACACCCCCGCGGCCATGGTGGTGGCGGCCCGCCGGCACGGCGAGTCGCTGGAGTACCTGGTGCTCGGCGACTCGCTGCTGGTGCTGGAGTACAAGGACGGACCGCCGAAGGTGATCGGGGACAACCAGCGCTTCCCCGGTGGGGAGGAACTGCGCCGGCAGGTCTGGGCGACCGTCCCCGGCTCGGCCGAGCGGGCCGCGCTGCACCTGGAGTACGCGCTGGCCGTCCGGTCCGCCCGCAACCGGGGCAACGGTCCGTGGATCGCCGCGGCCAGCCCGAAGGCGGCCGGGCACGCGGAGACCGGCTTCGTCCGGCTGGAGCGGCTGCACGCGCTGGCCGCGCTCACCGACGGCGCCTCGCGCTTCACCGAGCGCTTCGGGCTGGGGAGTTGGGCGGACGCGCTGCGGCTGCTCGCCGAGTCCGGTCCGGGCGAACTGATCGCGCAGGTCCGCGAGGTCGAGCGGGCGGACGCCGCCTGCGAGCGCTGGCCGCGCGGCAAGGCGCACGACGACGCCTCGGCCGTCTACGCGCTGCTGTAGCGCGTAGACGGCCGAGGCGCCGGGGGCGGTGCGGTCACCGAGCTGGTGCCGTCACCGAGGGCGGTGCGGCCGCCCGGGATGGTGCCGTCAGTCGATCGGGTGGCCGAACCGGCCGGACTGGAAGTCCCGCATGGCCTGCTCCAGTTCGCGGTGGCTGTTCATCACGAACGGCCCGTACCAGGCGACCGGTTCGCGGATCGGCTGCCCGCCGAGCAGGATCACGTCCAGGTTGGGGTGGCGGGAGTCCTGCTTGGTGTCGGCGGTGATGGTGATGGTGTCGCCCTCGCCGAACACGGCCGCCTGCCCGGTGCGGACCGGGCGGCCCTCGGCGCCGACGGTGCCGTCGCCGTTGAGGACGTAGGCGAGCGCGTTGAAGTCCGGCCGCCACGGCAGGGTGACCTGCGCGCCCGGGGTGATGCTGGCGTGCAGCAGGGTTATCGGCGTGTGGGTGACGCCCGGGCCCCGGTGGCCGTCCAGCTCGCCCGCGATCAGCCGCAGGATCGCGCCGCCGTCCGGGGTGGAGAGCAGCTTGACGTGGCCGCCGTGGATGTCCTGGTAGCGCGGGGCGGCCATCTTGTCGGAGGCCGGGAGGTTGACCCACAGCTGGATGCCGTGGAACAGGCCGCCGGTGGCCACCAGCGACTCCGGCGGGGTCTCGATGTGCAGGATGCCCGAGCCGGCCGTCATCCACTGGGTGTCGCCGCCGCCGAGGTGGCCGCCGCCGCCGTGCGAGTCCTTGTGGATGAACTCGCCGTCGATCAGGTAGGTGACCGTCTCGAAGCCGCGGTGCGGGTGCCAGGGCGTGCCCTTGGGCTCGCCGGCGGCGTACTCCACCTCGCCCATCTGGTCCATCATGATGAACGGGTCGAGGTACTTGGTGTTGATCTTGGCGAAGGCGCGGCGGACCGGGAAGCCCTCGCCTTCGAAGCCCTCGGGTGCGGTCGCGACGGTGAGGACCGGCCGGGCGCTGGTGGCGGCGGGGTCCGGGGTGGCGACGCGCGGCAGGGTCAGCGGGTTGTCGACGGTCACGGCGGGCATGTCGGCCTCCTTCGGGGGGTTCCTCTGGCCTACGTCCACGAGGTTAGTTCAATTCTCAACAACAAGCAAGTTGAAAGTTGAACCATATGGCGACGAAGGAGCGCGGGGCTCCTCCTCCAGGATGGGTCAGCCGTACATGCGGCGCATGGTGAAGTCGACCATCTGCTCGACCGCCTTGGCGTCGAACACCATCCGGTGCTCGCCCTCCATGTCCAGCGCGAAGCCGTAGCCGGTCGGCAGCAGGTCCAGGACCTCGGCGCCGGTGACGGTGAAGTGCTTGGAGTCCTTGCCGGCGTAGCGGCGCAGCTCCTTCAGCGAGCTGAACATCGGGATCACCGGCGTCGGCGTGTTGTGCAGCGCCAGGAAGCCGGGCCGCTCGCCGCGCGGGCAGTGCACCTTCGAGGTGATGAAGATGGCCTGGAAGTCCTCGACCGCCATCGAGCCCGTGGTGAACGCCCGGACGGCGTCCGCCAGCGACGGCGGGGAGGGTTCGGGGTAGAGGGACTGCTGGGACGCCTGCGACTGCGCGCCGTAGGCGTCGGGGCCGGGCATGCCGTTCATGCCCGGCTGCGGACCCGCCTGCTGCTGGTAGGGGTCGCCCGGGTATGCGTTCTGGTCATATCCGTACACACGGACAGGCTATCGGGAGCGCACCCGCCCGTGCGGGCGTCGATCCTGACAAGGACTGGTCGTCCCGACTTGTGGGACGTGACCACGTTCATAGCGGATTCACCGCCAGGGGCTTGCCCAAGTTACCGCTGGGTAGCATCATGATGCGTACTGGTGGGTACGGGGCGCCCGAACGCGGCGGTCTCCCGGAAGCGACGAACCGGAGAAAACGGCCATGGGTCACTACAAGTCCAACCTGCGGGACGTGGAGTTCAACCTCTTCGAGGTGTTCGGTCGCGAGCAGGTCTACGGCTCCGGACCGTTCGCGGACATGGACGTCGAGACCGCGAAGAACATCCTGAGCGAGATCTCGCGCCTCGCCGAGAACGACCTCGCCGCGTCCTTCACCGACACCGACCGCAACCCGCCGGTCTTCGACCCCGAGACCAACACCGCGCCGGTCCCGGCCACCTTCAGGAAGAGCTACCAGACCTACATGGACGCCGAGTGGTGGCGTCTGGGCATCCCGGAGGCGATCGGCGGCCAGGTCACCCCGTCCTCCCTGATCTGGGCCTACGCCGAGCAGGTCCTGGGCTCCAACCCGGCCATCTGGATGTACTCCTCCGGCCCCGCCTTCGCCGGCGTCGTCCACGACGAGGGCACCGAGGAGCAGAAGAAGGTCGCCCAGCGGATGACCGACCGCCTCTGGGGCGCCACCATGGTCCTCACCGAGCCCGACGCGGGCTCGGACGTGGGCGCCGGCCGCACCAAGGCGATCAAGCAGGAGGACGGCTCCTGGCACATCGAGGGTGTGAAGCGCTTCATCACCTCGGGCGAGCACGACATGTCCGAGAACATCATCCACCTGGTGCTGGCGCGCCCCGAGGGCGGCAAGCCCGGCACCAAGGGCCTGGGCCTGTACATCGTCCCCAAGTTCGACTTCGACTGGGAGACGGGCGAGCTGGGCGAGCGCAACGGCGCCTACGCCACCAACGTCGAGCACAAGATGGGCCTCAAGGCCTCGAACACCTGCGAGATGACCTTCGGCGCCAAGCACCCGGCCAAGGGCTGGCTGCTCGGCGAGAAGGTCGACGGCATCCGCCAGATGTTCAAGATCATCGAGTTCGCCCGGATGATGGTCGGCACGAAGGCCATCGCCACCCTCTCCACCGGCTACCTGAACGCCCTGGAGTACGCCAAGGAGCGCGTGCAGGGCGCCGACATCTCGCAGTTCCTGGACAAGACCGCCCCCCGCGTCACCATCACCCACCACCCGGACGTGCGCCGCTCGCTGCTCACCCAGAAGGCCTACGCCGAGGGCATGCGCGCGCTGGTCCTGTTCACCGCGTCCGTCCAGGACGACATGGTGGCCGCCGGCCTGCGCGGCGAGCGCGACGAGGCCGCCGAGCGCCTCAACGACCTGCTGCTGCCGATCGTCAAGGGCTACGGCTCCGAGAAGTCCTACGAGCAGCTCGCCCAGTCCCTGCAGACCTTCGGTGGCTCCGGCTACCTGCAGGAGTACCCGATCGAGCAGTACATCCGGGACGCCAAGATCGACACCCTCTACGAGGGCACCACCGCGATCCAGGGCCAGGACTTCTTCTTCCGCAAGATCGTCAAGGACGGCGGCCAGGCGCTCACCGCGCTGTCCGAGCAGATCCAGAAGTTCCTCGGCGCGGCCGAGGGCGGCGACGCCCTGGCCGCCGAGCGCGAGCTGCTCGCCAAGGCCGTCGGTGATCTGGACGCCATCGTGGGCAAGCTGCTGGCCGACCTCACCTCGGTCGAGCAGGACGTCAAGAACATGTACAAGGTGGGCCTCAACACCACCCGCCTGCTGCTCGTCTCCGGCGACGTCGTCGTCGGCTGGCTGCTGCTGCGTCAGGCCGCGGTGGCGCTGGCCAAGCTGGAGGCCGGCGCCTCGGAGAAGGACGTCCCGTTCTACCAGGGCAAGGTCGCGGCGGCCCGCTTCTTCGCCAAGAACGTCCTGCCGACCGTCGCCCCGCAGCGGCTGATCGCCGAGGGCATCGACAACGAGATCATGGACCTGGCGGAGGAGGCCTTCTGAGGCCCTCGCCCCACCCGTCACCCGCCGCGGTGCCCCCAGGGGTGCCGCGAGGGGCGTGACACCTCTCCGACCGCCTGACAGCACCCTCACGTCGAAGGGCCCGGCTCCCGCCGGGCCCTTCGACGTTGCGGCCCGTCCGCCCCGCACCCGTCGCCGAGTTCGCCCGTTTCGCACCCGTTGTTCGGGGGCCTCAGGCGCCGGGCCCGGCATGGCGATGACCGTCCGCGACCGGCGCGGATCTCTGGGTGTACGGAGTTCGGCAAGGCGTCACTTCACGGTTGTGTCCTCGTTCTGCATCCGTTGGGAGGTTCCGAATTCCCTGTCCGTGTACGGGCATATGCTCAAGGTGCGAAGCCGACTCCCCATCCGGCTTCAGCCCTCCCTCGACTCAGGAGCAGTATGTCGACCGCCGCCGCCCGCCAGGCATTCTTCGACCGGACGCACAGCGACGATCTGATCGCGTTCCTCGGCACCTCGCCGTCCCCGTACCACGCGGTCGCGAGCGCCGCCGAGCGGCTGGAGAAGGCAGGCTTCCGGCAGGTCGCCGAGACCGACGTCTGGGACGGCGCCGCCGGCGGCCGTTACCTGATCCGGGGCGGCGCCCTGATCGCCTGGTACCTGCCGGAGAGCGCCCGCCCCGAGACCCCGTTCCGGGTGGTCGGTACCCACACCGACTCGCCGAACCTGCGGGTCAAGCCGGTGCCGGACACCGGCTCGGCCGGCTGGCGCCAGGTCGCCGTGGAGATCTACGGCGGTGTCCCGCTGAACACCTGGCTGGACCGTGACCTCGGGCTCTCCGGCCGCCTCGCGCTGAAGGACGGCAGCTCGCGGCTCGTCCAGCTGGACGAGCCGCTGCTGCGGGTGCCGCAGCTCGCGATCCACCTGGACCGCCAGGTCAACGACGGCATGAAGCTCGACAAGCAGCGCCACCTCACCCCGATCTGGGGCCTCGGCCCGGTCGACGAGGGCTCGCTGATCTCGTACGTCGCCGAGCGCGCGGGCGTGGACGCCGCCGACGTGGCCGGCTGGGACCTGATGACGCACGACGTCCAGCCGGCCGCCTACCTGGGCCGCGACCGCGAGCTGCTGGCCGGCCCGCGCCTGGACAACCTGCTGTCCGTCCACGCCGCCACCGCCGCGCTGGCCGCCGTCGCCTCCGCCGAGGACGCCGCCGACCTGCCGTACATCCCGGTGCTGGCCGCCTTCGACCACGAGGAGACCGGCAGCGAGTCGGACACCGGCGCGCAGAGCCCGCTGCTCGGCAACGTCCTCGACCGCACCGTCCACGCGCGCGGCGGCACCCCGGAGGACCGCGCCCGGGCGCTGGCCGGGACGATCTGCCTCTCCTCGGACATGGGCCACGCCGTCCACCCGAACTACGCCGAGCGGCACGAGCCGGGCCACCACCCGCTGCCGAACGGCGGGCCGATCCTCAAGGTCAACGTCAACAACCGCTACGCGACCGACGGCGTCGGCCGGGCGGTGTTCGCGGCCGCCTGCGAGAAGGCCGGCGTGCCGTGGCAGTCCTTCGTGTCCAACAACGCGATGCCCTGCGGCACCACCATCGGCCCGATCACCGCGGCGCGCCTCGGCATCAAGACGGTGGACTGCGGCATCGCGGCGCTGTCCATGCACTCGGCGCGCGAACTGTGCGGCGCCGAGGACCCGTACCTGCTGGCCAGCGCGATCAAGGCGTTCCTGGAGGGCTGATCCCCCCTCAACGGCGAAGGGGCCCGGCGGAGTACGCTCCGCCGGGCTCCTTCCACGCCGGACGGGCTACTCCAGGCCGGCGAGCACCAGCGGCAGCCGGCGCGCGCCGTCGGCGACCAGCTTCACCGGCACGCCCCAGTCCTGCTGGTGCACGTGGCAGGCCGGGAACTCGATCTCCGGATCGTCGTCGCAGGACGCGGCCATCGCCGAGACGTGCAGCACGCCCTCGGCGACCTCCTCGGAGAGGACCAGCTCGCGCGAAAGGTCGCTGTCCGCGCCCGCTCCGGAGACCAGCAGCTCGGGCGGGGTCGCGCTGACCAGCAGCCGGGTGGACGGGCCGTACCGTTCGTCCAGCTTCTGGCCGCTCGGCGCCGAGAACACCACGTCCAGCCGGAGCGCGCCCGGCGCGACCTCGGTGGCCGCCCGCCGGGTGCGGTGCGCGACCGACTCGACCCGCACCGCCTCCTCCGGCAGCCGCAGCCTGGTCAGCCGGTGCCGGGCCGACTCGACGACCACGATGTCCCCGTCCACCAGGACCGCGCCGGACGGCTCGCGCAGGTCGGTGGCCAGCGTGGTGACCTCGCCGCTCGCCGGGTCGAAGCGGCGCAGCGCGTGGTTGTAGGTGTCGCTGACCGCCACCGAGCCGTCCGGCAGCACGGTGACGCCCAGCGGGTGCTGGAGCAGCGCCTGCGCGGCCGGGCCGTCCCGGTGGCCGAAGTCGAAGAGGCCGGTGCCGACGGCGGTGTGGACCGTCCCGGTTCCACGTGCCCCCTCCGATCGGCTGAGCCAACGGATCGAGGAGGTCTCCGAGTCGGCCACCCACAGCCGCTCGCCGTCCGCCGAGACCGCCAGACCGGACGGCTGGGCGAACCAGGCCTCACCGACGGGCCCGTCCACCAGGCCCTCGTTGGTGGTGCCGGCCGCGACGCCGACCGTGTCGGCGGCCGGGTCGTACGCCCACAGCTGGTGCACGCCGGCCATCGCGATCCACACCCGGCCGTCGAACCAGGCGACGTCCCAGGGCGAGGAGAGGTCCACCTCGCGGGCCGGGCCCTCGGTCGCCGAACCCTGCCACCACTGGCGGCCGGTGCCCGCCAGCGTGGTCACGGAGCCGTCCGCCAGCCGCACCCCGCGCAGCGCGTGGTTGACGGTGTCGGCCACGATCACGTCGTAGTCCGAGCCCTCCGGCAGCAGTGCCAGCCCCTGCGGCTCGCTGAACCGGGGGCTGGTGCCGTCCACCAGGCCGCGCTGCCCGTCGCCGATCCGGCGGACCACCGTCTCGCCGTCCTCGGCCAGTTCCACCAGCGAGTGGTGGCCGGAGTCGGCGACCAGGAAGTGCCCGTCGGGCAGCCGGACCGCCTTGCCCGGGAACTTGAGGTCCCCCGCGGTCGGCTCCGGCGCCACGTACGGGCCGTCGCCGCGGCGCAGCGTGCCCTTCGCCGCGTGCTCGGCCTCCAACTCCTCCACCAGCCGCGCGATCGCGTGCGCGTGGCCCTCGCCCGCGTGCTGGGCGACCACGTACCCCTCCGGGTCGATCACCACCAGCGTCGGCCAGGCCCGCACGGCGTACTGCTTCCACGTCGCCAGCGCCGGATCGTCCAGCACCGGGTGGTGCACCTCGTACCGGGCGACCGCGTCCACCACGGCCTGGTGGTCCGCCTCGTGCACGAACTTCGGCGAGTGCACCCCGACGATCACCACGGTGTCCCGGTGCTTCTCCTCCAACTCCCGCAGCTCGTCCAGGACATGCAGACAGTTGATGCAGCAGAACGTCCAGAAGTCCAGGACGGTGATCTTGCCCCGGAAGTCGGCGAGCGTCAGCTCCTTGCCACCGGTGTTCAGCCAACCGCCTGCCCCGACCAGTTCGGGGGCGCGTACACGTGCACGAGATGCCATGCCTGTATCCAACCGCATCGTGGTCGGGCGGCATTCCGGGGCGGCGGTCGTGGTGGGGGCGCGGTCGGGGGTGGTGGGCGTGTCGGAGGGGTGGGGGCCGGGGTTCGTGCTGTCGTTGGCCGCATGATCACCTCACCCCTGCTCCGGTCGGCCCTGACGGTCGCGACCGCTGTCCTGCTCGCCACCGGTGCCGGCGCCGCTTCGGCGGCGGCCGCCCGGCCCGGTCCGCGTGACGTCACCGCGGAGCAGTGCCAGGACGCCGGGGGGTGGGTGGAGGGCTCCGGGTACTGCGTGGGGGCCGAGGGCGACGACGACTGGGGGCAGCCGATCGACGGGCAGGCCATCAACCCGCATCCGGCGCCGGGCGAGGAGGACTGAGGGCGCCAGGGCCGGGTCCGGGTCAGGGCCGGGTCAGGGCCGGGGGAGTTCCGCCTGCCAGCGGGTCTCGCCGTCCTGCTGCTCGCCGGTGGGGGTGAGGCCGAGGGCCCGGGCGACGGCGGCGGAGGCGTGGTGGTCGGGGTGGATGTGGGCGGTGACGGTGCTGACGCCGGTGGCGGCGAGGTGGGAGAGCAGGGCGCGGGCGGCCTCGGTGGCCAGGCCGCGGCCCTGCCAGGGGGTGCCGACCACCCAGGCGAGTTCGGCGGCCCCGGGGCGGACGGTGGTCTGGACGTAGCCGGTGAGGCGGCCGTCGGCGCGCAGCCGCAGCGCCCAGTTGCCCCAGGTCTCGGCGGGGTCGGGGGAGCCGGCGGCGAGCCGGGCGTAGCGGACGCGCAGGTCGTCGGCGGTGGCCGGGGAGCCGCCGGTGAAGGCGTGCAGGGCGGGGTCGGCGAGGGCGGCGGCCAGCTCCTCGGCGTGCTCGGGGCCGATCGGGAGGAGGTCGAGGCGCTCGCTGTGCAGCGGGGCGGCGGGGTGGGGACGCATGCCGCCATTGAACGCCCGTGTGTGGCGGTGCTTCCCGGCGGGTGGGGGGATCGGGTCGAATGGGGGTCACGTCGACACGGAGGAGGCCGCTGTGCGGTACCTGGTCAGGGAGAAGCTGTTCGCGGTCGGAGACGACTACTGGATCGAGGACGACCGGGGCCACAAGGCGTACCTGGTGGACGGCAAGGTGTTGCGGCTGCGGCACACCTTCGAGCTGAAGGACGCGCACGGGCGGGTGGTCGCGGTGGTGAAGGAGAAGGCGTTCACCGTCCGCGACGCGATGAAGATCGAGGACGCCGACGGCGAGGTGATCGCGACCGTCCGGGAGAAGCTGTTCACCCCGTTCCGCGACAAGTACCTGGTGGAGCTGGCGTCCGGCGGCGAGCTGAAGATCCACGGCAACCTGATCGACAAGGACTACCGGATCGAGAACCACCACGGCGACGACCTCGCCCGGATCTCCCGCAAGTGGTTCCGGATCCGGGACACCTACGGCGTGGAGATCGCCGACGGCGCCGACACCGGCCTGCTGCTCGCGATCGCCGCCTGCGTCGACCACCTGGTGCACGAGGAACACTGATCCCCACTGACGTCAGGGGTCCTGCTTCCCCGGTCCGCCGCCCGCCCCGGTGGGGTATCTTTTGCCAACCCTTGACCAGGCCGGTCGGGGATCGGCGAGCGGACCGGGGGCTGGGACCACGATGGACGACATCCTGCACGGGCTCGGCGCGGCAGCGGCCTACGGAGCCCTCGGGGTGGTGCTGCTGCTCCTCGGCGTCGGCCTGGTGGACCTGTTGACGCCCGGCAGGCTCGGCCACCAGATCTGGGTCGAGCGCAACCGCAACGCCGCCGTGCTGCTCAGCTCCGCGCTGCTGGGCATCGGCGGCATCGTCTTCACCGCGATCATGTACACCTACGCGGACTTCGCCAAGGGCCTGGTCTCGACCGCCTGCTACGGCCTGCTCGGGCTGGTGCTGATGGCCGTCGCCTTCTGGGCGGTGGACCTGCTGACGCCCGGCAGGCTCGGCGCGATCCTGGTCGAGCCGGAGCCGCACCCGGCGGTCTGGGTCTCGGCCAGCTGCAACATCGCGGTCGCGGCGGTGGTGTCGGCCGCGATCGCCTGACGGCCCGCCCGAGCGCCTGGGCGCGCCCGGCCGCGTTCGGCTGATGGAGCGTCGGCCGACGGCCGGCGGTGGCGGCGAGGATCCGGCCGGGGTCGCCGACCTGCTGCGGCGGTGGGGCCCGGCCGGTAACGTACCGGCATGGCTGACCTTGAAGAACGCGCCAACGTCGTCGCGTCCGGCTCGCGGCAGGCCGGGGCAGGGGTGTCCGTCCGACGGCGCCGCGTCACCGACCTCGCCGACTGCGTCCGGGTGCTCGGCGACGTCCACGCCACCGACGGCTACCCCGCCGACTGGCCCGACCGCCCCGCCGCCTGGCTCACCCCCGGGGGCCTGCTCGCCGCCTGGGTCGCCGAACTGGACGGCCGCCCGGCCGGCCACGTGGGCCTCTCCCGCAGTGCCCCCGGCGACGTCGCCCCCGGCCTGTGGAGCCGCCGCACCGGCGGCCGCCCGGAACTCACCGCCGTGATCGGCCGGCTCTACGTCGCCCCCACGGCGCGCGGCCACCGGATCGGCGCACAGCTGGTGGCGTCCGCCGTGGCGCACGCGCGGGCGCTCGGCCTCCACCCCGTCCTCGACGTCCTCGCCACCGCGGCCCCGGCGAACGCCTGCTACCGCCGCCTCGGCTGGACCTGGCTCGGCAGTGGCGAACAGCAGTGGGCCGCCGACCGCACGGTCGTGGTCCACTGCTTCGCCGCCCCGAGGGAGTAGCCGGCTCCCCGCGGGCGGCCGGTGGCGGCGACCCGTCCGGAAGTGGCGGCGGCACCACTGGAGCGGGGCCGTTCGTCACACGGGGATGACGTCGACGCCCTGCTCCAGGCCGACGAAGTCGCCCGCGTTCCGCGTGTAGAGCGGCAGGCCGTGGGCGGCCGCGGTCGCCGCGATCATCAGGTCCATGCGGCGGGGGCGGGGGTCCCGCCTGGCCTGGATCGTGAGGGCGACCAGGGTGCCGAACCGCCGAGCTGCCTCGCGGTCGAAGGGGAGGGCGGCGAACTCCGCCTCCACGTCCGCGAGTCGCTGGGCCCTGGCCATCATCTGCACCGGGTCCTTGGCCATGGCGACGCCCTGGGCGAGTTCGGCCAGCACGATGGACGACAGCGCGGCATCGGCCGGCAGGAGCTGTGGATCGATCTGCGGCAGATCGATCACGACGCAGGTGTCGAGCACTCCGCGTCGGCGTCGCTCGGTCACTTCCGCTCCCACGGGTCGTCGCCGCCGATCCGGTCCTCATCGCCGTAGAAGGCGTCGGCTTCCGCGCGCATCTGCGTCGCGTCGACCGCCGGCGCGTTCCGCCACTTTCGCTGGAGTTCCTCGACGGGGACGAATCGGCGGCGACTGCTGATCGGCCGGACTTCGGCGATCTCGGTGCCGTTGCGAGTGATGTGGTAGATCTCGCCGGCTTCGACATCGTCGAGCACGGCCTTGGACCGCGCTGCGAGTTCGCGCTGCGTGATGGTCTTCATGGGGCAAGTGTATCGCGCCGTAATGCACCGTGTCGCACTGGCGGGGGAGACCGGTTCGGCTATCCGGCCGGGCGGTCCGCGGTGGGGCGGCGGCGGAGGGCGGGGGTGGTGACGGACGGGGGCTGCCAGACGCCGTCGGGGTGGTAGACGTCGGTGCCGGGCGGGACGATGGCGTCGATGCGGTCCAGGGTGGCGTCATCGAGGACCAGGTCGGCGCCCTTGAGGGCGGCCTCCAGCTGGTCGTGGGTGCGCGGGCCGAGGATCACCGAGGTGACGGCGGGGTGCGCCAGCGGGAAGGCCACGGCCAGTTCGGGGAGGGTGCGGCCGAGGTCCCCGGCGAGGGCGGTGAAGGCCTCGACGGCCTCCAGCTTGGCCGCGGTGGTGGGCAGCGTCGGGTCGAAGCGGCCCGGGTTGATGGTCGGGCGGCCGGTGGTCAGGTCGGCCGGGCGGTCCTTGCGGTAGCGGCCGGTGAGGAAGCCGGAGGCGAGCGGGCCCCAGGTCAGTGCGCCCATGCCGAGCCGCTGGACGACGGGCAGCACGTCGCGCTCCACGCCGCGGGCGAGCAGCGAGTACGGCGGCTGCTCGGTGCGGAAGCGCGGCAGGGCGCGGCGCTCGGCGACGTGGTGCGCGTCGACGATCTGTTCGGCGGGGAAGGTGGAGCAGCCGAAGGCGCGGATCTTGCCGGAGCGGACGAGGTCGCCGAGGACGGACAGGGTCTCCTCGACGTCGGTGGTGTGGTCCGGCCGGTGGATCTGGTAGAGGTCGATCCGGTCGGTGCGCAGCCGGCGCAGGCTGTCCTCGACCGCCCGGAGGATCCAGCGCCGGGAGTTGCCGCCGCGGCCGCGGCCCTCGCCCATCGGGAAGTGCCCCTTGGTGGCGAGCACGATCTCGTCGCGGTCGCCGCGGGCGGCCAGCGTCCTGCCGACGATCTCCTCGGACTCGCCGGCCGAGTACATGTCGGCGGTGTCCACGAAGTTGATGCCCCGGTCGAGCGCGGTGTTGATGATCCGGGCGCAGTCGTCGTGGTCGGGGTTGCCGACGGAGCCGAGCATCATCGTGCCGAGGCAGTAGGTGCTCACTTCGATGCCGGTGCCGCCGAGGACGCGGTATCGCATGGTGCTGCTCCCCCTGGTGGTGGGTCGGTGGTGCGTCAGAGGCTAGGAGTTGGAGTGCACTCCATGGCAAGGGTCGGTCCGGATCCCCGTCCACCGGGGGGAGTCCGGGCCCGTGGCGCGGAGCGGGCGGGCGGTGGCCGGTCGGGGTGCATCGTTTGCGGAAACGGCAACAAAGCTTGCCGATACGGCCGGTCCGGTCGCAGCCTGGCGGTGGAGGTGAGCGCCATGGGCGACACGATGAGGACGGCAGGGCCGACGGCCCCCCGGGACGACTACGACGCGGTGGTGGTCGGCGCGGGTGCGGCCGGGCTGAGCGCCGCGCTGGTGCTGGGCCGGGCCCGGCGCCGGGTGGCGGTGGTGGACGCGGGCCAGCCGCGCAACGCCCCCGCCGCCCACATGCACGGGTACCTGAGCCGGGACGGCATGCCCCCGGCGGCGCTGCTGGAGGTCGGCCGGGCGGAGGTCGCCGGCTACGGGGTCGACCTGATCGACGCCCGGGCCGACCACGTCGAGGTCGTCGCGGACGCCGAAGGCGCGGGGACGGGCTTCGCCGTCCACCTGGCGGGCGGCCCCGTGCTGCACGCACGCCGGGTGGTCGTCGCCACGGGTCTGCGCGACGGGCTCCCGGAACTCCCGGGCCTGCTCGAACGCTGGGGCCGCGACGTGCTGCACTGCCCGTACTGCCACGGCTACGAGGTCCGCGACCGCCCGCTCGGCGTGCTCGGTACCGGCCCGGGCGCGGTCGACCAGGCGCTGCTGCTCCGGCAGTGGTCCGCGGACGTCGTCCTGATCACGCACACCCTCACGCCGACCGGGGCCGAGCGGGAGCGGCTCGCCGCCCGCGGCGTCCGGGTCGTCGAAGGCCGGATCACCCAGCTGGTGACGGACGCCGACCGGCTGCGCGGCGTGGAACTCGCCGACGGCCGGGTGGTGCCGCGCGAGGCCGTGTTCGTCTTCCCGCAGCCGGTGCCCCGGGACACGCTGCTGTTCGGCCTGGAATGCGCCCGGGACGAGAGCGGCTGGGTCACCACCGACCGGGCCGGCCGCACCAGCGTCCCCGGCGTCTGGGCGGTCGGCAACGTCGCCGACCCGCGGGCGCAGGCCGTCGTCGCCGCCGGGATGGGCGCTGCGGCGGCGTTCGACCTCGACCACGACCTCGTCGCGGAGGAGATCGGACGGGCGGTCGCCGAACACCGCGCGTCCGGCGCCGCCGTTCCCGCCTGAACGGGGGAAGCTCCCCCGGCACCTTCGTCCGGCGTCACCCGTTCGCCCGCGTCACCCGTTCGCCCGCGTCACCCGTTCGCCCGCGTCACCCATCCGCCCGCGTCGCCCGTTCGACCGGCGTCACCCGTCCGACCTTCCGTCATCCGCGATCGGAGAACCCGCGATGTCCGAACATCAGCACCAGCACCAGCACCAGCACCAGCACGGCCAGGGCCACCAGCACGGGCACCACCACGGCGACGTCCCCGCCGCCGACTTCGACTGGGACGCCCTCGCCGCCCACCTGGAGCGGGAGGCCGAACTGCGCGCCCCCGCCATCACCGGGGCCGCGCAGTGGCTGCGGTCCCTGCACGCCGAGCCCGGCGGGGTGCGGCGGGTCCTCGACGTCGGCAGCGGGCCCGGGGTGATCGCCGGACTGCTCGCGGACGCCTTCCCCGAGGCCGAGACGGTCGCCGTCGACCAGTCGGCCGCCCTGCTGGAGCGCGCCCGAGCCCGCTCCGGCGGCCGTCTGAGCACCCAGCAGGCCGACCTGCCCGCCGAGTTCGGCAAGCTCGGCGAGGCCGACCTGATCTGGTCCGGCAACGCGATCCACCACCTCGGCGACCAGCAGGCCGCCCTGACCTCCCTCGCCGCGACGCTCCGGCCCGGCGGCCTGCTGGCCGTCGCCGAACGCGGCCTGCCGCTGCGCTACCTGCCGCGCGACTTCGGCCTCGGCCGGCCCGGCTTCCAGGCCCGGCTCGACGCCGTGCACGAGGACGGCTTCAGCACCATGCGCGCCGAACTGCCCGGCGCCATCGAAGAGGTGGAGGACTGGCCGGCCATGCTCACCCGCTCCGGCCTGACCCCCAGCGGCACCCGCACCTTCCTGATCGACCACCCGGCCCCGCTCGCCCGCCCCGCCCGCGAGCACCTCCACACCCAACTCGCCCGTCTGCGCGACCAGCTCGCCGACAACCTCGCCCCGGAGGACCGCACCACCCTCGACGCCCTCCTCGCCGAGGACACCCCCACCGGCATCCTGAACCGCCCGGACGCCTTCTTCCTCTCGGCCATGACCGTCCACACCGCCCGCAAGGCCGGCTGACGGCCGCAACCGCCCCGGCCGCAGCAGAGGCCTACAGGCAGGGGCCTACAGGGTGTGGCCGAGAGCGGTGATGAGGGCGGCGATGCGGGCCTCGTCGCGGCGGTAGTGGGTCCACTTGCCGATGCGGGTGGCGCGGACGAGGCCGGCGCGCTGGAGTTCGGCGAGGTAGGCGGAGACGGTGGACTGGGCGAGGCCGGCCTTGGCCTGGATGTGGCTGACGCAGACGCCGACCTCGTGCGGGTCGGCGACCGCTTCCTCCAGGGGGAAGTGGCGTTCGGGTTCGCGCAACCATGCCAGCAGTTGCAGGCGCGTCGGGTTGGCGATCGCCCGCAGGGCGGTGACCAGGTCAACATCCATGGCTGGAAGCGTACCGGCGTGTGACAGCAGGGCCTCGGCGAGCCGACGCCGGTCAGTGGGGCAGTGCGGTGCCGCCCGGTGGGGTGCCGATGACCTGGGCGAACCATCGGTGATGGTGCGTCAGAGTCACCCCGGTGTCAGGCGGGTGGCGGGCGGCCCGGGCCCCGGGCCGCCCGCCGGGGCTCAGCCCTCCTGGCCGCCGAAGCGGGTGGTCCAGGCGGCCAGGTCCTCGTCGGTGATCTTGGCGAACAGCACCGGCGGCACGGTGAACGCCGTCCCGGCCGGCACCAGGTCCAGTGCCCGCGCCTGCTCCGGGCCGACCCAGGACAGGCCGGCCGCCGGAGCGTCCTCGGGCAGGGCGAAGGCGCCGCGCATCGCCGCCGCCGCGGTCGGGATGAACGGCTCGGAGACCACCGCGTACAGCTGGATCAGGTTCATCGCGGTGCGCAGGGTCAGCGCCGCCGCGTCCGGGTCGGTCTTCACCTGGAGCCAGGGCGCCTTCTCGTCCAGGTACGCGTTGCCAGCGCTCCACAGCGCGCGCAGAGCCTGCGCGGCCTTGCGGAAGTTGAGCCCGTCCAGCTGGGCCTCGTACTCGGCCAGCAGGGCGGCGATCTGCTCGCCGAGGCGCTGTTCGGCCTCGCCGGGCGCGTGGCCGGCCGGGACGGCGTCGCCGAAGCGCTTGCGGCTGAAGGTGAGCACCCGGTTGACGAAGTTGCCGAGGGTGTCGGCGAGGTCCTTGTTGACGACGGAAGCGAAGAGGTCCCAGGTGAAGCTGGAGTCGTCCGACTCGGGGGCGTGCGCCATCAGGAAGTAGCGCCAGTAGTCGGCCGGCAGCAGTTCCAGGGCGACGTCGGTGAAGATGCCGCGCTTCTGGCTGGTGGAGAACTTCCCGCCGTAGTACGTCAGCCAGTTGAAGGCCTTGACGTAGTCGACCTTCTTCCACGGTCGGCGCGAGCCGAGGATCGTGGCCGGGAACATCACGGTGTGGAACGGGACGTTGTCCTTGGCCATGAACTCGGTGTACCGGACGCTGTGGTCGGCCTCGTACCACCAGGACTTCCAGTCCCGGGCCTGCCCGGCCGGGGCCGCGTCCGCCCACTCCTTGGTGGCGCCGATGTACTCGATCGGGGCGTCGAACCAGACGTAGAACACCTTGCCCTCGGCCGCCAGCCCCGGCCAGACGTCGGCCGGCACCGGGACGCCCCACTCCAGGTCGCGGGTGATCGCGCGGTCCTGGAGGCCCTCGGTGAGCCACTTGCGGGCGATCGAGGAGGCCAGCACCGGCCAGTCGTCGCCGTGGGCGGCGATCCACTGCTCGACCTCGTCGGTCAGCTCCGACTGGAGCAGGAACAGGTGCCTGGTCTCCCGGACCTCCAGGTCGGAGCTGCCGCTGATCGCCGAACGCGGCTCCAGCAGGTCGGTCGGGTCCAGTACCCGGGTGCAGTTCTCGCACTGGTCGCCGCGCGCCTTGTCGTAGCCGCAGTGCGGGCAGGTGCCGACGATGTAGCGGTCCGGCAGGAAGCGGCTGTCGGCGTTGGAGTACACCTGCCGGATCGCGCGCTCCTCGATGAAGCCGTTGCGCTGGAGTTCGCGGGCGATCTCCTGGGTGATCTCGCGGTTCTGCGGGGAGGAGCTGCGGCCGAAGTGGTCGAAGGACAGCCCGAAGCCGTCGTACACCGCCTTCTGCGCGTCGTGCGCCTGGGCGCAGAACTCGGCGACGGGCAGCCCGGCCTCCTGCGCGGCCAGTTCGGCGGGCGTGCCGTGCTCGTCGGTCGCGCAGATGTAGAGCACCTCGTGGCCGCGCTGGCGCAGGTAGCGGGAGTAGACGTCCGCCGGGAGCATCGACCCGACCATGTTGCCCAGGTGCTTGATCCCGTTGATGTACGGAAGGGCGCTGGTGACCAGGTGCCGAGCCATCCTCGGATGCTCCGATTTCTCCCGCACGCGCACCCCACCCGGAGTGCTGTGCCAGGCGCAGGGGTCCACTGTGGGCTGCCAAGCCTACCGCCGCCGGGCCGGGAGGGCGGTGCGGCTCAGGGGGGCGGACTCAGGGGCGGGCGCGGTTCAAGGGCGGCGCTGCTCGGGGGCGGGTGCTGCTCGGGGGCGGGTGCGACTCAGGGCCCGACGGAGTCGCTGTACCGGTCGAACTCCCCGGCCTTCACCCCGCGGACGAACGCGGCCCACTTGCGCGGCGTGGTCCGGACGACGATCTCGGGGCGGTCCGACTCGCGGATCTCCACCAGACCGTCGGCGGCTCTGATCTCGACGCACTCGTTGCTCTCGCCGCTGGACGAGGACTTCCGCCACTCAGTCATGAGAAGTCTTTCAGTAAGGCCCGGATGAAGTCCCGGGACTCGGCCGGCCCGAGGGCGACCGCGGCGGTCTCCTCCTTGATCTGTCGGTACGTCTGCAGTTCGGTGTCGGTGTGCACGAACTTCGGCCCGTTCGAGAGGTCGATCTGTACGGTGTCGAGCTCGGGAACGGGCCCGCGGGCGAGGTAGAGGCTCTCTCCGGACCCGGGAAAGGTGTCGACGCTGAACGGGATGGTCCGGATCTCCACCCCGGGCCGCTCGGAATCCTCCAGCACGCCGAGCAGCTGGTCGCGCAGCACCACCGCCCCGCCGAACTGCATGCGCAGCGCGGATTCGTGGATGTACGCGGCGTACGGCTTCGGGCGTTCGGTGAACAGCCGCTGGCGCTGGATCCGGAACGCGGTGCGGGCGTCGGCGTCCGGCTGGGGCATCGGCGGCCGGACCCGGGCGAACACCGCGGAGGCGTACGCCGAGGTCTGCAGCAGTCCGGGGATGAAGGTGGTGTGCAGGATGGCCAGCGACTCGGCGTGGTGCTCCATCTCCGCGATGTCGATGAGCCCGCCGGGCAGCCGGCCGCGGTAGCCGTCCCACCAGTACTTGCGCCGGTCCTGCGTCATCGCGAGCAGCGCGTCGAGGTAGGGGCCGTCGGCGCAGTGGCAGGTGCGGGCCCAGAGCCGGAGCCGTTCGGCGCTGATGCCGGACTTCCCGTTCTCCATCTGCGAGATCTTGGGCAGGTCGGTGCCCAGGGTGGCGGCCAGGCTCTTGGGCGTCACGCCCACGCGTTCGCGCATCTTGCGCAGCTCGATGCCAAGGCGCTGCTGACGCACGGTCGGCGACAAGCGGGGTGGCATGACTCTCTTCTCCGGATCGCGGCTCGGGTCGATGCTTCCGGTGAAGTGTGCCGTGCTCACCCGGCCCTAGCTACTGAAATGGGGGATACCCCACGATGGAGTGAACGTTCTCCCGCTCGGTAGCAAGTCTTGCACCTCGACCCTATGGTCGTTCCCGCGTCAGTCACTGACTTGTTGTGGCCTAAACAGCCGCCAATCAGCCGTAAATACACACCAGATGCATGGTCGGCACGCTCGACATCACCGACCGGAGACTGTCATGCCGCTTCCGCTGCTTCTCACCCCCGCCCACCGCATTCCCGCCACCCGGTGAACGGCCTGCTCGTCGCCGGTTTGTCCGCCCTCCTGCTCGCCGTGCTATTCGTCGGCTGGCTGGTCTGGCTGGTCAACGCCCAACCCCGCGAACCGCGTTCCGTAAAACGCGAGTTCGTCGTCCGCCATTCCTCCGCCGCCGTCGAGAAGAAATAGCGCGCGGCAGCGGTGGCCCCCCGCCGGGAGGGGGGCCACCGGAGGGTGCGGTCAGCCGTCGCCGAAGTGGTCGAATTCGCCGCGCTTCACGCCCTCGATCCAGAGCGCGAACTTCTGCGGGGTGGTGACGATGATCGCGTCGGGGCTCTCGGATTCGCGGACCTCGATCAGTCCCCGTTCGTTGACGGACACCTCCACGGAGTCGCCGCCGTCCCGGGTGCTGCTGGTGGACTTCTGCCACTGCTGGGTCATCGGTTTCCTACTCCCATCGCGGTTCCTGCCTGGCACCCTGGACAACTCCCGGGGGGCCGTTCAGGAACGGGGGCGCACGGAGGGTTGGGCACCGCGCGAAAGGCGCTCGACGAGGCGGATCCGGGCGGCGGGCCACTCGTCGGCGAGCATCGAGAAGTAGGCGGTGTCGCGCCACACGCCGGTGGCGCGCCGCTTCTCGCGGCGGTGGACGCCCTCGTACCGGGCGCCGAGGCGCAGGATCGCGTTGCGGGAGCGCTCGTTGAGCGCGTCCGTCTTCCAGTAGACCCGGCCCATGCCCAGGTCGTCGAAGGCGTGCGAGAGCAGCAGCAGCTTGGCCTCGGTGTTGACGGGCGTGCGCCAGACCGAGCGGGCGTACCAGGTGCCGCCGATCTCGACGACCTCGTCGACGAGCCTGACGTCGTAGTAGCCGGTGATGCCGACGGCCCGGCCGCTGGGGAGGTCGATCACGGCGAACTTCACCGCCGACCCGGCCGCCACCTCGGCGAGCCGGGCGTCGAGGATCGCGCCCAGTTCCTCCTCGGTCGCGGGCGGGAGGGAGGGGATCCAGCGCCAGACCTCCGGGTCGGGGCCGACGCCGGCCCACAGGTCGGGCAGGTGGTGGCGGCCGAGGGGCTCCAGGCGGACGTGGCGGCCGGTGAGGGTCACGGGCGTGGGCGGCTGTGCGGTCATGCCGGAAAGGTAGCGCCATGCTGCACTAGATGCAATGAACTTCTGCACTAGTGCAAAATCGGCGGAGCGGGCAAAGCGAAGGGCCCCGCGGGACGTCCCGCGGGGCCCTCGACCGGATCAGGCTCAGATGAACGAGTTGATCTGGATCGTCTCGTCGCGGCCCGGGCCGACGCCGATGGCGGAGATCGGCGCGCCGGACATCTCCTCCAGCGCCTTCACGTACGCCTGCGCGTTCTTCGGCAGCTCGGCGAAGGTCTTGGCCTTGCTGATGTCCTCGGTCCAGCCCGGCAGCGTCTCGTAGATCGGCTTGGCGTGGTGGAAGTCGGACTGGTTGTACGGGAGTTCCTCGACCCGCTTGCCGTCGATCTCGTACGCGACGCAGACCGGGATCTGCTCCCAGCCGGTGAGCACGTCGAGCTTGGTGAGGAAGAAGTCGGTGAGGCCGTTGACCCGGGTCGCGTAGCGCGCGATGACCGCGTCGAACCAGCCGCAGCGACGGTCACGGCCGGTGGTGACACCGCGCTCGCCGCCGATGCGGCGCAGCGCCTCGCCGTCCTCGTCCAGCAGCTCGGTCGGGAACGGGCCGGAGCCGACGCGGGTGGTGTAGGCCTTGAGGATGCCGATGACCCGGTCGATCTTGGTCGGGCCGATGCCGGCGCCGGTGCAGGCGCCGCCCGAGGTCGGGTTCGACGAGGTCACGAAGGGGTACGTGCCGTGGTCGACGTCGAGCAGGGTGCCCTGGCCGCCCTCCAGCAGGACGACCTTGTTCGCCTTGAGCGCCTGGTCCAGGACGAGGGTGGTGTCGGCGAGGAAGGGCTTGATCTTGTCCGCGTAGCCGAGGTACTCCTCGACGACCAGCTCGGCCGGGATGGCACGGCGGTTGTACAGCTTGACCAGGATCTGGTTCTTGTCGTGCAGCGCCGCCTCGATCTTCTGGCGCAGGATCGACTCGTCGAACAGGTCCTGGACCCGGATGCCGACGCGGTTGATCTTGTCCGCGTAGGTCGGGCCGATGCCGCGGCCGGTGGTGCCGATCCGGCGCTTGCCGAGGAAGCGCTCGGTGACCTTGTCCAGGGTGCGGTGGTACGGCGTGATCAGGTGGGCGTTGCCCGAGATCAGCAGCTTGGAGGTGTCGATGCCACGGTCGTTGAGGCCGCTCAGCTCGGAGAGCAGCACGCCCGGGTCGATGACGACGCCGTTGCCGATGACCGGCGTCACGTTAGGGCTGAGGATGCCGGAGGGGAGCAGGTGCAGGGCGTACTTCTGGTCGCCGATGACCACCGTGTGACCGGCGTTGTTGCCGCCCTGGTAGCGGACGACGTAGTCGACGGAGCCGCCGAGGAGGTCGGTGGCCTTCCCCTTGCCCTCGTCCCCCCACTGAGCGCCAACGAGCACGAGTGCCGGCACAGGCGTACACCCCTTCCGGTTGGGGCATCCTGCGTAGGCCGCAGTCTGCCCCGAGATAGACGAAGCCCCTGGCGCAGTAGCGCAAGGGGCTCTTGCACCGAGAGATTACCTGAGGAAGGACCGGTCGTGTCGTCCCTGTCCACGCCCGCAACCGGCGGCCCCGAGCCGCTCCTGCTGCTCCTCGACCCGGCGGCCCGGCAGACCGACGGCGAGTCGGTGCGGATCGCGAAGGACGTGCTCTGCGGAGGCGCGGACGTCAAGGTGGTCTATCCGGAGAGCCCGTCCGAACTCGACCGGGTGCTTTCGCACCGGGGTCGTCGACGCCCGGTCGTGATCGGTTCCGACCTGGCGTTGCAGCGGGTGCTCCAAGCCCTGTACCGCCAGCGTGAGCTGGGCGCGGATCCGGTGGGCATGGTTCCGGTCGGCCGGTCGGAGGAGCTGGTCGCGGCCCGCGCGCTCGGGGTGCCGGGCGAGCCGGTCCGGGCCGCGCGAGCGGTGCTGTCGGGTGCGGCGCGCAAGCTCGACCTGCTGGTGGACGACGGCGGCGGGGTGGCGCTGGGAGGGGTGCGGATCACCGGTGCCGGGACGCGGCGTCCGGCCGGCCGTACGGGTGGTTGGCGTTCGCTATGGGCGAAACTGGCTGCGGCCGAGCAGGCGAACGCACTCGCGGCGGACGGCCGGTCCTCCGCCGAGCACAACCCCCGGGTCCGGGTCGAGGCCGACGGCCGGCTGCTCGCCGACGTGCACCGGCCGGTGCGGCTGGTCCAGCTGACCCTGCCGGGCGTCGAGGCGGACGCCGCCGGCGTGCTGGAGGTGGTGATCCGCGCGCCCGGCGCCCTGGTGCGCGCCCGGGCGGAGAGCGTCTCGGTGGTCGGGCGCGGCTTCGGCTACGAGGCGGACGGCCACCCCGTCGGTCCGGTCCGCGCCCGCACCTGGACGGTACACCCGGGCGCCTGGGGCCTGTTGCTGCCCGCCGCGTGACGCCGGGGTGAACCCCGGGTGAGCAGGCTCACTTTCGCCGTCGCCCAGACTCCCGGCCCTCCGCACACGGAACGCCCCAACAGGCGCGAACCACAAGGCCAACCGCCTCCGGCCGGAATTCCCCCCACCCGAAATCCCCACCCGGTAAGGGGTTTTGTCTACGCGCGTTACCGGCCGATCGTCAGACAATCCCGGCCGCCCGGGTTCCGGAAGCCCGTGCCCGCTGCCCTAGACTCGAAGACGTGCCACGTGGTGACGGAAGACTCAACCACGATCTTCTTCCCGGTGAGAAAGGCCCCCAGGACGCTTGCGGCGTCTTCGGTGTCTGGGCTCCCGGCGAGGAGGTCGCCAAGCTCACGTTCTTCGGCCTTTACGCCCTGCAGCACCGCGGTCAGGAATCCGCGGGCATCGCAGTGAGCAACGGCTCCCAGATTCTCGTCTTCAAGGACATGGGGCTCGTGTCCCAGGTCTTCGACGAGGCCTCCCTGGGGTCGTTGCACGGGCATATCGCCGTCGGACACGCCCGCTACTCGACCACCGGGTCCTCGGTCTGGGAGAACGCCCAGCCGACCTTCCGCGCGACCGTGCACGGTTCGCTGGCCCTCGGGCACAACGGAAACCTGGTGAACACCGCCGAACTGGCGGCGATGGTCGCCGAACTGCCCGGTGAGGAGCACGTCTCCCGCTCCGGGCGGAGCGCCGCGACCAACGACACCGACCTGGTGACCGCGCTGCTCGCCGGCCACCCGGACCTCTCCATCGAGGAGACGGCCAAGGTCGTGCTGCCCAAGGTCAAGGGCGCGTTCTCGCTCGTCTTCATGGACGAGCACACCCTCTACGCCGCCCGCGACCCGCAGGGCATCCGCCCGCTGGTGCTCGGTCGGCTGGAGCGCGGCTGGGTGGTCGCCTCCGAGACGGCGGCGCTGGACATCTGCGGCGCCTCGTTCATCCGCGAGGTCGAGCCCGGCGAGCTGATCGCCGTCGACGAGAACGGCATGCGCAGCTCCCGCTTCGCCGAGGCGAAGCCCAAGGGCTGCGTGTTCGAGTACGTCTACCTGGCCCGCCCCGACACCAGCATCGCCGGGCGCAACGTGCACCTCTCCCGCGTGGAGATGGGCCGCCGCCTGGCGAAGGAGGCGCCCGTCGAGGCCGACCTGGTGATAGCGACGCCGGAGTCCGGCACCCCCGCCGCGATCGGCTACGCCGAGGCCAGCGGCATCCCGTACGGCTCCGGCCTGGTGAAGAACGCCTACGTGGGCCGCACCTTCATCCAGCCCAGCCAGACCATCCGTCAGCTCGGCATCCGGCTCAAGCTCAACCCGCTGCGCGAGGTCATCGCGGGCAAGCGCCTGGTGGTCGTCGACGACTCGATCGTCCGCGGCAACACCCAGCGCGCGCTGGTGCGGATGCTGCGCGAGGCCGGCGCCGCCGAGGTGCACATCCGGATCTCCTCGCCGCCGGTGAAGTGGCCGTGCTTCTTCGGCATCGACTTCGCCACCCGCGCGGAGCTGATCGCCAACGGGATGACCGTCGAGGAGATCGGCCGCACGCTCGGCGCGGACTCGCTCTCCTACATCTCGATCGACGGCATGATCGAGGCCACCAAGCAGCCCAAGGACAGGCTCTGCCGGGCCTGCTTCGACGGCGAGTACCCGATGGAGCTGCCGGACCCGGCACTGCTCGGCAAGCTCCTGCTGGAGGCCGAGATCAAGGGCAGCCAGCAGCCGCCGGCCGTGCGCGGCAAGCCGACCAGCGGCAGCGACCTGGACGGCGTCCAGTCGCTGCTCGGCGGGGCGGGCGCGGCCGACGCGCTGCGCCGCCCGTAACGAATCCACGGTGGGGTCCCGCGAAACGGGGCCCCACCGCTGTTCCAGCCCCCACCAGACCCGAGAGGGCCGCACCGTAGTGACCAGCAACCAGAACGGCGCCACCTACGCCGCAGCCGGCGTCGACATCGAGGCGGGCGACCGCGCCGTCGAGCTCATGAAGCAGTGGGTGAAGAAGGCGAACCGCCCCGAGGTGGTCGGCGGTCTCGGCGGCTTCGCCGGCCTCTTCGACGCGTCCGCCTTCAAGCGCTACGAGCGGCCGCTGCTGGCTTCGGCCACCGACGGCGTGGGGACCAAGGTGGCCATCGCGGCCGCCATGGACAAGCACGACACCATCGGCCACGACCTGGTCGGCATGGTCGTCGACGACCTGGTCGTGTGCGGCGCCGAGCCGCTGTTCATGACCGACTACATCTGCGTCGGCAAGGTCGTGCCGGAGCGGGTCGCCGCGATCGTCAAGGGCATCGCCGAGGGCTGCGCGCTGGCCGGCTGCGCCCTGGTCGGCGGCGAGACCGCCGAGCACCCGGGCCTGCTCGGCCCGGACGAGTACGACGTCGCGGGCGCCGGCACCGGCGTGGTCGAGGCCGACGCGCTGCTCGGCGCCGACCGCGTGCGGGCCGGCGACGTGGTGATCGCGATGGCGGCCTCGGGCCTGCACTCCAACGGCTACTCGCTGGTGCGCCACGTGCTGCTGAACGAGGCCGGCTGGAAGCTGGACCGCAAGGTCGAGGAGTTCGGCCGCACGCTCGGCGAGGAACTGCTGGAGCCGACCCGGATCTACTCGCTGGACTGCCTGGCGCTCACCCGCGCCACCGAGATCCACGCCTTCTCGCACGTCACCGGCGGCGGCCTGGCGGCCAACCTGGCCCGGGTCGTCCCGGAGGGCCTGCACGCCCGCCTGGACCGCGGCACCTGGACCCCGCTGCCGGTCTTCCAGACCGTCGCCCAGGTCGGCAAGGTGGCCACCCTGGAGATCGAGAAGACGCTCAACATGGGCGTCGGCATGGTCGCGGTCGTCCCGCCGTCCTCGGTGGACGCCGTGCTGGCGATCCTGGAGGACCGCGGCGTCGAGGCCTGGCTGCTCGGCGACATCGTCGAGCGCACCGGCGAGCACGAGGCCGGCGCGGCGCTCTACAACGCCTACGAGGGCTTCACCGCGGGCTGAGCCCGGCTGGACGACGAGAGGGCCCCTCCGGCGCACCGGAGGGGCCCTCTCGTCGTCCAGCCACCCGGGGGGCGGCGACCACCCGGTAACCATCCGGTACGCGGGAACGCCGAAGACCGGCCTGGCGCGCTGGGCGCCTGGGCCGGTCGGCGAAACTACTGGCTACGAGCGGCGAGAGGCCTGCGACGGCCCGGTGCCCGGCTCGGTGTCGTCCTCGTCGTCGAGGTCGGCATAGCGGGCGGCGTACTCGGCATACGGGTCGTCGTCCTCCTCCTCCTCGATCGGCTCCGGGTCGATCGGAGCGGTGGACGGCGATGCGCCCAGCTCGTTGGACAGACGGTTAGCGTCAAACCCGCCGCTGTTGTACTTCAGCTCGCGGGCGACCTTCGTCTGCTTGGCCTTGGCCCGGCCGCGCCCCATGGGTCGACCCCCTCAACGATGGGGCTCACGGCCCCGAGTCTGACACGTGTTCATGATCAGGACCGGCCTGCCCGAATGGGAGGACCGTCCCTTGGAGCATTAACGGTACCTGTTTCCGCCGCTGGACGGTACGTCGTCGGTGTGACGTGGCGCGCACCGACCGCACCCGAGACCAGGTCTTCCCAGGTCAGGGGAGGTTTTGCGGCGGTTTGCGCGCTGTCCGGAGGTGTCTGAGGTCCGTCGTTCCAGGACCGATTATCCCCCCAAGGGGGACCTTGGATCACCCGATCGGGCGCAGAAGTGAGAATCCGGTTCCACATCGTGATGCGCGGGGGACGGCTGGGCCCCTCCCGCCCGGGGGCGGGTCACGGGGGTGCGGCCGCCCCCCGCGCATCCGAGGTTCCGGGGGCGCCGGATCAGGCCCGGCGGGCGCCCGGCAGCAGGACCGTGCGCAGCGCGCTGATCTCGCGCATCCGCTTCTCGGCCAGGCGGTCGGCGGCGACCGCCGGCGGGACGCCGTCGGAGGCGGCCCGGGTGAAGATCTCCAGGGTGGTGTCGAAGATCCTGGTGGCCTTGTTCTTGGCCCGGTCGAAGTTGAAGCCCTCGATCTCGTCGGCGACCTGGATCACGCCGCCGGAGTTCACCAGGTAGTCCGGCGCGTAGAGGATGCCGCGGTCCGCGAGGTCCTTCTCGACGCCCGGGTGGGCCAGCTGGTTGTTGGCCGCGCCGCAGACGACCGTGGTGCCGGACTCGCCGAGCGCGGCCACCGTGTCGTCGGTCAGCGCGCCGCCCAGGGCGCAGGGGGCGTAGACGTCCAGCCGGGCCTGCAGCAGGGCGGCGGTGTCGGCGACGACCTCCACCTCCGGGTGGGCCGCGCGGACGCGGTTCACGGCGGTCTCGGAGACGTCGGTGATGACGACGGTGGCGCCGTCCGCGACGAGGTGGCCGACCAGGTAGTGGCCGACCTTGCCGACGCCCGCGACGCCGACCCGCTTCCCGCGCAGGGTCGGCTGGCCCCAGCGGGCCTGGGCGGTGGCGCGCATGCCCTGGAAGACGCCGAAGGCGGTCAGGATGGACGAGTCGCCGGCGCCGCCGTGCTCGGGCGAGCGGCCCGTCACGAACTGCGTCTCGCGCGCGATGACGTCCATGTCCTGCACGTAGGTGCCCACGTCGCAGGCGGTGATGTAGCGGCCGCGCAGGGACTCCACGAAGCGGCCGTAGGCGCGGAGCATCGCCTCGTTCTTGTCCTTGGTGGGGTCGCCGATGATGACGGCCTTGCCGCCGCCGAGGTCGAGCCCGGCCAGCGCGTTCTTGTAGGACATGCCGCGGGACAGGTTGAGCGCGTCCTCCAGGGCCGCCTCCTCGGAGGCGTACGGGAAGAAGCGGGTGCCGCCGAGGGCCGGGCCCAGCGCGGTGGAGTGGATGGCGATGATCGCCTTGAGCCCGGAGCTGCGGTCGTGGCAGAGGACGACCTGCTCGTGGCCGTCGCCGGGGGCGCCGTCCTGCTCGGTGCGGAAGATCCTGCTGAGCACTCCGGGTGCGGGGTGCGTGGCGGATGTCTGTACGTCGGTCACTGTGGTGACTCCAGTATCGAAGGCCCGCCTGCTGTGGTGCGGGCGCCTAGGGCGAAGCGTAGTCGCGGGAGCGTCGCCGATCCGCCCTCTTGTCCGAGCTTGTCCCCGCGGTCCGGGGAATGGGACGCCGGGGGTGCGCGGTGCGGGCGCGAAGGGGTTCGGGGGCGCGCCCTCCCGGGGCCGGTCGGCGCGTGCGACCATGCAGGACGTGACCGTCGTGCGCACCTCGGTACTGCCGCCCTACGCCGCCCACCTGCGGGTCTACGAGCCGCTGGCCGCCTACCCGGAGTCCGAGCGGGCGCGCTGGCAGGCCTACGCGGCGGAGCGCGGTCCGGACGCCGTCGAGGCGGCGCAGCCGGTGGCCGCGGCCGTCCTGGAGGAGCAGCGGGAGGCGCTGGCGGAGCTGGCCGCCCGGACGCCCCGGGCGCTGCCCGAGCGGGAGAGCGGGCGGGCCTACCTGCGGGTGGTGGACGGCGTGCTGTACGTCTGCCCGTGGGCGACCAGGCTGCGCAGCTGGCAGGCGCTGGAGGAGCTGCGGGCGGCCGCGCCGGTGGCGCTGCTGGACACCGCGGTGCCGCCGGTGGCCCGGGCGGCGGCGGAGGCGGACCGGGAGCGCTGGCGGGCCGGCCATCCGGACGCCCGGCCGTGGATCCTGACCAGCCGGTGGGAGGTGCCGGTGCGCTGGTTCCTGCCGTTCGGGGACGAGGACCGCTGTTTCGTGCCGGCGCAGGAGCGGGGCAAGCCGGGGCGGGCGGCGGCGCTGTTCTACCTGGTGCCGATGGCGCAGGCGCGCCGCCGGGTGGCCCGGGCCTTCCGGGCGCTGCGTGAAGAGGTGCCGGACGGGGAACTGGTCCGGGGGGCGGAACAGATCGGGCGGTGGCTGGAGGAATTCCATCCGCGCTCGCTGGTGGAGCTGGACTACGGGGGGCTGGTGCATTTGCTGGGGCCGGAGCGGCTGTTGGCGGACCGTTCGGCGGGGGAGCTGGAGGAGGGGCTCCGCGCGCTGCGGGCGGGGGACACCGCGGAGGCGCTGCGCGCGTACGGGGAACTGACGGCGCGCTGGCGGAGGGTGCTGGCGCTGCGGTACGCGAACTGACGTCCGACCACCCGTGTATGACTGTAAGAGTCCTATGGCCCGAGCTGGATGACCAAGGTCCTGGTTCGGGTCAATAGCTGTCGAACGTGACACTACTCACCGTTGACGCGAACTTACCCCTATGTGCAAAAATGGGACAACCAGCCCAACTTCACGCGGGCATGCCCACTTTTGGGTGGTTCTGGAGTCGATGCGTGCTTTGCGGGGAAACAGGGGGTCTGGTCCCCTCGTAACCAGGCGTCACGGCCGCGTGACTGCCCGTTATGGGGTGGTCCATCGCCATCCGTCGCTCTTGAACCCGTGAGGGGTCAATTTTGGCGGTTTGGTCGATAGGGCTGGACGGATGGTGTAGTTGTAGACACCAGGACAAGCCGTTCGTCCTATAACCGACTCGGCCCGTCTATGCCATTTCGGGCATCGCGGGCCAAGGTGCAGAATTTGAAGGATAGAACCGCCCTGGTTCGGTTCTCCCGAGGAGGCCGCTCATGACCGCTCGTACCCCTGATGCTGAGCCCCTGCTGACGCCGGCAGAGGTCGCCACCATGTTCCGCGTGGACCCGAAGACGGTCACTCGTTGGGCCAAGGCGGGCAAGCTGACGTCCATTCGCACGCTCGGCGGTCACCGCCGTTACCGCGAGGCGGAGGTGCGCGCTCTGCTGGCCGGGATTCCCGCTCAGCGCACTGAGGCCTGATAGGCCGAAGGCTCTTTAAAGGGGCCGCTTACCGGACTCCGCCGGGTCCGGTAAGCGGCCCCTTTGCCATGCCCGCTCGCGGTGTCCGGGTACTCGGCACAACGTACGGAATGCTGAACTCCGGATAACGATTCGATGCGCATGATGCGGGGGGGATTTACAGTTAATGGCTGTACAATTTTACATATTAAATTAGTGAGGTCTTGGTGGGGGTGGTGCGGGGGTGTTCTCGGGAAAAGATAAGTGACGACCGTCACACCGTCTGTCACTTGTGGTCTGGACCTGGTCCGGGATAAACACCGGACGCCAAAAGCGAGAGGCCCGGAACCTGACGGTTCCGGGCCTCTCGCACTGCGGCGATCCCGACGGGACTTGAACCCGCGACCTCCACCTTGACAGGGTGGCGAGCTAACCAACTGCTCCACGGGACCAGAGTTTTCTGATCTCGTTCACTCGCTTGCCGCGCTGCGAACAAGACAGATCGTAGCCCATGGTGGGCCCCCAGGTCGAACTGGCACCTGAGGGCCCCCGAGGAGGCCGCCGCCCAGCTCAGAGCGTGGCCCTGGCGGCCTCCATCGCCTTGGTGATCCGCTTCTCCGACACCGGGCTCGGCGTGCCCAGCGACTGGGCGAAGAAGCTGACCCGCAACTCCTCGATCATCCAGCGGATCGCCAGCACCTCCGCGGACGGCTGCCGGCCGGCCGGCACCGCCGCCAGCAGCTCCCCGTACTCCCGCTGCACCTGCTGGACCTTCAGCAGCTGCTGGGCGTCCCGCTGCGGGTGGTTGGGCAGCGCCTCCAGCCGGCGGTCCACCGCCAGCAGGTAGCGCTTGAGGTCCGGCAGCCGCTGCCAGCCGGTGTCCGTGACGAAGCCCGGGTGCACCAGGGAGGCCAGGTGCAGCCGGATGTCGTTCACCGCGTTCAGCAGCACCGGGCTGCTCACCGACTTCAGCCGGGTCGAGGCCTTGTGGAAGGCGATCAGTGCGGTGGCCGTCTTCAGCGTGGTGTCCGCGGACAGGTCGTACAGGTCCGCCCGCACCTTGTCGTGCAGCGTGCCGAAGGCCGCCTCGTCCCAGGCCGGTCCGCCGGCCAGGGTCATCAGCCGGTCCGTCGCACAGGCCACCACGTCCTCGAAGAGGGCGTTCACCGAGCCGTGCGGGTTGTGCGAGAGCGCCAGCTTCGCCTGGTTGCCCAGCCGGCCCTGGATCGACTTGGCCGGGGAGGTGGTGGTCAGCATCAGCAGCCGGCGGGTGCCCTCCCACATCGACCGGGTCTGCGCCTGCGGGGTGTCGAACAGCTTCACGCCGACCGACGTCCCCTCGTCCACCAGGGCCGGGTAGGCGCGCAGCGAGTGGCCGCGCGAGCGCTGCTCGAAGGTGCGCTGGAGCACGGGCAGGCCGCCCGGCCAGGCGGTCAGCCCGCCCTGCTCGATGCCCTGGCCGGAGGCCGCCGAGGACAGCGTCTCCTTGAGCTTCGGCTTGAGTCGCAGCCGCAGCTCCTCCAGGTCCTTGGACTCGGCGAGCTTGCGGCGGCCGTCCACCACCCGGAAGGTCACCTTGAGGTGGTCCGGCACCCGCTCGTCGTCCCAGGCCTCCGGCGGCACGGTGATGGCCGTCAGGCGCTTGAGGGCGTGCTCCAGGGACGGCAGCAGCGGCTCCTGGCGGTCCTCCACCGCGCGCAGCGCCGCCTTCGCGAAGTCCGGCGCCGGCACGAAGTTGCGCCGGATCGCCTTCGGCAGCGACTTGATGTACGCGGTGACCAGCTCCGTCCGCAGGCCCGGGATCTGCCAGTCGAAGCCCTCCGCGGTGACCTGGTTGAGCACCGGCAGCGGGATGTGGACGGTCACGCCGTCCGCGTCGCTGCCCGGTTCGAACTGGTAGGTCAGCTGGAAGCGCAGCTTGCCCTGCTGCCAGTGGTCCGGGTAGTCGGCCTCCGTGACGCCGTCCGCGGAGTCGTTGATCAGCATCGACTTCTCGAAGTTGAGCAGGTCCGGCTGCTCGTGCCGGGCCTTCTTCCACCAGGAGTCGAAGTGCCGGGTGGAGACCACGTCCTCCGGCAGCCGGGCGTCGTAGAACTCGAACAGGGTCTGGTCGTCGACCATGATGTCCCGGCGCCGGGCCCGGTTCTCCAGCTCCTCGACCTCGCCGAGCAGCTTGCGGTTCTCGGCGAAGAACCGGTGGTGGGTCTCCCAGTCGCCCTCGACCAGCGCGTTGCGGATGAACAGCTCGCGGCACAGCTCCGGGTCGATCCGGCCGTAGTTGACCTTGCGCTGGGCGACGACCGGCATCCCGTAGAGCGTCACCCGCTCGTACGCCAGGACGGCTCCGGCCTTCTTCTCCCAGTGCGGCTCGCTGTACGTCCGCTTGATCAGGTGGCCGGCCAGCGGCTCCACCCACTCCGGCTCGATCTTGGCGTTGATCCGCGCCCACAGCCGGGACGTCTCCACCAGCTCGGCCGACATCACCCAGCGCGGCGGCTTCTTGAACAGGCCCGAGCCCGGGAACACCGCGAACCGGGCGCCGCGCGCGCCGCCGTACTCGCGCTTCTCCACGTCGAACAGGCCGATGTGGGAGAGCAGGCCGGCCAGCAGCGACTGGTGGATCCGGTCGGCGTCCGGCTCGGCGTCCTCGTGCGGCTCCTCGATGGTGACGCCCAACTGCTTGGCGACCGTGCGCAGCTGGGTGTAGATGTCCTGCCACTCCCGTATCCGCAGGTAGTTGAGGAACTCCGCCTTGCACATCCGGCGGAAGGCCGAGGAGGACAGCTCGCGCTGCTGCTCCCGGACGTAGCGCCACATCGCCAGGTAGGACAGGAAGTCGGAGGTCTCCGAGTTGAACCGGCGGTGCCGTTCGTCGGCGGCCTGGCGCTTCTCGGCGGGGCGCTCGCGCGGGTCCTGGATGGACAGCGCGGCGGCGATCACCATCACGTCGCGCACGCAGCCGTTCTTGTCGGCCTCCAGCACCATCCGGGCCATCCGCGGGTCCACCGGGAGCTGGGCCAGCTGGCGGCCGAGCGCGGTGAGGCGCTTGCGCGGGTCCTTCTCGTCCGGGTCCAGCGCGCCCAGCTCGTGCAGCAGGTGCACGCCGTCCTTGATGTTGCGGGAGTCCGGCGGGTCCAGGAACGGGAAGGCGGCGATGTCGCCGAGGCCCGCCGCCGTCATCTGCAGGATCACCGAGGCCAGGTTGGTGCGCAGGATCTCGGCGTCGGTGAACTCGGGGCGGGAGAGGAAGTCCTCCTCCGAGTACAGCCGGATGCAGATGCCGTCGGAGGTGCGGCCGCAGCGGCCCTTGCGCTGGTTGGCGCTGGCCTGGCTGATCGCCTCGATCGGCAGCCGCTGCACCTTGGTGCGGTGGCTGTAGCGGGAGATCCGGGCGGTGCCCGGGTCGATCACGTACTTGATGCCGGGGACGGTGAGGCTGGTCTCGGCGACGTTGGTGGCGAGGACGATCCGGCGGCTGCCGGAGCGCTGGAACACCCGGTGCTGCTCGGCCGAGCTCAGCCGGGCGTACAGCGGCAGGACCTCGGTGGACTTGAGTTTCAGCTTGTCCAGGGCATCGGCGGTGTCGCGGATCTCGCGCTCGCCGGAGAGGAAGACCAGGATGTCGCCCGGGCCCTCGGCCTGGAGCTCCTGGGCCGCTTCGCAGATCGCCTGGATCTGGTCCCGGTCGCGGTCGGCGTCCGTCGCGTCGTCGTCCTCGTCCAGGTCGTCGACGAGCGGGCGGTAGCGGACCTCCACCGGGTAGGTGCGGCCGGAGACCTCGATGATCGGGGCGTCGTCGAAGTGCCGGGCGAAGCGCTGCGGGTCGATGGTCGCGGAGGTGATCACGACCTTGAGGTCCGGGCGGCGCGGGAGCAACTGCTTGACGTAGCCGAGGATGAAGTCGATGTTGAGGCTGCGTTCGTGCGCCTCGTCGATGATCAGGGTGTCGTACTGGAGCAGTTCGCGGTCGGTCTGGATCTCCGCGAGCAGGATGCCGTCCGTCATCAGCTTGACCAGGGTGTCCTGGCCGACCTGGTCGGTGAACCGGACCTTCCAGCCGACCGCCTCGCCCAGCGGGCTGCGCAGCTCCTCCGCGACCCGCTCGGCGACCGTACGGGCGGCGATCCGGCGCGGCTGGGTGTGGCCGACCAGACCGCGCACGCCGCGGCCCAGCTCCAGACAGATCTTCGGGATCTGGGTGGTCTTGCCGGAGCCGGTCTCACCCGCGACGATCACCACCTGGTGGTCCCGGATGGCCGCCAGGATCTCGTCCTTCTTCTGGCTGACCGGCAGCTCGGCGGGATAGCTGATCGGCGGGACGGCACCGCGGCGCTGCTCGACCAGCAGCTCGGCGCGGTCGATGTCGGCGGCGATCTGGGCGGCGACCTTCTGCCGGGCCTCGGGCTTGCGGACCCGACGGGCCCCCTCCAGTCGGCGCCCGATCCGCACCTGGTCGCGCAGGGTCAGCTCGGGCAGGCGGGCGGCCAGCTCACCGATACCGGAACCCTCGGCGGGTGCGGGGGCGGACTGGACTGCGGGAGAACTCACTGCGGGCATCCCTCTAGGTTCGCAAGGAGGCACGGCGGCGCGCACCTCGGTTTTCGAGCCTCTCCAGTGTCACAGCCCCCGGCGGCCGAGCGCGAACGGCGGGTCCGGGTGCCGGTGACGTCGGGCCGGGCGGCTTCGGGCCGGGCCAGGCAACGGTTCGCGGCGGTTTCGGGCTCTGGGGGTTGAGGAGGTGCTCATGGGAGCCCAGAAGACCGCGAGGGACGAGGAGTTCCGCGCGTTCACCGGCAGCGCGTGGACGCGGCTGCTCAGGACGGCGTACCTGCTCGCGGGGGACCGGCACACCGCCGAGGACCTGGTCCAGCAGGCCCTGGAGCGGGCGTACGTCGCCTGGAGCCGGGTCCGGGCGGCCGACGACCCGCACGCCTACGTGCGCCGGATCCTGATCAACGAGCACGCCCGCCGGTTCCGCCGCCGAGCGGCCGAGGAACTGGTCACCGCCGTGCCCGACCGGGCCGCACCCGAGGGCCCCGACGGCTACGCGCGGCTGGACGAACGGGCGGCGCTGCTCACGGCCCTCGGCACGCTGCCGCCCCGGCAGCGGCAGGCCGTCGTGCTGCGGTACTGGGAGGACCTCACCGAGACCCAGACCGCCGCGGCGATGGGCTGCTCGGTCGGGACGGTGAAGAGCCAGGCGGCCAGGGGCCTGGCCAAGCTGCGGGAGGCCTCCTCACTCAACGGGCTGGCGAGCATCGGAGGCGGAAGATGAGCAACGAGGGCAACGTGGGGGCCATGGGGAACGTGGACGGCGAGGACAGGGCCGGGGCGGGGTCCGAGGCCTCGGCGGCGCGGGTCCTGGGCGAGCTGGCCGGAAGCGTCGAGATCGGGGCCGTCCCGTACGACCGGCTGGTTGCCGGGGGGCGGCGCCGGCTGCGGCGCCGGCGGCTGCTGACCAGCGGGGCGGTGGCGGCGCTGGTCGCGGCGGCCGTCGTCGGGGGGACGGCACTCGGCGGGCTCGGGCTCGGGCTCGGGCGGGGGCCGGGAGACGCGGCCGACGCGGGGGCGGTGGTGGCGGACGCCCGGACCGTCACCACCGCCGAGGCCGCCGCAGGCACCGCAGGCACCGCGGGCACCGCCACGACACCGACCGCTCCCGCGCGGGATCCGTTCACCCCGGTCCGGGTCGTGGTCGGCCAGGGCACCACGAACGGCAGGCAGTGGCAGGCGTGGGCCGCGTTCTGGCCGGCGGCCGCCACCAAGGAGGACGCCTTCCGCCAGGCCCGGCTGATCTGGGCGGACCGGCACGCGGCCATCCCGCAACTGCCGGAGACCACCCGGGCGGACATCGACCGGAGCTGGCACCCGGACGTGGACCTGGTGAACCTCTACGCCACCGTGGACGGGCAGCGCCAGGTCGACGACGCGATGCACGACACCCCCGCCCCGGGGACGCCGGACGGGGCGATCATCGACCGGGCCACCTCCGGAGGGGGGACGATGCTCGGGCTCAAGGGCGGGGAGCTGGGCGCCTCACCGGTGGTGATCGCCGGGGTCCGGCCCCAGGTCGCGAAGGTCGTGGTCACCTGGGACACCGGCGGCGTCAGCGCGTCGGTGCCGGTCGCCCTCGGCGACTCCCCGACGCACTGGTACGCGATCGCCAAGAAGCCGGGCGCCCAGGCCCGCACGTTCACGTACTACGCGGCGGACGGCTCCGTGCTGGGCACCGACGCCAGCTGGTTCCGCTCCTACTGAACCCGCCCGGCGCTGTGCGGCCTCGGCGCCGCCCGCGCGACCGGCCCACCTCCCCCTCGGGTCAGCCCGCCCGAGGGGGAGCCGCCCGGGATCAGTAGGGCAGCAGGTCGCCGGTGACCAGCTCGAACCCGAAGGGCTCCGGAACGCGCAGCGTCTCGCCGAACGCGATGTCCTCGCGCCGGTGGTACCGGGTGCCGTCCGGCCTGCTGAAGAGGGTGACGGTCTTCTCCCGCGCGTCGACCAGGAGGTACAGCGGGATCCCCATCAGCGGGTAGTCCCGCACCTTCCCGACCCAGTCGTTCTCGGGGTTGGAGGGCGAGACCAGCTCGACCGCGATCGCGGCCAGCTCGGCGGGCACCTGGTTGTCGGTGGTGGCCAGCGCGTCGTCCGGAAGGTACGTCAGGTCGGGATTGCGGCTCTTGCCGACGTTGGGCGAGACCAGATCGGTGTTCTCGCTCGGCAGCAGCCCGGCCGGGGTGTGGGCGTCGAACTGCCGGCGCACCACCAGCAGGTTGCGCTGGTGGATCCCCGAGGGGCTCACCATCATGGTGATGGTGTCGCCGGAGAGCTCCACCTTGAAGCCGTCGGGCAGGCTCCTGCGGGCTTCTTCCAGGAGCTCGAAGTGTTCCGGGGCCATGAGTGCGACGCCTCCCGAACCGAATCCACCGGTATCCGGCAGCCAGCGTAGTCGGCGTCCGACCCCCGGGACGGCGGAAGCCCCGCAGCGATCACGCTGCGGGGCTTCCGATCTGTGGCCAGGGCCGGGGTCGAACCGGCGACCTTCCGCTTTTCAGGCGGACGCTCGTACCAACTGAGCTACCTGGCCGTACTACACCGTCTCTTGCGAGACGAGCGATCCCGACGGGACTTGAACCCGCGACCTCCACCTTGACAGGGTGGCGAGCTAACCAACTGCTCCACGGGACCTTGTAGTGGTTTCCCACTAAGGTCTTGCGGCACTGCTTTTTACTACGGTACTGCGTGCCCCCAACGGGATTCGAACCCGTGCTACCGCCTTGAAAGGGCGGCGTCCTGGGCCACTAGACGATGAGGGCTTGCGGCCTGTCCCGCTGTTTCCAGCGTTCGGGGACGTCGAGAAGCATATGGGATGCAGGGCGGATCGCCAAAACGGGTTTCGGCCGGGTGGGTGGGGGCCGTCCGAGGGCCGCCCGGGGCGGGGTCAGGACCAGCCGAGTTCGTCGAGTTCGTGGTCGTCGAAGCCGAAGTGGTGGGCGACCTCGTGGATGACCGTGGTGCGGACTTCGGCGACGACCTGGTCGTGGGTCTCGCAGTGCCGGAGGGTGGGGCCGCGGTAGATGAGGATCCGGTCGGGCAGGACGCCCGCGTACCACTCGCCGCGTTCGGTGAGCGGGGTGCCCTCGTAGAGGCCGAGGAGTTCCGGGTCGGCGGGGTCGGGCTCGTCCTCGACGAAGACGGCGACGTTGTCCATCATGGCCGCGAGCTGCGGGGGAATCTGGTCGAGGGCGTCGCTGACCAGCGTCTCGAACTCTTCCCGGGTCATCTCCACCGGTTCATTGTCGGGTCTGGAGTGACGCTGTGCCAGACGGCGGAAGCCGGTGTTTGATGGGGTTATGGCGACCTCGGACGGCACGGTGGACGGCCCGGCGCGGACCCGGCCGGTGGGCGACGGGACGGCCACCCGGAGACGGCCGCCGGTGTGGCGCGGGCAGGGGCCGGCCGTGGCCGTGATCGCGGTGGGCGGGGCGATCGGGGCGGTGGCCCGGTACGGCGCCGGGCTGGCCTGGGCGAACGGGCCGGCGGCGTTCCCGTGGACGACGCTGCTGATCAACGTGGTCGGGTGCGCGGTGATCGGGGTGTTCCTGGTGGTGATCACCGAGGGGCGTCCGGCGCACCCGTTGCTGCGGCCGTTCTTCGGCACCGGGGTGCTGGGCGGCTTCACCACCTTCTCGACGTACGCGGTGGACATCCGGCGGCTGGTGGAGGAGGGGCGGCTCGGGCTCGGGCTGGCGTACCTGGGGCTGACGCTGCTGGGCGCGCTCGGCGCGGTGTGGGCGGCGGCCGCGCTGACGCGCCGTCTGATCGCCCGCGGGGGCGTGCAGTGAGCAGGTTGAGCGGGCCGGCGCTGCGGCTGACCGTGCTGGTGGGGGAGAACGACCGCTGGCACCACCGGCCGCTGTACAGCGAGATCGTGCACCGGGCGCGGGCGGCGGGGCTGGCCGGGGCGAGCGTGTTCCGGGGGATCGAGGGGTTCGGGGCGTCGTCGCTGGTGCACACGGCGCGGCTGCTGTCGCTGAGCGAGGACCTGCCGGTGGCGGTGGTGATCGTGGACGAGGAGGAGCGGGTGCGGGCGTTCCTGCCGCAGTTGGACGGGCTGGTGGCGGAGGGTCTGGTGCTGCTGGACCGCTGCGAAGTGGTCAGGTACGTGGGGCGGGAAGAGGCTTCGGGGTGAACTGGCTGCTGGTGGTGGCGGGCGCGGTGGTCGGCGCGCCGCTGCGGTACCTGACCGACCGGGCCGTGCAGGCCCGGCACGACTCGGTGTTCCCCTGGGGGACGTTCGCGGTGAACGTGGTCGGCTGCCTGGTGCTCGGCCTGGTGACCGGGGCGGTGGCGGCGGGGGCCGCGTCCCCGCACGTCCAGGTGCTGCTGGGGACGGGGCTGTGCGGGGCGCTGACCACGTACTCGACCTTCTCGTACGAGACGCTGCGGCTGGTCGAGACCGGGGCGGGGCGGTACGCGCTGGCGAACGTGGCGGGCAGCGTGGTGGCGGGGCTGGCCGCGGTGTACGCGGGGGCGGGGCTGGCCTCGGCGTTCTGGGGCTGAGCGTCTGCCGGCCTGCCCGTCTGCCGGTCTGCTCGCCTGCCGGTTCGGCGGGCTGTGGCGGATGCGGCCCGGACGCTTCCTGGCGCGCTGCCCGTGTCCCGTCGGGGCGGGCGCGCGTTGGGCACCGAAAAGCGGCCGCGCGAGCAGTGGGCGGCCCGGGTGGGGCGGTGGAGAGGGATCTCGGTGGCTTCGGTGCGGGCGGTTCGGGCGGTGGTGCGTACGGCTTCGGTGCTGGCGGTGGCCGGGCTGGGGTTGACGGGGTGCATGTCGGTCGGTCCTGAGGCGGAGGTGAAGCACGGGGTGGCGCCGGTCGGGCAGGCCGGTCCGGCGGGCAAGCCGGGGGTGACGAGCGGGCCGTCGGCCTCGCCGAGCGGCGCGCATCCGGGGAGTGCGTCCGGGCGCCCGGAGCGTTCGGGGGGCTTGCAGAGCGAGAACGCGCCGGCCGGGGTGACGGCTGCGGCGGCGGGCGAGGTGGCACCCGGCGCGAACGGCGCGGCCGCCGGCGTGGTCCCGGTGCCGGGGGCGCCCGCCGTGGACGCCGCGCCGGCCGGCACCGGCGCGAACGGTTCGGCGGGGGGCGTGAGTGCCAGCCCCGCGCCCCGGCCGGGCGGCGGTGCGTCGGCCGGTACCGGTGGTGCGGCGGGCACCGGGGGCGCGGGCGGGGCGGGCGGCACCGGTGAGGGCCGCTCCGGCGGCACGGCGGGCACGCCGTCGGCCACGCCGAGCAGCCACCCCTCGACGTCCCCCGAGCCCGAGCACAGCTCACCCGCCGCGACCGTCCCACCGACCACGGAGCCCTCGGCCGGCAACTCCGGTTCCTCGGCCCCGAGCCCGCATGCGGGTGGGCATTAGCGGTCTGGCCAGGGCATTTGCCTCTGATCCCGAGGTTCGTCTATGGTGGTAGATCGTTCGTTTGATTCATTTGACTGGCGCCCTATTCCCATCTGGCGCCCTTGGCGCGTTCCGGCGATCCGTGGCTGACCGCATAGAGGCGGTTGTGAAACAGAACCCCCGGACTTTGGCGCGTGCCACTTCCGGAAGGTTTTACATGTCTCTCGTTGACGACGCCCGCTTCGCCATGCCCGCGAGCGAGGCCGCCGCCGATGTCACCGACACCGCCGACACCCTCACCGACGCCGTCGAGGCCGTCGAGCCCACCGACGCCGACGCCGACGTCGAGCTGAACGCCGACGCCGTCGAGGCCGAGGAGGCCGTCGAGGCCGCCGAGCCCACCATCACCTTCGGCGACCTGGGCCTGCACGACGACGTCGTGCGCGCCCTCGCCAAGCGCGGTGTCACCACCCCGTTCCCGATCCAGGCCGCGACCATCCCGGACGCCCTGGCCGGCAAGGACGTGCTGGGCCGTGGCCGCACCGGCTCCGGCAAGACCCTCAGCTTCGGCCTGCCGCTGCTGACCCGCCTCGCCGACGGCGAGCGCACCAAGCCCAAGCACCCGCGCGGCCTGATCCTCGTCCCGACCCGCGAGCTGGCCATGCAGGTGGCCGACGCCCTGGAGCCGTTCGGCTCGGTGCTCGGCCTCAAGCTCAAGGTCGTCTGCGGCGGCACCTCGATGTCGAACCAGATCTACGCGCTGGAGCGCGGCGTCGACGTCCTGGTCGCCACCCCCGGCCGTCTGCGCGACCTGCTGAACCGCGGCAGCGCCAAGCTGGCCGACGTCCGGACCGTCGTGCTCGACGAGGCCGACCAGATGGCCGACATGGGCTTCCTGCCCGAGGTCACCGAGATCCTCGACCAGGTGCCGGCCGGTGGCCAGCGCCTGCTGTTCTCCGCCACCCTGGAGAACGAGATCGACACTCTGGTCAAGCGCTACCTGAAGAACCCGGTCACCCACGAGGTCGACCCGTCGGCCGGCGCGGTCACCACCATGACCCACCACATCCTCGTGGTGAAGCCCAAGGACAAGGCGCCGATCACCAACGCGATCGCCGCCCGCAAGGGCCGCACGATCATCTTCGTCCGCACCCAGATGGGCGCCGACCGCGTCGCCGAGCAGCTCATCGAGGCCGGCGTGAAGGCCGACGCGCTGCACGGCGGGATGACCCAGGGCGCCCGTACCCGCGTCCTCGGCGACTTCAAGGACGGCTACGTCAACGTCGTCGTCGCCACCGACGTCGCCGCCCGCGGCATCCACGTCGACGGCATCGACCTGGTCCTCAACGTGGACCCGGCCGGCGACCACAAGGACTACCTGCACCGCTCCGGCCGCACCGCCCGGGCCGGGCGCTCCGGCGCCGTCGTCACCCTGGTGCTGCCGCACCAGCGCCGCGGCGTCTTCCGCCTGATGGAGGACGCGGGCGTCGACGCCTCGCGCCACATCCTCGACCACGCCTTCGACGCCGAGGTCGCCAAGATCACCGGCGCCCGTTCGCTGATCGAGGTCCAGGCCGAGAGCGCGGCCGGCATCGCCGGTGCCGCCGAGCGCGAGCTCGCCGACATGACCCGCCAGCTGGAGCGCGCGCAGCGCCGCACCACCGAGCTGCGCGAGGAGGCCGACCGCCTGGCCGCGCGGGCCGCCCGCGAGCGGGCCGAGCTGGGCATCGAGGACGAGGCCCCGGCCGCCGAGGCGGGCGACGAGGCCGCTGCGGAGACCCCGGCCACCGAGGCGCCGGCTCCGGCCGCCGCGCCGCAGGCCGAGGAGCGCACGCCGTCGTACCGCGAGGCGCGCACCGAGCGTCCGGCCTTCGGCCGTGACCGTGACCGCGATGACCGTGGTGGCCGTTCCGGTGGCTTCAACCGTGACCGTGACGACCGTGGTGGCCGTTCCTTCGGTGACCGTGACGACCGCGGCGCCCGTTCCGGTGGCTTCAACCGCGATGACCGTGGTGGCCGTTCCGGTGGCTTCAACCGTGACCGTGACGACCGTGGTGGCCGTTCCTTCGGTGACCGTGACGACCGCGGCGCCC